>NZ_JBIARA010000018.1:0-149615 GCF_042889525.1 Micromonospora sp. NPDC002575 | reverse complement strand
AGGACGCCCCAAAGGCAGCCGAAACCAGCAACCCACCCCACGCCACAAGACAATCATCAAGCGACGCCGACCCGCCCAGCGTTAAATCCCCAGACGCGAGTGGAGGCCACTCTTTCCGTGATTGAGCGCGCGATCTCCGGGCGCTCAGTCCCGGGGCCGGGGCCGGTGGCCGCGGGAGCGGAGGGCCGCGCGGATCTCGGCGAGGACGCCGTCGAAGTCCTCGCGGAGGCGTCGCGCCGTCACGTGCAGGACGAGCCAGTCCCCGCCGAGCAGCCGGTTCAGGCGGAGACGGTCCCGATGGAACTGTTCTGGATCGTCGTGCCAGAGCCCGTCGTACTCGACGGCGACCCGGAACTCCGGCCAGGCCAGGTCCAGCCGGGCCACGAAGCGCCCACCGTCGGAGACGACCCACTGGGTACGGGGCCGGGGCAGGCCGGCCAGCACCAACCGGACCCTGGTCCGGGACTCCTGCGGCGACTCGGCGCCGGCGTCGGCGAGGTCGACGGCGCGCAACAGCGACCGCCAGCCCCGGCACCCCGCCCGCGCCAGGGCGTACTCGCGTAGCGTCGGGACGTCGACGATCCGTCGCGCCAGAAGGCCGTCGATGACGACGACCGCTTCCACCACGTCCAGCCAGCGGGCGACATCCCAGCAGGTACGCACCGGACTGGTCACCGGGATGCCCGCCCGGTCGACGATGTCCCCCGGAAGCACCGGACCCCGGTGCACGCACAGTCCCGCCACAGGCCCAAGCCGCCGGCGGCTGCCCTGTAGCGGCATCGCTGGCGGTGGTGATCCCGACGGCGGGGCCGGCACAGGGGCCGAGGGCTCAGGCGTCGGGGGCGGCACGTCCAAGCTCCTGGCAGGAGGCGCGCTGGGCGTAAGTACGTCGACCGGCTCGTCGGGTGGGATCTTTCCCACGCCGTACAGCGCTGCGGCGGAGCGGCCGGCGATCGCGGTGCCGGGCGGAACCAGCCAGCGGGCCACCGCCATGCACCGGTGCCGGTGGGTGACCGTGATCCCCGCGTCGGCGTAGACGTCGCGGAACAACGGCCGCCAGGCGGAACTGCGGAGGTCGTTGCGGGTCAGCAGGCCCCGGGACCGGGCCACCGAACCGCGGAAGATCCGACCTCGCAGTTGGGGAGGTCGTCGAGGGCTCTTCGGCATGTCCTTACCGTGCCGGTTCTGCGGACGCCGCGCTGTCCCCTGTGGATAACCCGGGTGACGCCGCTCAAGAACGTGCTCGATCCGGGATCGAGTGGCCTCCCGACGCGATCGATGCCACTGCTTCCCGGATCGAGCGCGATCATGCGGTCCGTGCCGCGCTGCGCTGCGCCCCGATGTGGCGCGGCGCGCCATATCGGGGCCGCCTAGCGCGTCGTGCGCCGGTCGGCGCCGTGCGCGACCGCGCCACCTCCCTCGGCTGGTGGGAGGTGGCGCGGTCGGGCGGCGGTGGGTGGGGTCAGGCGGCGGTGGACCAGATCGCGCGGAACGCCGCCGCCTCGCCGGCCAGCCACTGCTCGACCTGCTCGGGCTTGACGCCGTCGGGCATCCGGTGCGCCACGCCCCGCCGCACGTCGACCAGGACGGGCGTGGCGTGCGGCAGGACCGCGTCCATGTGCCGGGCCATCAGGTGCAGGGTGGCCAGGGCCGCCTCCTCGCTGGGCGGGGCCTCGTCGAAGTGCAGGCGGACCGCCTCGGCGCGGCCGTCGGCGGCGTGCCGGATGCCGAAGTGCGGGTTGATCTTCACCGGCAGGTCGCCGAGCATGGCCAGGGCGTCGCGGGTCTGCGCCAGGTCGACGCCGGTCGGTTCGCCGAGGGAGTGCAGCCAGGCCGTCGCGCCCGGCACGAGCGCCCGGTAGAGCGGCTGCCAGCGCGGCTTGACCGCGTCGGCCACCTGCGCCAGGTGGGTGCCGCCGGTGTGGAACGCGACGTCGGCCTTGAGCGCCTTGACGAACTGACCGTGCGGGTTGAACCCGTGCTTGCTGGCCCGCTGCTTGCGCAGGCCCCCGACGAAGCTGGCCTTGGTGGGCCCGGTGCGGTCGACGTACCGGGTGAAGCCGAGGAGGGTGGCGTAGGGCGGGAGGGTGCTGAAGGTGGGCACGGTCACGGAAGTCCTCCCAGGTCAGGACTTGGTTTAGTACATACATTCTAATCGACGGGTCTGACATCGCCCAGCAAAATGAGGGGCGCATCGGCAGCCGTCCGTGCCCGTGCGCACGGCGCACCTCGGCCCGGACGAACAGCGACCCCGCCGCGCTCGCGCCCCACCGCACGGCACCGGGTCCGTCCTCGGGCAGGCGCACGCGGTGCACCGCCGCCGCGGTCAGAGCTGGCCGACGTCCGTGATCCGGACGACGGCCGCCCCGACCTCGTCGGAGGCGGCCAGGTCGACCTCGGCGCTGATGCGCCAGTCGTGGTCGCCGTCGGGGTCGTCGAGGATCTGCCGGACCGTCCACCGGTCCCGGCCCTGCTCGATCATCAGCAGCGCCGGGCCGCGGGCGTCCGGCCCCGTCCCGATCGAGTCGTACGCCTCGAAGTACGGCTCCAGCGCGTCGGCCCACGCGTCGGCGTCCCAGCCGTCGGCGGCGTCCAGCTCGCCCAGCAGGTCCCAGCGGCGCAGGGCGGCCAGCTCGACCCGGCGGAACAGCGCGTTGCGCACCAGCACCCGGAACGCCCGCGCGTTGCGGGTGACCGCCGGCGGCCGGTCGTCGAGGGCGGCGTGCGCCTCGGCGGCCTCGGCGACGTCCGACGGGTTGCGCAGCCGCTCCCACTCGTCGATGAGGCTGGAGTCGACCTGGCGGACCAGCTCGTGCAGCCACTCGATGAGGTCGATCAGCTCCTCGGTCTTGGCGTCCTCGGGCACGGTCTGCCGCAGCGTCTTGTACGCGTCGGCGAGGTAGCGCAGCACGAGGCCCTCGGAGCGGGTGAGCGAGTAGAACTGCACGTACTCGGTGAAGGTCATCGCCCGCTCGTACATGTCCCGCACGACGGACTTGGGGGAGAGCTGGTGGTCGGCGACCCACGGGTGCCCCCGCCGGTACATCTCGTACGCGGCCTCCAGCAGCTCCGCCAGGGGCTTGGGCCAGGTCACCTCGTCGAGCAGTTCGAGGCGGGCCTCGTACTCGATGCCCTCGGCCTTCATCGCGGCGACCGCCTCGCCGCGGGCCTTGAACTGCTGCGCGGACAGCACCTGGCGGGGGTCGTCGAGGATCGACTCGATCACGCTGAGCACGTCGAGGGCGTACGAGGGGCTCTCGGCGTCGAGCAGCTCGATCGCGGCCAGCGCGAGGGGCGACAGCGGCTGGTTGAGCGCGAAGTCGAGCTGGAGGTCGACGGTGAGCCGCACCCGGCGGCCGGTCTCGTCCGGCTCGGGCAGCTCCTCGACCACCCCGCCGGCCCGCAGCGCCCGGTAGATGGCGATGGCCCGGCGGATGTGCCGGCGCTGGGCGGCGCGGTCCTCGTGGTTGTCGGTGAGCAGGTGCCGCATCGCGGCGAACGCGTCGCCGGGCCGGCCGATGACGTTGAGCAGCATCGAGTGGCTGACCTGGAAGCTGGACGTCAGCGGCTCCGGCTCGGCCTCGACGAGGCGGTCGAAGGTCGGCTGGCCCCAGCCGATCGAGCCCTCCGGCGGCTTCTTGCGCACGACCTTGCGCCGCTTCTTCGGGTCGTCGCCGGCCTTGGCGAGGGCCTTCTCGTTCTCGATGACGTGCTCGGGGGCCTGCACGACGACCCGGCCGAGGGTGTCGAAGCCGGCCCGCCCGGCCCGGCCGGCGATCTGGTGGAACTCGCGGGCCTTCAGCAGCCGGGTGCGCACCCCGTCGTACTTGCTCAGGCCGGTGAACAGCACCGTGCGGATGGGCACGTTGATGCCGACGCCGAGCGTGTCGGTGCCACAGATGACCTTGAGCAGGCCGGCCTGGGCGAGGGTCTCCACGAGCCGGCGGTATTTCGGCAGCATGCCGGCGTGGTGCACCCCGATGCCGTGCCGCACCAGCCGCGACAGGGTCTTGCCGAAGCCGGAGGTGAACCGGAACCGGCCGATCGCCTCGGCGATCATGTCCTTCTCCGCCCGGGTGCACACGTTGACGCTCATCAGCGCCTGGGCGCGCTCCAGGGCGGCGGCCTGGGTGAAGTGCACGACGTACACCGGGGCCTGCTTGGTCTGCAGCAGCTCCTCCAGGGTCTCGTGCAGCGGCGTCATCGCGTACGAGAAGAGGAGCGGGACCGGCCGCTCGGCCGAGCGCACGACGGCGGTCGGCCGGCCGGTGCGCCGGGTGAGGTCGTCGACGAAGCGGGTCGTGTCGCCGAGCGTCGCCGACATCAGCACGAACTGGGCCTGCGGCAGCTCGATGATCGGCACCTGCCAGGCCCAGCCCCGGTCCGGCTCGGCGTAGAAGTGGAACTCGTCCATGATCACCTGGCCGACGTCGGCCCGCGCGCCCTCGCGCAGCGCGAGGTTGGCCAGCACCTCGGCCGTGCAGCAGATGATCGGGGCGTCGGCGTTGACGCTGGCGTCGCCGGTGAGCATGCCGACGTTGTCGGCCCCGAAGACCTCGCAGAGGGCGAAGAACTTCTCCGACACCAGGGCCTTGATCGGGGCGGTGTAGAAGGTCGTCCGGTCGTCGGCCAGGGCGGCGAAGTGGGCGGCGATCGCCACCAGGCTCTTGCCCGAGCCGGTCGGCGTGTTCATGATCACGTTGGCCCCGGAGACGATCTCGATGACCGCCTCCTCCTGGTGGGGGTAGAGGTCGAGGCCGCGCTCCTTCGCCCAGCCGGCGAACGCGTCGAAGAGGGTGTCGGGGTCGGCGCTTGTCGGCAGCGCGGCGGTGAGCGTCATAGCCCGTCCATCGTGCCTGTCGCAGGCCCCTCCGCGCCAACCGGCACGTCAGGCGCGGCGGTGGACCAGGTCGAACACCGGGCGGCCCGCCGTCAGGGCGCGCCGCTCGAACTTGGTGACCGGCCGGTGCGCCGGACGCGGAGCGTACCCGCCGTGCACGTCCACCAGCCCCGGGTCGGCGGTCAGCGTCTCCCGCATCGACCCGGCGTACTCGGCCCAGTCGGTGGCGCAGTGCAGCGTCCCGCCGGGGGCCAGCCGCGAGCGCAGCAGCGCCACGTGCGCCGGCTGGATGATCCGCCGCTTGTGGTGCCGCGACTTGGGCCACGGGTCGGGGAAGAAGACGTGCACCGCGTCCAGCGAGCCGTCCGGAAGCGCCCGGACCAGGTCCAACGCGTCGCCCCGGGCGACCCGCACGTTGTCCAGCCCGAGGCGCTCCACCAGGCCCAACAGGTTGGCGATTCCCGGCGTGTGCACCTCGACCGCCAGATAGTCTCGGCCTGGGTCGGCGGCGGCCATCGCGGCCGTGGCGTCCCCCATCCCCGACCCGATCTCCAGCACGATCGGGGCCCGGCGACCGAACAGCGCCGCCAGGTCCACGGGCGCGGCGGCGGGATCGTCGGCCACCGTCAGGCCGTACGCCGACCAGAGTCGGTCGAGGGCGTCGACCTGGCGGCCGGTCATCCGGCCCCGGCGGGGGTGGAAGGTGCGGATCCGCGACGCGTGCGGCGGCACGGTCGCGACGGGGTTCGCTTCGGTAGAGGTCACAGCGGTCCGAGCGTACGCGACCAGCGCGCCGGATCGCCTGTGAGGTACGACCGGGGATGAGAAGATTCATCCCGTACGGCAGGCCGGGCGGGCCGCTGCCCGGCGACGCACTACCGCGCCGGGAGGGGTCATGGGGGCAGCCACGCGCCAGTGCGCCGGACCGGCCGCGGACCCGGACCCGGGCAGTACGGCGTCGCCCGCGCACCTGAGCGCCGCTCCCGCTGCGCGTCCGAGCGCCGTCGCCGCCGTGCGGTGGTGCGCCGTTGCTGTCGTGCCGTGGTGCGCTGTCGTCGCCGTGCGGTGGCGTGCCGTTGTCGCCGTGCGGTGGTGCGCCGTCGCCGCCGCGCGCCCCGGTGCGGGGCCGGTCGCGCGGATCGGCGCCGCGTTGGCCGTCGCCGTCGCGGCGTTCGCCGGGCCCCTCGCGGCGGGCGCGTGGGCCGCCGGGGCGCCCATGGCCCCCGTGGCCGCCTCCGAGCCCCTGCCCGGCCCACCCGGTGAGCAGCCGCCCGGCTCGCAGCCCGGCTGGCTCGTCTTCGTCGAGGTCACCCCCAGCACCGTGCAGCCCGGCTACCTGGTGGGCATCCGGGCGAGCTGTCACGACAACTCGGTGCCGGCGATCGTGGTCTCCGACGCCTTCGGCCGGGTCGCCGTGCACCCGCAGCGGGGCCTGCTCACCGGCACCCCGATGGTCCGCGAGCGCATCTGGCCGGGCAACTACCGGGTCAAGCTCGAATGCCGGGGCGGCGAGACCGCCACCACGATGCTCCAGGTGGTCAAGAAGCAGCCCTCGCCCGCGCCCACCCACAAGCCGACGTACCAGCCGACCCAGCATCCGACCTACCCGCCCACGCACCATCCCAGCCGGGGGCCGAACACGGGCTTCGGCGGCACCGCCCGGGGCGCCACCGACGGCCTGCTGTTGCCCGGTGGCGTAGCGTTGACCGTGGCCGGGGTGACGATCGGCGTGGCCACGGCCCGTCGGCCGCGATTCCGTCGCGGCGGAAACCGCCGCTGAGGCCGGCCGTGGCATCGGCGCGTGCCGCCTCGGGCGTGGCGTCGGCGCGTGCCGCCTCGGGCGTGGCGTCGGCGCGTGCCGCCTCGGGCGCGGCGTCGGCGCGTGGCGCCCTGGGCGCGGCCTCCGGGCGTACCGTCAGGTCTTCCCGGGTGGCCGGCCGCCGCCGGCCCTGGTCGGTGCCGGCGGCCGTGGTCCTGGTGCTGCTCGGCGTCTTCGCCACCGGTGCCGGCCTCGGCCGCTCGGCGGGGCCCTTCGACTGGGCGACCCGCCCGGCCGACCGCGCGGCAGCCGCCGTCGACGACGCGCCCCGTCCGGCCGCCGGCCGCCCGGTGAGCCTCCGGGTGCCGGCGATCCGGGTGTCCGCGCCGATCGGCCCGGTGGGGCAGGCCGCCGACGGGTCGATCGCCGTGCCGCCGCTGAGCGCCGCCGCCGAGACCGGCTGGTACGACCGCAGCGTGATCCCCGGCGAGCCGGGCCGCGCCGTCATCGTCGGCCACGTGGACACCCGCGACGGTCCGGCCGTCTTCTACGATCTGGGCAAGCTGCGGGCCGGCGACCAGATCGAGGTGACCCGCGCCGACGGTGGCACGGCGGTCTTCGCTGTGGACTCCGTCGAGCACTTCGGCAAGGACGAACTGCCCGCCGACCGGGTGTACGGCGACGACGGCCCGCCGGAGCTGCGGCTGATCACCTGCGGCGGCGCGTGGGTCGGCGGCCAGACAGGCTACGCCGACAACGTCATCGCCTTCGCCTCCCTCCGCCCCCACCCCTGACCCTGCCCCCTGCCCCCTCCCCGCACCCCGCCGCACCCCGCCCGCGTCGGTGATCAAGAGAATTGCGTCAAAGTTGATCTCGACGGTGACACATTTCTCTTGATCACCGACGCGGGGCGGGTAGGGCGGGGCAGGGGGAGGCGGCAGGGGGAGGGGGAGGCGGGAGGCGGCAGGGGGCTGGGTCAGGGGGGTGTGATGGTGAACTCGTTGCCGTCGGGGTCGGCCAGCATGACCGTGCCGTCCGCGTCGGTCTCCAGCCGGGTGGCCCCGAGGGCGACCAGCCGGTCGACCTCGGCCCGCTGGTCGCCTCCGGGCGGGGTGAGGTCGAGGCGCTGCCGGTTCCGTGCCGTCTTCGGGGCCACGGGCGGGCCGCCCCACGCGACCTTCGTGCCGCCGTGCGGTGACTGGACGGCGGTCTCCTGGTCCTGGTCCCACACCAGCGGCCAGCCCAGCGCCTCGCTCCAGAACAGGCCGACCTCGCGGGTGCCGTCGCAGGCCAGCTCGCCGAGCGGGCCGCACCCGGCGAGGAAGCGGCTGCCCGGCTCGATCACGCAGAACTCGTTGCCCTCGGGGTCGGCCAGCACGATGTGCTCCTCCTCGGGGCGCTGCCCGACGTCGAGGTGACCGCCGCCGAGCGCCAGCGCCGTCGTCACCAGGCGCTGCTGGTCGGCGTGGTCGGCGCTGGTCAGGTGCAGGTGCAGGCGGTTGGGGCCCGCCTTCTCCGTGTTGCTCGGGACGAACCGGAGGCTGGGCTGGGTGTCGTCGCCGGGAAGGAGCGCGCCGCGGGCGTCCTCGGCGACCTCCCGGCCGAGCAGGCCGGCCCAGAACCGCGCCAGGCGAACGGCGTCGTGCGCGTCGAAGGTCACCGTGAGCAGTGGCGAGGGCATCACCGCACAGTAGGCACGGGCCGGCGAGCCGGCAACGCAAATAGCCTGCCGGCAACGCAAATAGCCCCCGCCGGCAACGCAAATGGCCCGCCGGGAGCCGTGGGGCCCGATCGTGGGTGCGACCGGTCAGGTGGTGGGGCGGGCGAGGATCGGGGCGGGCCGGAAGCCCTTGACGACCAGCCAGGCCCCGAGCGACAGCTCCCACGCGGCCACCGGGATGGTCAGGACCGCCGAGAGCGGGGAGTCCTGCTCGTTGAGCCCGAACATGGTGGCCACGGCCGAGGCGACGAGCAGGGGCGCCCCGACGAGCCCGAGCAGGGGGATGATCCGGGGCACGAGCGCGGAACGGTACATCAGGTAGCCGAGCAGCAGCGCGTTGGCGGCGGGAACGAGACCGGGCCCGAGCAGGAACGTCCAGTCGCGGACCGCGACGAGCGACGCGCCGATGGCGACGAGGGTGGGCGCGTCCGCGCCGGCCGTGGTGGCGAACTCCTGCCGCAGCGTCACCACGGTCAGCAGGCTCGCGACGCCCACGACGATGATCGCGGCTTCGAGGACGCGGGCGGTGACGAAGCCGAGCGCGGCGGCCTCGTGCTGACGCCTGACCACGGGAAACAGGGCGACGGCCGTGCCCACGCAGGCGGCGGCGTTGACGATGTCGAGCAGGCAGCCGGCGATGACCCGGGTGTCGCTGCCGGCGCTCACGACGTAGTCGGGGTTGCTGAGCACGGGGTCGATGAGCGCCACGGCGGGGAGCGAGGCGAGGAAGGTGATCAGGTAGAACACGCCCGCGACCAGGGCCGTTCTCCTTGCGGGCGAGCCCGCCGCCCGGCTCGGCTCGGCTGTGGCTCCCGTCCCGGCGGTCATCTCCGCCCTCCCCTTCCTCGACGGTGAGGTGTACGTCGTACACCTTCGTCCCACGGTGAGGTGTACGTCGTACACCGTCAAGGGCGCGACCGTGGAGGGCATGTCATGCCGGGCTTCGAGGTGGCCGCGCGAGCGGCGCAACCGGGAACGTGTGTCGCGGGCGGCCATCGCGCTCGCCGACCCGGCGGCGACCTGGCGGCCGTGGGTCAGGGCTGCGACGAGCAGTTCGAGTTCGAGTTCGCCCTCGACCTGCTGCTCGACGGTGCCGAACGGCTGCGCCGCGCGGGCTGGCGGTCGGCCGAGCCGGCCGTACCGTGAAGGGTCGACGGCGGGGTCAGGACCCCTGCCCGTCGGCGGCCGGCACCTGCTGGACCACCTCGAACTCCAGCAGGGTCGCGCCGGTGGAGACCGGGCGTCGCTGCTCGCCGCCCGCGTGCGCGGCCCGCGCCGGCCCGGCCGCCCAGTTCTGGTACGCCTCCTCCGACTCCCAGCGCGTGTAGACGAAGTAGCGCGTCTCGCCGCCGACCGGGCGCAGCAGCTCGAAGCCGAGGAAGCCGGGGGAGCCCGCCACCGCGCCGGCCCGCGCCGCGAACCGCCGCTCCAGCTCCTCGCCCGCGCCCTCGGGGACATCGATCGCGTTGATCTTCACGACTGCCATGGCCCCACCCTACTCAGAACGTCTCCACGGCCGGGACCAGGTCGGCGTCCACCACGATCGGGGCGTGGTCGGAGGGGCCCTTGCCCTTGCGGGCCTCCCGGTCGACGTACGCGGCGCGGACCGCGCGGGCGAACGGCGCGGACGCGTAGACCAGGTCGATGCGCATGCCCTTGTTCTGGTGGAACATCCCGGCCCGGTAGTCCCAGTAGGTGAACGGGTGCGGCCCCTTCATCGCAGTCGGCACCACGTCGGTCAGGCCCAGGTCGCGCAGGGCCGCGAGGGCGGCCCGCTCGGCCGGCGTCACGTGGGTGGAGGTGGCGAACAGCGCCGGGTCCCACACGTCGGCGTCGGTCGGGGCGACGTTGAAGTCGCCGCAGACGGCCAGCGGCAGCCCGCCGGTCAGCTCCTGCTCCAGCGCGTCGCGCAGGGCGGCGAACCAGGCCAGCTTGTACGCGTAGTGCGGGTCGTCCGGTGCGCGGCCGTTGGGCACGTACACCGACCAGACCCGCAGCCCGTCGCAGGTGGCCGAGATGGCCCGGGCCTCCGGCTCGGGGAAGCCCGGCTCGCCGGGAAAGCCGACCGTCACGTCGGCCAGCCCGGCCCGGGACAGGATCGCCACGCCGTTCCACCGGCCGTCGCTGTGGCTGGCCACCGTGTAGCCCAGCTCGCCGACCTCGGCCACCGGGAACGCCCCGTCGGGGCACTTCGTCTCCTGGAGGCAGACGACGTCGGGCCCGGTGGCGGCCAGCCAGTCGAGCAGCCGGGGCAGGCGGGCCTTCACCGAGTTCACGTTCCAGGTCGCCAGGCGCATGCCCCCAGCCTGCCGCATCCCCGCCCCGGCCGCCCGGTCAGCTCCCCGGGGTGTCGCCCGGGCGGCCCTGCTCGGCCAGGAACCGCTCCAGCTCCGCGCCCAGCTCGTCGGCGGTCGGCAGGGGACCGCCCTCGGTGGCGAGCAGGTTCCTCTCGCCCCGCCCCCGGGCGAACGCGTCGTACTGCTCCTCCAGGGCCGCGACGAGGGCGGCGGCGTCCTCGGTCTGGGCCACCTGCCGGTCGATCTCCACCCGCACCACCTCGGCGGCCGAGCGCAGGCCGTCGCGGGGCAGCAGCAGGCCGGTGCTGCGCGACACCGACGCGAGCAGCACCTCGGCGGCGGCCGGGTACTCGGCCTGGGCGACGTAGTGCGGCACGTGGGCGGCGAAGCCGAGCGCGTCGCGGCCCTGCTCGCCGAGGCGGAACTCCAGCAGGTGCCCCACGCTGCCGGGGACCTGGACGCGTTGCAGCCACGGCTCGTACCCGGAGATCAGCTCGCGGCGGGTGGCATGCGCGGTCACCCCGGTCGGGCGGGTGTGCGGCACCGCCATCGGGATCGAGTTGAGCCCGACGGTGAGCCGGACGTCGAGCCGGGCGGCCAGCCCGCCCACGGCGGCGGCGAACCGCTCCCACTGCAGGTCCGGCTCGGGGCCGCTGAGCAGCAGGAACGGGGTCTCGTCGTCGTCGCGCAGCAGGTGCACCTCCAGCTTGGGTGCGTCGTAGTCCTCCCAGTGGTCCTCGACGAAGGTCATCGGGGGACGCCGGGAGCGGTAGTCGTAGAGCTGGTCGACGTCGAAGCTGGCGACGGGGCGGGCGTCGAGGGAGGAGAAAAGCTGCTCACGGGCCAGCCGGGTGGCGCTTCCGGCGTCGACGAAGCCGGTGAGGGCCTGGATCAGGACCGGCTGTCCGAGGTCGGGCAGATCGTCGGAGAGCTCGTAGAGCTCGTGTGGGTCGAGCACCGGTGCGGACCTCCCTGGGCTGGCGCGTACGGGACCGTGGCGCGCACGGCTCCCGGTTCGGGCAACGTACCCGCCATCCTCGTGCATTCCTGCGTCGGGCGGTCCCGCGCCGGGTCCATGATCACAATCAGGCAACGGCCCCGGGTCGTCGGGCGGCCCCCGGGGGTGGTCCGGACGGGTGAGGAGGGGTCCGCCGAGCGGGTAGGTCGGCGTGGCGGGCGTGGGCCGCCGGGCCTGCGGGCGTTGTCGCCCGCCCGGTGCGCCCGTCGGCGCGTACCGGAGGTTCGTCCGACCCGTCCGGTCCGCGCCCGGCCGTGGCTGCGGTCGCCCGGGTGTCCGCATCGCCGGCCCATCGGTGTGGCGATGGCCGCCCTGTGGGCCTGGGTTATCCCGGAATGACCTGCCTAGCCTCGTCGGATGCGTGACGACGGCATCCTCGACGACCAGCACGACCCCGAAGCGGCGGCGGGCCGTCCGGACGTTTCCCCCTCATCCGAACGGCCACCCACCACCATCGCCGGCGGCGCGCGCCCCGGGCGCCTCCGGACTTCCCTCACTTCCCTCGCTGGCCTGGTTCCTACCCCGTTCGGGCGGCTGCGTAACCTCCCGATTCCGAACGGGCCGGCGGACCGGCCGGGGGCCGGCGGCCCCGACCGCGTCGGGGCGCCCCGCCGTCGCCGCCGGGCCGGGGTGGCTGTCGCCGCCGGCGTGGTCTGCTGCCTGGGCCTGGCCGCCCTCGCCCAGGCCCGCCAGGAGCCGGCGGACAGCCGCGCGGGCACGCCCCTCGCCGCCGACGCGGACCTCGCCCGGCGCGCCGCCGCCGAGGCCGCCTCCCGGTCGCTGGATCGCGCGCCCGGCCCGACGCTCGACCCCTCGGCGACCCCCGACGCCCCCGGCAGCCCCACGCCCACGGCCTCGCCGTCGGCCACCGCCCCGTCGGCCACCGCCTCGCCGTCGGCCGGCCGGAAGCGGGCCGCGCCGAAGCGGCCCGCCGACCCCGCGCCGGTGGCCGGCCTGACCAGGGCGCAGATGGCGAACGCGAAGGTGATCGTGCGCACCGGCCGCGAGCTGGGCTTTCCTCGGCGGGGGCTGGTCATCGCGGTGGCCACCGCGATGCAGGAGAGCAACCTCTACAACGTCGCCAGCGGGGTGCTGCCCGAGTCGCAGGACTACCCGCACGAGGGCATCGGCTGGGACCACGACTCCGTCGGGCTGTTCCAGCAGCGCGCCAGCAGCGGTTGGGGCGAGGTGGGGCAGCTCATGGACCCCGCGTTCGCCACCCGGCAGTTCCTCGCCGCCCTCGCCGAGATCCCGGGCTGGGAGGACCTGCCGCTGACGGTCGCGGCCCAGTCCGTGCAGATCTCGGCGTACCCGGACCTGTACGCGCAGCACGAGTGGCGGGCCGCGGAGGTGGTGGACGCCTTCCTGTCCGGCGGGAGGTGATCCGGGCCCTCCCGCAGGCGTCGCGAGCCGCCCCGCCGGCCCCTGCACCGGCCACAGTGGACGATTGGCGCTTGCCGGGGCAGGGTACACATGAGGGGGAACGACCGACAGGAGGACGACATGTCAGCACTGGTGCAGCGGCTCACCCGGTTCCTCAGGTCGCCGCAGGGGCAGCAGCTCGTCGACCGGGGCCGCCGCGAGCTGGCCAAGCCGGAGACGCAGCGCAAGCTGAAGCAGCTCGCCTCCCGCCTGTCCAGCCGGCGCTGACCGCGCCGACGCCGCCGTACCACCCCTCTCCGACCCCGGGAGCCTCCGTGACCGATTCCGCCCCCGTCGACGGCCAGCCCACCGTCCCCCTGCCGGCCCCGTCGCCTCCGCCGGCAGCGGCGTCACCGGAGCCGGCGCCAGCGTCATCGGAGGCGGCAGCGGCGTCACCGGAGCCGGCACCGGGGTTGCCGGTCCCGGCGGTCGCCGCCGAGGACGCGCCGGAGGGGCCGCCGGCACGGCTGTGGGACCGCATGCGGGAGGACCCGCAGTACGCGCCGGAACACCTGGCCCTGGAGGCGGTGCGCCGCCTCGGGCCCGAGGCGGCGCGATGGGCCGCCCGTGCGCGGGCGGAGCGGCCCGGCGCCCCGGCGGAGGAGCTGGCGGAGCAGGCGGTCCGCCGGTTCGTCAACCGGGCCCGGCTCTCCGGCGCGGTCTCCGGTGCGGCCGGGCTCCCCGGCGCGGTGATCGACGTCGGGGTGCTGGCCTGGACGCAGGCGCGGATGGTCCTGCACATCGCGGCGGCGTACGGGATCGACCCGACGCACCCGGACCGGGCCACCGACCTGCTGGTGTTGCAGAAGGTGCACAAGGTCGCCGAGACCGCCCGCCTGGCGCTGGGGGTGGCCGCCGGACGGGAGCGCGCCGGGGCGCTGTTCGGCTCCGGCGGGCAGGCCGCGCTCGGCAAGGTGATGATGCGACTGGGCATCCGGCTGGCCCAGATGGCCGGGGTCCGTGCGGCGAAGCGGATCTTCGCCAAGGTGATCCCGGGGGCGGCGATCATCCTCGGCACCTGGGCGAACTCGTCGGCGACGAAGGACCTGGCCGAGCGGTCACGGCAGCTCTACCGCAGCATGGGCCACGCCGGGGGCGTCCCCCGGCCCCGCTGACGGGCCGAACCGGCCCGGCCCCGCTGAGCGTGCCCCGTCAGTCGAAGCCGGCGGCGCGCCAGGTCACGTCGGCCAGCCGGCCCTGGCCGGCGACGTTGGGATGGAACCAGTCCAGCGCGTTGACCAGGTCGAGGGTGAAGCGGACGCGGTGCACCGCCCCGCCGTCGTAGCGGCACCGCGAGCCGTACGCCCGGCAGGCCGACTTCAACTGGGCGTTGTACGCGTCGATGCGGTCCCGCACCTTCGCCCGGCGCGCCACGTCGGCGGGCGCGGTCGAGGTCGCGTTCGCCAGCAGCGCGGGGCACACCCCGTGGCCCCACGCCCGCACCGCCCGGGAGTCGGTGTGCCCGACCTCCCAGAGCCGGTACAGGTCGGGGACGCTGACCACCAGCACCCGCGCCTTGGGGCGGCCCGTGCGCAGCACCCGCAGGCCCTCGTCCACCTGCTTGCGGAACGTCGCCGCCGGGGTCATCGCGTCGACGTCGTCGCGGCACGCGTCGTTCGCGCCGATCAGCACCGTCACGTAGTCGGCGCGGTCCCGGACGGCCGCCTCGGCCTGCCCGGCCAGCGCCGCCGCCCGCGCGCCCGGCTTGGCGTGGTTGTGCGCCGCGCCGCGCAGCTTGGGGTTGCGGTCGAGCAGCCGCTGGTAGTGGCTGTCGACCCGCAGCCCGTCACCGGTGGACCAGGAGTTGCGCTCGCACGAGCTGAGCATCAGGCAGGAGCCGAAGCCGGTGCTGATCGAGTCGCCGAGGGCGGCCATCACGGCCGGCGTGCCCGGGGCCGGTGACCCGCCCGGGGGCCGGGGGCCGGCCTCGCCGTCGCCCTCGCAGGCGAGCGCGACCAGGGCGAGCAGGCAGGCGACGGCGGCGACCCAGCGTCGAGGCATCTTCCCCAGTCCCGCTTCCCCAGTCCCGCTTCCCGTCGCGTGGCGGAGTGCGACAGCCAGCCAACCCTACGTGCGCCACCGGCGCGGGTGGTGGCGTGCTGTCGGATTTCCGGCACTCGATGCCCCGGGCGTCCCCGCGTGTGGTAGTCGGCTCGGCGGTGGTCCGATGCCCGGTTAACCGGGCCGATCGGGGGTAGCCCGCAGGGATGACGAGATCGCAGCCCCGCCGCGCCCGCGGCACCGTGGGCCACGCGTACAGCGCGTTGAACCTCCGCCTCGTGCTCGCCGGCTTCGGGCTCGTGACCATGGTGGTCTTCGCCGTGCTGGCGGTGTGGGCCGGCGTGGTGTGGCTCGGCGTCGTCTGCGCGATCTTCGCCGTCGTCGCCGCGGTCGACCTGGTCGTCATCCAGCGCCGCCGTGCCGCGCGCCGCCGGGAATCCCCGGGCGCGCGGCACTCGCTGTTCGAGTGACAGGAGTACGAGATGTCCATCGCCACCACCAACCCCGCCACCGGACAGGTGCTCAAGTCGTACGACCCGATGTCGGACGCGCAGGTCGACGCCGCCATCGAGCGGGCCGACCTGGCTTTCCGCGACCTGCGCCGGACCGGCGTCGCCCAGCGGGGCCGGTGGCTGAGCTCCGCCGCCGACCTGCTCGACGCCGAGCGCGACGAGACCGCCCGGCTGATGACCACGGAGATGGGCAAGACGTACGCCGCGGCGCAGGCCGAGGTGACCAAGTGCGCCTCGGCGTGCCGGTTCTACGCCGCCCACGCCGAGCGGATGCTCGCCGACGAGCCGGCCGACGCGCGGGCGGTCAAGGCCGC
Organism: Micromonospora sp. NPDC002575; assembly: GCF_042889525.1. NCBI lineage: Bacteria > Bacillati > Actinomycetota > Actinomycetes > Micromonosporales > Micromonosporaceae > Micromonospora > Micromonospora sp. NPDC002575. Next base: position 133,732 of record NZ_JBIARA010000018.1, on the reverse strand, counting down.
CCGCGCCTTCGTGCGCTACCAGCCGATCGGGCCGGTGCTGGCGGTGATGCCGTGGAACTTCCCGCTCTGGCAGGTCATGCGGTTCGCCGCGCCGGCCCTGATGGCCGGCAACACCGGCCTGCTCAAGCACGCCTCGAACGTGCCGCAGACCGCGCTCTACCTGGAGGACCTGTTCCGCCGCGCCGGCTTCCCCGAGGGGGCGTTCACCACCCTGCTCGTCGGCTCGGACGCCGTCGACCGGATCCTGAGCGACCCCCGCGTGCGCGCCGCGACCCTCACCGGCAGCGAGCACGCCGGCCGGTCCATCGCCCAGATCGCCGGGCGGGAGCTGAAGAAGACCGTGCTGGAGCTGGGCGGCAGCGACCCGTTCGTGGTGATGCCGTCGGCCGACCTGGAGCGGGCGGCCGAGGTCGCCACCACCGCCCGCTGCCAGAACAACGGGCAGTCCTGCATCGCCGCCAAGCGGTTCATCGTGCACACCGACGTCTTCGACGCGTTCGCGCAGCGGTTCGCGGCGAACATGGCCGCGCTGCGGGTCGGCGACCCGATGGACCCCGCCACCGACGTCGGCCCGCTGGCCAGCGAACGTGGCCGCGACGAGATCGACGCGCAGGTCCGCGACGCCGTCGAGCGGGGCGCCACCGTGCTCTGCGGCGGCGAGCAGCCGGCCGGGCCGGGCTGGTTCTACCCGCCGACCGTGGTCACCGGCCTGCGCCCGGAGATGCGGATGTGGTCGGAGGAGGTGTTCGGGCCGGTCGCGGGGCTGTTCCGGGTGTCGTCGTACGCGGAGGCGGTCGAGGTGGCCAACGGGACCGCCTTCGGCCTCGGCGCGAACGCCTGGACCACCGACCCGCAGGAGCAGGAGCGCTTCGCCACCGACCTGGACGCCGGCAACGTCTTCGTCAACGGGATGACGACCTCCTTCCCCGAGCTGCCGTTCGGCGGCGTGAAGAACTCCGGCTACGGCCGCGAGCTGTCCGCGCTGGGCATGCGCGAGTTCTGCAACACCAAGACCGTCTGGGTGGGCCGGGGCGAGGCGACGGCCGGCGCGGGGGCGCACGCCGAGTAAACGGGCGGCGGCGTGGGTAGGAGGTGCGCCCATGACGGTGTTCGGCTTCCACGCCTCCCACGAGCAGATCCACCCGGCCCGGCTGCTGGAGGCGGTGATCCACGCCGAGCGGGCCGGCTTCGACGCCGCCATGTCCTCGGACCACTTCTCCCCGTGGAGCGCCCGGCAGGGCGAGTCCGGGTTCGCGTGGTCCTGGCTGGGCGCGGCCCTCCAGGCCACCAACCTGCCCTTCGGCGTGGTCAACGCGCCGGGCCAGCGCTACCACCCGGCGATCGTCGCCCAGGCCATCGGCACCCTCGGCGCGATGTACCCGGGCCGGTTCTGGGCGGCGCTGGGCACCGGCGAGGCCAGCAACGAGCACATCACCGGCGACCCGTGGCCCCGCAAGGACGTCCGCGCCGCCCGGCTGCGCGAGTGCGTCGACGTGATCCGGGCGCTGCTGGCCGGCGAGGAGGTCAGCCACGACGGCCTCGTCACGGTCGACCGGGCGAAGCTGTGGACCCGCCCCGAGCAGCCGCCGGCCCTGATCGGCGCGGCCGTCAGCGTGGCCACCGCCCGCTGGTGCGCGCAGTGGGCCGACGGGCTGATCACCGTCAATGCCCCCACCGGCCATCTGCGCGAGATGATCGACGCCTACCGCGACGCCGGTGGCCGCGGCCCGCTGCACCTGCAGGTGCACGTGAGCTGGGCGCCCGAGCAGGCCGAGGCCGAGGCGATCGCGTACGACCAGTGGCGCAGCAACGTCTTCGCGCCGCCGATCTGCTGGGACCTGGAGACCGCCGAGCACTTCGACGTCGTCTCCGCCGACGTGCCGATGGCGAAGGTCGCCTCGGCCGTCAACGTCTCGGCCGACCTCGGCCGGCACGTCGGCTGGCTCCAGGAGTACGTGGAGCTGGGCTTCGACCAGATCGCCCTGCACCACGTCGGCCAGCAGCAGCGGGCGTTCATCGACACGTTCGGCGCCCAGGTGCTGCCGAAACTGCGGGCCGCATGATCCGTGCCGGCGGGGTGGGGCCCTAGGCTCGTACCCCATGGAGCCCCTGTTCGAGGTCGTCGTCTTCCTCGCCATCGCGACGCTCGGCGCGGCGCTGGCCCGCAAGCTCGGGCTGCTCGCGCCGATCCTGCTCGTGGTGGTCGGCCTCGCGCTCTCCTTCGTGCCCGGCTTCCCGCAGGTCCGGCTCGACCCGGACCTGGTGCTGGTGGGCATCCTGCCGCCGCTGCTCTACGTGGCGGCGCTGGAGACGTCGGTGCCGGCGTTCCGGCTCAACCTGCGGCCGATCCTGCTGCTCGCCGTCGGGCTGGTGATCTTCACGGCGTTCGCGGTGGGCCTCGTGGTGCACCTGCTGCTGCCGGCGGTGCCGTTCGCCGTCTGCCTGGCCCTCGGCGCGGTGGTCGCCCCGCCGGACGCGGTCGCCGCCACCGCCGTGGCCCGCCGGATCGGCCTGCCCCGCCGGGTGGTGACGATCCTGGAGGGCGAGAGCCTGATCAACGACGCCACCGCGCTGGTGCTGCTGCGGGTGGCCACGATGGCGACGATCGGCACCTCGGTCGGCGTCGGCGACGTGGCCTGGGAGGTGCTGGTCGCCACCGGCGGCGGCATTCTGATGGGCCTGCTCGGGGTGGTGGTCTTCGGGTTCCTGCACAAGCGGATCACCGACCCGCTGCTGGACAACGCGGTGTCCCTGATCGTGCCGTTCGCGGTGGTCTTCGCCGCCGAGGAGATCCACGCCTCCGGGGTGGTCGCCGTGGTGGTGACCGGCCTCGGGATCGGGCACAAGATGCCGCTGCTGATGTCGGCGGCCTCCCGGTTGCAGATCGGCGCGTTCTGGCGGCTGGTCCGGTTCCTGCTGGAGGGGCTGGTCTTCCTGCTGGTCGGCCTCCAGTTGCGGGAGGTGGTGCGGGACCTGGACGAGCCGCTGGGCTTCCTCGCCGCGATCACCGGCGCGGTGCTGGCCACCGTCTTCCTGACCCGGTTCGCCTGGCTCTTCCCGGCCACCTACCTGGCCCGCCTGGTGCCCCGGGTGCGGCAGCGGGACCCGGCCCCGTTGGCGAAGTTCCCGGTCGTCATCGGCTGGGCCGGGATGCGCGGGGTGGTCACCCTGGCCGCCGCGCTGGCCCTGCCGCTGACCCTCGCCCAGGACCGCCCCTACCCCCGGCAGTTGTTCATCTGGCTGGCCTTCGCGGTGATCGTGGTGACGCTGGTCGGGCAGGGCGCGACGCTGCCGGCGGTGGCGCGCCGGCTGAAGCTGCCGCCGGACGACCCGGTGCAGGACGCGCTCTCGGCGGCGGGCGTCCAGCAGCAGGCCAGCCGGGCCGCCCGGGAGCGGCTCGACGAGTTGGCCGAGTCGGCGCCGACGGCGGTCGTGGAGCGGCTGCGCCGGGTGTCGCAGGAACGCAGCAACGTGGCGTGGGAGCGGCTGGGCGGCAGCGAGCGGGAAACCCCGTCGCAGGCGTACGGTCGGCTGCGGCAGGAGATGATCGACGCGGAGCGGGAGGTGTTCCGGGCCGCCCGCGACTCCGGCCGGATACCGGAGGAGGTGCTGGTGCGGGCGTACCGCGACCTGGACCTGGAGGAGTCGCTGCTGCGGCGGGAGGAGGAGTCATGAGCTGCGAGCACCTGGCGGAGGCGGGCACGGCCGAGCCGGCCACCACGACGGAGTGCCCGGACTGCGTGACCGTCGGCAACGCCGACTGGGTGCACCTGCGGTCCTGCCTGACCTGCGGGCACGTGGGCTGCTGCGACTCGTCGCCGTACCAGCACGCGTCGAAGCACTTCGCGGTCAGCGGGCACCCCGTGATGCGCTCGATCCAGCCGGGGGAGGCGTGGCGCTGGTGCTTCGTCGACGAGGAGATCGGCTGACCGGTCCACCCCGGGGCGGGGCCGGCCGACGCGGCTCGTATGACGCAACCGCTATGCGGGGGGTCGGGGGCGGATCGACCTAAGATCGGCGCACATCGATTCGTGGCGGCGCTGCCGCCGGAACTTCGAGGAGCGCGCGTGATCCGACGACACCTGCTGCGTACGGCCGGAGCCCTGGCCGCGACCGTCCTGGCCGCCGCCGGGGCGCTGGCCGCCACCGGCACCAGCGCGTCCGCCGTCCGCACCGTCTACTACGACGCGAGCCGGGCCGGCGAGTTCCGCACCAACTTCGACCAGGCCGCCCAGATCTGGAACAGCAACGTCAGCACCGTCCGGCTGCTGCCCGCCACCCCCGGTAACATCACCATCTACGTCGACAACGGCTGGCCCCGGGCGCAGACCACCTCGCTGGGCAACGGCCGGGTGTGGATGGGCTGGGAGGCGGTCAACGAGGGCTACCACCGCACCCGCATCGCCACCCACGAGATCGGCCACATCCTCGGCCTGCCCGACAAGCGCACCGGCCTGTGCTCCGACCTGATGTCCGGCAGCAGCGCGCCGGTGTCCTGCGCCAACGCGACCCCCAGCGCCGCCGAGGCGTCCCGGGTCAACCAGCTCTTCGCCGGCGGCCTCGCCGCCACGGCCACCACCGGGAAGACGTACGTCTGGGTCGGCGGCGACGCCGCCCCGCGTGTCGTGGGCGGGGCCGCCGCCGGGGCGCAGGGCGACTCCTGATTCCCGAGGCGTCGGCCGCAACGCGGAAGGGGTGGCCCCCCGACAGCGGGGAGGCCACCCCTTTCGGCAGCTCGGGTCAGGACAGGGCGCAGGGCGCGCCGTTGACCGTGACCAGGCCCGGCGCGGGGTTCGCGCCGCCGCCGGTGGTCGCGTTGAAGCCGAAGGTCGTGGCGCCGCCCGGGTCGATCCGGGCGTTGTACGACTCGTTCTTCGCCGTCACGGTGGCCCCGGACTGGGTCACCTTCGCCATCCACGCCTCCCGCACCTTCTGGTCACCGGTGAAGGCGAACTTCGCGGTCCAGCCGTTCACCACGGCGGTGCCGGTGTTGCGGATGGTCACCTGGGCGGTGAACCCGGTGCCGCCGTGCCAGGTGCCGTAGTTGTCGTACGACACCGAGCACGTCGGGGTCGGCACGGCCGCCGCGTCGTCCTGGTCGGCGAGGAACGAGGCCAGCCAGGTCAGCGCCGAGTTCCAGTTGATCGCGATCTCGTTGGTGGAGTACGAGTTGATGTCGTCGACGTAGCAGAACATCGGCTTGCAGCCGGCGAGCAGGTTCGCCGAGAACGGGTCCTGGAGGCCGGCGTTCGCGCCACCGGCGAGGGAGCCGGCGGGCGGGTTGGGCGAGGCGGGGTCGAGCTGGTTGGCGTACATCCGGCTGTGCTGGTTGCGCGCGGTGTGCTCGCCCCACCCGGTCACGTACGAGATGTTGAGCGCGTTGCGGCCGAACAGGTAGTCCGCCGCCCGCACGGCCCCGTCGCGGTACTTCGCGTCGCGGGTCAGGTCGAAGGCGGTGCCCAGCACGACCGCGTTGTTGGCGATGTTGCCGTTGGCGCCCCAGAAGTAGCTGTTGGCGTCGCCGGGCATCGGCAGCCCGTACGCCTGGCCGGCGGCGATCTCCAGGTAGCGGTCGGCGGCGGCGGTCACCGAGGCGCGGACCCGGTCGCGGTCCGCGGTCGGCAGGCCGCTGGGCACGGTGGCCAGGTCGAGCCGGCCCAGCGCGGCGACGCCCTGCCAGCCGAAGCCCTGGTCGCCGAAGACCGCGCCGGTGTGGTGCTTCGAGGCGGTCAGGTCGGTCAGGTACGCGGCCTCGCCGGTGGTCAGGAACAGCTCGGCGGCGGCCCAGTAGAACTCGTCGCTGACGTCGCTGTCGTCGTACGCGCCGCCGCCGGTGCCGTCGGCGGGGCTGGCGTAGATCGCCGGGTGCGCCTTGGCCGCCGCGTACGCGGTCTTCGCGGCGGTGCCGCAGCGGGTGGCGAACGCCGCGTCGTACGGGGCGAACAGGCGGGCGCACTGGGCGGCGACGGCGGCCAGGTTGAGCGTGGCGGCCGTGGACGGCGGGTGCAGCTCGCGCGGCTGCGAATCGGCGGCCGGGTCGAGCGGCAGGCCCGTCCAGTTCTTGTCGTGGATCTTGTGGTGGGCCATCCCGGCCAGCGGCTTGCCGGCCGGCACCTGCATCCGCAGCAGGAACTCCAGCTCCCAGCGGGCCTCGTCGAGGATGTCGGGCACGGCGTTGCCGCGCTCGGGCACCCGCAGGGTGCTGTCGCCCAGGGCCGCGCCGCCGTCGGCGGTGGCCGCCGTCTTGGTCCGCTCGAAGGTGTTCAGGAGCTGGTAGGTGGCGATGCCGCCGTTGACCACGTACTTGCCGTGGTCGCCCGCGTCGTACCAGCCGCCGCGCACGTCGAGGGAGTAGTCGCAGACTCCCGGCTGGCAGGGCACGCTGGTGTCGCCCTGGTTGGGGGCGACGCCGATGTGGCCGGCGGCGCGGGCGTACTCCTCGCCGACCAGGTCGCCGTCGATGGCGATGCCGCTGCGCTGGATGTAGAAGAACTGGAGGGCGTCGCTGCGCAGCCTGTCGTAGAGGGTGCCGGAGATGTCGAACGGGTGGCTGGTCTCGCCGTCGGCGACGAGCGTGTAGCCGGTGCCCGGGGTGCGGTACGACGAGAAGTCGATGGTCTGCACGTTCTGCCCGGACGCCTCGTCGACGCCGCGCGGGGTGCTCTGGCCGCTGGCCACCACCGCCCCGGCGGCGGAGCGGAGCTGCCAGGCGAACGGGGTGGTGGCCTCGGTGACCACGGTGGCGTTCTTCGGGCCGCCGGGCAGGTAGCCGACCTGGTTGACCCGCACCCGGGGCCCGGTGTCCGGCTCGTACGGCTCCGGCGGCTCGCCACCGCGCAGCGAGACGTTGTCGAGGCAGATGGTCTGCTCGGCGGCGGCCCCGCCGACCTGGAAGATGATCTGCGCGCTCGGGTTGCTCTCGCTGGCCGTGAACGTCTTGCTGAAGTGCGCGCTGGTGGCGGTGGCGGCGGCGTCCACGCTGGCGTACTGCGTGTAGGGGGCGGCGCCGAGCTGGAGCACGGCCTTGACGTTCGCCCCGGGGGTGGCGGTGATGTCGAAGGACAGCTCGTACTCGGAACCGGCGGTCAGCGGCACGGCGTCCTGGCCGATGCCGGCGTCCCAGGGGTTGGCCAGCCCGCCGGCCACGGTGGCGCAGAGCCGGCCGTCGGTCACCCCGAGCGGGCCGGTGCCGTAGGAGAACCAGGGGGAGACGCCCTCGCTGAAGTCGCCGTTCTTCAGCTGCTCGGGGGCGTCCGGTGGGACCTCGGCGTGGGCCACACCGGCGGTGGTGCCGGCGAGGGCCAGGGTGGTCACCGCGGCTAGTGTCGCGAGGCGGCGTCGACGTCGTCGAGATGGCGTCACGGGGGATCCTTCCGGGGGACGGGGCTGCGCCGATGCTGGGAGCGCTCCCACTATCGGCCTGATATTTCCAGCGGGTGTCCGCCGTGTCAATTGAGGTGGCTGAATAAGATTGGTCGACCCGTCCCGCGGCGTGAGATTCGCCGCGCCACGCGGCGTCGTCGCGATCTCCTAGAGACAACTGCGCCCTCCAACTGGCAGGCTGCGTGCCATGACCCTGAAGCTGCGTTCCGTGGGGGCGAGTGACCGCGGGCTGATCCGCAGCGGCAACCAGGACGCCCTGCACTCCGGCACCTGGCTCGTCGCCGTCGCCGACGGCATGGGCGGGATGGCCGCCGGAGACCTGGCCAGCCGCATCGCGATCGACGCGGTCGGACCCCTGGACCTGGCCACCCCCGAGGACGCCCTCGTCGCCGCCCTGCAGAGCGGCATCGAGCAGGCGACCGCCCGGATCGCCGAGGCCGTCCGCGAGGACCCCGAGCGGCAGGGCATGGGCACCACCCTGACAGCCCTGCTCTTCTCCCGCACCGGAAGCTGCCTCGCCCTGGCCCACGTCGGCGACTCCCGCGCATACCTCTACCGGGAGGGGGTGCTCAAGCAGATCACCCGCGACGACACCTTCGTGCAGATGCTCGTCGACCAGGGCCTGATCACCCCCGACCAGGCCGCGAGCCACCCCCGCCGGGCCGTGGTCACCCAGGCGTTGCAGGGCGGGGAGGTCTCCCCGGCGTACGCGACGATGGTGCCCCGCCCCGGCGACCGCTGGCTGCTGTGCAGCGACGGCCTGTCCAACGTGGTGCGTCCGGACACGCTCGCCGAGGTGCTGGCCGGGCACCCCGACCGGGACGAGTGCGCCCGGCGGCTGATCGACCTGGCGCTGCGCGCCGGCGGCCCCGACAACGTCACCGTCGTGATCGCCGACGTGGTCGCCGAGGACTGACCGCCGCCCGGATGGCCGGCCGGCCGCCGCCATGTCGGCGACATGGCGGTATCCCGGGCCTCCGGACACCCCCATGTCGCCGACATGGCGAGCGGGCCCGAGCGGGCCCCGGCGAGCCGGGGCCGGCTCGGGCCCCGCCGGGGCCCGGGGTCAGCGGCGGCGGGGGGCCGCCCGGCGGGTCGGCTCGGCCGTCGTCGGGTCCTCCGGCCAGGGGTGGCGGGGGTAGCGCCCCCGCAGCTCCGCGCGCACCTGCGGATAGCCCGTGCGCCAGAACGACGCGAGGTCGGCGGTGACCGCCACCGGCCGCCCGGCCGGGGAGAGCAGGTGCAGCAGCACCGGCACCCGGCCGGCGGCGACCCGGGGCGCGTCGGCCCAGCCGAACGTCTCCTGGAGCTTCACCGCGAGCACCGGGGCGGCCGGGTCGGCGTAGTCCACCCGGACCCGGGAGCCGCTGGGCACGGCGATCCGCTCGGGGGCCAGCTCGTCCAGCCGGGCCGCCAGCGACCAGGGCAGCAGCCGGCGCAGCGCGGCGGCGACGTCCACCCGGGCCAGGTCGGCGCGGCGGCGGGCGGCGGCCAGCTCCGGGCCCAGCCAGTCGTCCACGCCCGCCAGCAGCGCGTCGTCGGTCACGTCCGGCCAGTCCGGCCCGAGCGCGTGCCGGCAGAACGCCATCCGCTCACGCAGCGCCCGCGCGGCCGGCGACCAGGTCAGCAGCGCCAGGCCGGCGCGGCGCAGCCCGTCGCGCAGCGCGGCGGCCACCAGCGCCGGCTCGGGGCGGGCCAGCGGCCGGGCGCCCAGCTCGATCGCGCCGAGGCGGACCACCTCCCGGGCCACCACGTCCCCGTTGGACCAGGCCACCTCCCGCTCCGAGCGCAGCAGCGGCCCGCCGGCCTCCCGTGCCGTCGCCTCGTCCAGGCCGGCGGCCAGCCGCACCCGGGCGGTCGGCGCGCCGGGGGACCGGTCGGCCACCGCGACGGCCAGCCACGCCGTGCCGGCCAGCGCCGACCCCGGGGCCAGCTCCGCCGCGGTCCCGCCCGCCATCAGGTACGTCGACCCGCCCGCCCGCCGGAGGCGGGCCAACCGCTCCGGGTACGCCAACCCGACCAGCAGCCCGGCGGCCAGGTCGTCGGGCAGCGGCCCCTCCGGCCGCTCCCGCCCCGGCGCGCCGTCGGTGCGGTCCCGTCCCGGCGGCTGGTCGGTGCGGTCCCGTCCCGGCGGCTGGTCGATTCGGTCCCGTCCCGGCGTGCGGTCGGTGCGGCCCTGCCCCGGCGTGCCGTCGCGGCCGGGGCCGGCGGCGCGGGCCGGGGACGACAATGCGGTGGCCCCGGCGGGCAGGGCGGCGCGCAGCCGGCGGGCCTCGGCGCGCCAGCGGGCGGTGGCGGCCGGATCCGTGCCCGCCCGCAGCCGCCGCCACGCGGCGGTCAGGTCGTCGCCCGGCCCGACGACGGTGTCGTCGGCGAGCAGCGCGACGACCTCGGCGGCCCGGTCCGCGCCGACCACCGGCGCGCCGTCCAGCAGCGCCCGGGCCAGCCGGGGGTGCGCCCCGGCACCGGCGATGACCCGCCCCCGGTCGGTGATCCGGCCCGCCGTGTCCAGCGCGCCGAGGGTGGTCAGGGTGTCCCGGGCGACCGTCATGGCGGCGGCCGGCGGCGGGTCCGGCAGGGCCAGCCCGGTGCCGTCCGGGTCGCCCCAGGCGGCCAGCTCCAGGGCGAAGCCGGTGAGGTCGGCGGTGGCGATCTCCGGCTCCGGCTGGGCGGCGAGCCGGGCGTGCGTGGCCTCCGACCAGCAGCGGTAGACGTGCCCGGGCGCCTCCCGGCCGGCCCGCCCGGCCCGCTGGGTCGCCGCCGCCCGGGACACCGGCACGGTGACCAGCGCCCCCAGCCCCCGGGACAGGTCCACCCGGGGCACCCGGGCCAGCCCGGCGTCGACCACCACCCGGACCCCGGGCACGGTCAGGCTGCTCTCCGCCACGGCGGTGGCCAGCACCACCCGCCGCCGGCCGGCGGGGCGCAGCGCGGCGTCCTGCTCGGCGGGGCGCAGCCGCCCGTGCAGCGGCAGCAGGTCCACGGTGCCCCGCAGGGCGGCCAGCCGCCCGGTCACGGCGGCGATCTCGCCCACCCCCGGCAGGAAGACCAGCACGTCACCGTCGCGCTCGGCGAGCGCCCGCCGCACGGTGGCCGCCACGTGGTCCAGCAGCGCCGGGTCGACCCGGCCGGAGGCGGTCACGGCGGCCGAACGGGGCGGCGGGGCCCAGACCCGGGCGACCGGGTGCAGCGCCGCCTCCGCCCGTACCACCTCGGCCGGCGCGCCGTCGACGCCGAGCAGCGCGGCGAACCGGTCCGCGTCCGGGGTCGCCGACATGGCGACCAGCCACAGGTCCGGGCGCAGCGCCTCGCGCGCCTGCACCGTGAACGCCAGCGCCAGGTCGGCGTCGAGCTGCCGCTCGTGGCACTCGTCGAGCAGCACCGCGCCGACGCCGGGCAGCTCCGGGTCGCGGTGCAGCCGGCGCACCAGCAGGCCGGTGGTGACCACCTCGACGCGGGTGGCGGCACCGACCCGGCGTTCGCCGCGCACCGCGTAACCGACCCGGTCGCCGACCCGCTCGCCGAGCAGGGCGGCCATCCGGTGCGCCGCCGCGCGGGCGGCCACCCGGCGCGGCTGGGCGATCACCACCCGGCCGGCGACCGCCCCGGCCACGGCCAGCGGGGCGAGGGTGGTCTTCCCCGTGCCGGGCGGCGCGACCAGGACCGCGCCGCCGGCCGCGCGCAGCGCGTCGAGCAGCGCCGGCAGGGCGGGGCGGACCGGCAGGTCGAGGCTTACGTCGGCGAGCACCGTCCTACTGTCGCACCGGGCCGCCGGGCGTCAGCGGGGGCGTACGGCGTCGAGGCCGGCGACGAACGCGCCCCACGCCGCCGGGGCGAAGTCCAGCGTCGGCCCCCTGCGGTCCTTGGAGTCGCGGACCGCGACCCGACCGCCGGTTGTGGCCACCTCGACGCAGTTTCCGTTGCCGCTGCTGCGGCTGCTGGTCCGCCAGGCCGTCCGGGACAGGTCGAGCGCGGTCATCCCCGTACCTCTCGTCTTTCTGCTGGCGCGCCGCGATGCGGTCACGCAAAGTTACGAGAAGCCTCCTCCAGGCGGGTCAACGAATCCGCCGGACTGAGCGCCATCCGGCACAGCTTCTCGTGCAACAGGCTATACCCGCGCACATGATCGGCTTCCTCCAGAGCCAGTCCCATCGTGAGGTTATCCAGGTAAACCACGGATGCGTCGGCGTCGTCGGAAAAGCCCAGGATGACGTACGGGGTGGTCATCGCCGGGTGTCCGCCGGCGGCGAACGGAAGTACCTGCACCGTTACGTTCGGTAGTTGTGCGACGTGGTGGATGTGGGCCAACTGCTCGGCCATCGCGGCCGGTTCGCCGACCGGCCGCAGCAGCACCGCCTCGTTGAGCACCACCGACAACTCGACGGGGTTCTCCCGGTGCAGCACGTCCTGTCGGCGCAGCCGGGCGGCGACCTTGCGGTCGACGCGTTCCTCCCCGGCGGTGAGCCGGTAGATCGCGCGGGCGTACGCCTCGGTCTGGAGCAGGCCGGGCACGGCCTCGGCCTCGTACGTGCGCAGCGACGCCGCCTCGGCCTCCAGCCCGACGTAGAACTCGAACCACTCGGGGAGCACGTCGCTGTAGTTCTGCCACCAGCCGCGCTGCTGCGCGCCCCGGGCGATCTCGATCAGCGCCTCGGCGTCGGCCCCGGTGACCTGGTAGAGGGCCAGGGCGGCCCGGACGTCGCGGGGCTTGATGCCGATCTGGGCGGTCTCGATGCGGGAGAGGTTGCTCTTGGACATGTCGAGTTGGCGGGCCGCGACGTCGAGGGTCATCCCGGAGCGCTCGCGCAGGTGGCGCAGCTCGCGGGCGATACGACGGCGGCGGACGGTCGGGCTGGCGGTCACCCTCCGAGTCTGTCACGCCAAGATCCCCAGGTCGTCCGGACACGGAGTGCAACTGTCGAAAGTGGGAGTTGCGTTGCAACCCGCTGACGTGCATCCTTTCACCCGGCGTCGATCAGTTGTGGACAATCCGTTGGGGAGGCTCGCGTGCTCACCGCCGACGAGTTCTATCTGATCGCCCACAACGACAGCCGGGGCAAGCCCAGGCTGCACCCCAGCGCGGCGGGCATCGGCCTGGCGGCGGCCCTGCTCGGCGAGTTGGTCCTGTTCGGACAGCTCACCGTCGCCGCCGGGAACGTGACCGTGGTCGACCGCCGCCCGCCCGCCGACGCCCTGGCCCACACCGTCCTGGACCAGTTGGTCGGCGAGTCCCAGCACCAGTCGGTGCGCACCTGGCTGAGTTTCCTCGGCCAGAGCGCGGCGACCTCGGTGGCGGAGCGGCTGGCCCGCGCCGGCGTGCTGCGCCGGCAGGAGAGCCGCCGCCTGCTGCGCACCAGCGTCAGCTACGTCCCGATCGACCTCAACGCGGTGGCCTGGCCGGCGACCCGGCTGCGGGCCCTGCTCGACCGGCCGGAGCCCCCGACCGTGCCGGACGCCCTGCTGCTCGGCCTCGTCTCCGCCGCCGGCCTCACCCGCGAGGTGCTGTGGAGCGCCGGCCCCCGCGCCCACCACCGGCTCAGTGTTCTCCTCCCGGCGTTGCCCCCGCCCCTGAAGGAGCTCGTCGCGCACACCGAGGCCGCCGTCGGCGCGGCCGTGCTGCGTGGCATGCCCTGACGGCCGCCGGCCCCTCGCCCCCCTCCTCGAACCGGAGCAAGTCGATGCCCCCCACGACGACATTCGAACGACCGAGCAACGTCTCCGACGCCCTGGCCCGTGGCCGCCTCGGCGTCCCGTCGGTGATCTTCTTCGTGCTGTCGGCGGCGGCGCCGCTGACCGTGGTGGCCGGCGTGGTCACCACCGGCTACGCCGTCACCGGCGTCACCGGGATGCCGCTGGCCTTCCTGGTGGTCGGCGCGGTGCTCGCCCTCTTCTCCGTCGGGTACGTGGCGATGGCCCGCCGGGTGGAGAACGCCGGGGCCTTCTACGCGTACGTCTCGCGGGGGCTGGGCCGCCCGGCCGGCGTCGGCGCGGCGTGGGTCGCCCTGCTGGCGTACAACGCGCTCCAGGTCGGCCTGTACGGCGCGGTCGGCGCGGCGGCGACGCCGGTGCTGGAGCGGCTGTTCGGCGCGTCGCCGGCCTGGTGGGTGGTGGCCCTGGTCGCCTGGGCCCTGGTCGCCGTGCTCGGCCTGCTGCGCGTCGACGTCAACGGCATGGTCCTGGCGGTGCTGCTGGTCGCCGAGATCGCGGTGATCCTCGTGTTCGACCTCGGGCAGCTCGGCCACCCGGCCGGCGGCTCGGTGAGCCTCGCCGCGCTGTCCCCGGACAGCCTGCTCGTCCCGGGCGCCGGCGCGCTGCTGGTGCTGGCCATGACCGGCTTCGTCGGCTTCGAGTCCTCCGTGGTGTTCAGCGAGGAGAGCCGGGACCCGAAGCGCACGGTCCCGATGGCCACGTACCTGTCGGTGGCGATCATCGCCGGGCTCTACGCCCTGTCGTCGTGGGCGATGACCGTGGCCGTCGGGCCGGACCAGATCTCGGCGCAGGCGGGCGAGCAGAGCGTCGAGCTGATCTTCAACCTGGCCGGGGCGCACCTCGGCGACACCGCCGTCACCATCGGCCAGGCGCTGTTCATGACCTCGGTGCTGGCCGCGATGATCTCCTTCCACAACACCACCGCCCGGTACGCGTTCGCGCTCGGCCGGGAGCGGGTGCTGCCGGCGGCGTTCGGGCAGACCTCGCCGCGCACCGGCTCGCCCCGGGTGGCCTCGCTCGCGCAGAGCGTCCTCGGTTTGCTGGTGATCGTGCTGTACGCGGTCAACGGCTGGGACCCGGTGCTGCAGCTGTTCTACTACGCCGGCTCCGGCGGCGGGTTCGGCGTGCTGCTGCTGATCGCCACCACGTCGATCGCGGTGATGGCCTACTTCGCCCGCGCCCGGGCGCAGGAGAGCCTGTGGCGGCGGCTGGTCGCCCCGGGGCTGGCCGCCGTGGCGCTCGTCGCCATCATCACGGTGGCGGTGGACAACTTCGCCATCCTGCTCGGCGTCGCCCCCGACTCCGCGCTGCGCTGGGCCGTCCCGGCCGCGTACCCGATGGCCGCGCTGGTCGGCGTGCTCTGGGCGCTGGTGCTGCGCAACAGCCGGCCCGACGTCTACGCCCGGATCGGGCTGGGCGCGGAGAGCGCCACCCTGCTGGCCGCCCACGGCTTCGACGGCGAGCCGGCCCGGGCGGGCGCGGGGACGCCGAGGTGAGCGGCGTACCCATCGAGCGGCTCGGCCCGGCCGAGACCCGGCAGGTGGCCGAGCGGATCGCCGAGGCGTTCCTGGTGCTCCCGGCGACCCACTGGCTCGTGCCGGACGCCGCGCAGCGCCGGCCCGTGCTGGCCGACAACTTCGAGATCCTGGTGGGCCACGCCATGGCGCACGGCCTGGTGCACGCCACGGCCGACCGGGCGGGGGTCGCGGTGTGGTTCCCGCAGACCGGCGACGTCCCGCCGCCGGCGGACTACGACGCCCGGCTGGCCGCCGCGTGCGGCGCGTGGGTCGACCGGTTCCGTCACCTCGACGACCTGTTCGCCGCCAGCCACCCGCACGACGGGCACCACCACCTGGCGTTCCTCGCGGTCGCGCCCGACCGGCAGGGGCGGGGGATCGGCTCGGCGCTGCTGCGCCACCACCACGCCTGGCTGGACGCCAACGGGGTGCCCGGCTATCTGGAGGCGAGCAGCGAGATCGGCCGGGACCTGTACGCCCGGCACGGCTACGAGCCCCGGGAGGTCTTCCGGCTGCCGGACGGCACCCCGTTCTTCCCGATGTGGCGTGAGCCGGCGACGGCCGGCTGAGACGGCCGACACGTGATGGGGCCCGGCGCACGCGCGCGCCGGGCCCCATCGCTTTCGTGCGGGCGTGCCTAGTAGGTGCCGTCGAGCTGACCCCGCAGCTTCGTCAGCGCCCGGGCGAGCAGCCGGGACACGTGCATCTGCGAGACGCCGATCTGCTCGGCGATCTGCGACTGGGTCAGGTTGCCGTAGAAGCGCAGCGTGAGGATCTTCTGCTCGCGCTCGTCGAGCGTGGCGAGCGCCGGGCCGAGGGCGACCCGCAGCTCGGCCAGCTCGAACTCGTTGTCCTCGCCGCCGAGCATGTCGCCCAGCTCGGTGGCCCGGTCGCCGTCGCCGGTCGGGGTGGACAGCGAGACCGCGTTGTAGGCGCGGGCGCCCTCCAGGCCCTCCAGGACCTCTTCCTCGGTGAGCTTGAGGTGGGCGGCGATGTCGGCGACCGTGGGGGAGCGGCCCAGCGTCTGCAGCAGGGAGCTGTTGGCGTCGGAGATCGCCAGGCGCAGCTCCTGGAGGCGGCGCGGGACCCGGATGTCCCAGGTGCGGTCGCGGAAGTGCCGCTTGAGCTCGCCGATGATGGTCGGGATGGCGTAGCCGGCGAAGTCGACGCCGCGCGACGGGTCGAACTTGTCGATGGCCTTGATCAGGCCGACGGCGGCCGTCTGCGCGAGGTCGTCGGTCGGCTCGCCCCGCCCGCTGTAGCGGTGGGCGAGGTGGTTGGCCAGGGGCAGCCACGCCTCGATCGCCTTGTCTCGCATCGCGGCGCGCGACGGGTGGTTGGCGGGCAGTGCCGCCATCGCGTTGAGCAGGTCGGCGGCGCTGTCGGTGAGCGCGCGCGGGTCGAGCTTGGCCGTGGTCTGCGGCGCTGTGGTCGTCTGCTCGCTGGTCGTTGGCGCGGTCATGGGTGGTCCTCCCTGCACCTCGTCCGCGGATAAAAGACGTGACGCTTCGGTTTAGCTTCAGATGGGCCGTTCGGGACCCACCTTAGCCTGGTTGGCTCCCGAAAATCTAGCCGAAAGTACGATGTGCTTAAGGGGTGTTGAGCAATGAACCGGGCAAATTGGGCGCGAACATGCGAATCTGTGATCGCGATTACCGGTTCCGGGTCCGGTGCGGGCCCGTACTGTCGGCTTTCCGTCGTTGTCCCGCGCGTGGGACGGCCCGTAGCGTCTCGGGGAACCTTTCCCCGCCCGGAGGCGCCGTGCTCGACCCCGCCGACCCGCACCTCGTCGTGCACAGCCGCATGGTCTACCTCCGCTGGCTGCCGGCGGCACCGGACGCGGTCGTCGCCCTACTGCCGGCCGGCCTGCGCGCCGGGGCCGACCCCCAGGTCTTCATGAACCAGTACGTGGTCGACGACGAGACCCAGACCTCCGGCCTCGGCGCGTACTCGCTGACCTACCTCGGCGTCTGCGTCGCCGGCCTGGCCGCCCCGGGCGGCTGGTGGACGCACTACCTCTGCTCCAGCGCCCGGATGCGCGGCTACGCCGCCGCCCGCGGCGCCCCCGTCGGCGTGGGGCACACCTGGCTGGAGCGGCGCGGCGACACGCTGGTCGCGCAGACCGAGGTCGACGGCCTCCCGCTGATCCGCACCCGGGTCCATGTCGGCCACACCGGCCACCTCATCCGCAGCGGCCACCACCACTACGTCACCGCGCGGGGCGGGGAGCTG
The DNA here is from genome assembly GCF_042889525.1 of Micromonospora sp. NPDC002575. Lineage (NCBI taxonomy): Bacteria > Bacillati > Actinomycetota > Actinomycetes > Micromonosporales > Micromonosporaceae > Micromonospora > Micromonospora sp. NPDC002575. The sequence continues at coordinate 116,891 of NZ_JBIARA010000018.1, read as the reverse complement.
GCCGGCGGCGTCCACCCGTATGTGGCCGAACCGGTGACGCCGTTCGAGGTGGAGTCCGTCGACTTCCTCGACCCCGCGCACCCCGTCCACGCGCTGCGCCCGGCCAACCCGCTGAGCATCACGGAGGGCTTCTACTCCCCGCGCGCCTCCTTCGCGTACCCGGGCGGGACGGGCAAGTCCCTGCCCGCTCACCAGGTGCCGGAGCGGCGCGCCCGCAGCGGCCGGCCGTCCGGGTCGTAGACCAGCCGGTACGCCGGCAGCGCCCAGGCCCGGGTGCGCCACGGCAGCCGCTCGGGGCGGTGCGGGCGCAGCCGGCCCGGCGGGCGCGGGCCCACCCGCCCCGAGTCGTGCCAGCGCTGCACCGCGTCGGCCGCCCGGGTGATCGCCCGGACCGCCGAGGCCGGGTCGAGCAGGTCGGCGTCCTCTCCGCCGCCCGGATCCCGGTCGAGGTGTTCGCGCCACAGCCGCAGCCGCAGGTCCCGGGCGAAGCGGCGGGCGCCGTCGCCCAGCCCGGCCGGGTCCAGCGGGGCGCGGTCGTCCCGGGTCTCGTCGAGCACCGCGCAGGACAGCTCGCTGTCGTGGCTCCAGGAGCGGCGGTTGAAGTTGTCGCTGCCGACGCTGGCCCACACGTCGTCGACCACGCACACCTTGGCGTGCACGTACACCGGGTTGCCCGCGTGGTTCTCCACGTCGAAGACGTGCACCCGGTCGGGCGCGGCCTTGCCGCACAGCGCCAGCGCCTGCTCCCGCCCGACCAGGTTCGGCGGCAGCGCGAACCGGCCGTCGACGTCGGGGTGTCGGGGGACCACGGCCACCAGGTGCAGCTCCGGGTTGTCCCGCAGCGCCCGGGCGAACAGGTCGGCCACCTCGGTCGACCAGAGGTACTGGTCCTCCAGGTAGATCAGCCGGCGGGCCCGGCGTACCGCCTTGGTGTAGGCGCGCGCCACCGTCCGCTCGCCGTCGGGGGCGAAGGAGTAGCGCGGGCGCACCGCCGGATAGGTGCGCAGCACCTGGACCCGGTGCGGGCCGCACGGCGGCGGGTCGGCCGGCTGGTCGGGCAGTGGGTCCGGGCGCAGGTCCGACCCGCGCAGCCGGTCCCGCAGGTAGGCCATCGGGTTCTCCGAGTCCAGCGGCATCGGGTCGGTCCACCGCTCGCGGAAGGTGGTGTCCAGCGCACCGACCACCGGCCCGCGCAGCGCGAGCTGCACGTCGTGCCAGGGCGGGTGCTCGCCGTACCGGGGCGACATCAGCACGGCCTGCCGGTCGCCGCGGTGGTCGGCGTCGTCGCGCCGGCTGTGGCACAGGTCGATCCCACCGGCGAACGCGACGTCGCGCTCCGGCGCGCCGGGGTGGCGCAGCACGACGAGCTTCTGGTGGTGCGAGCCGCCCCGGCGGACCCGCTGGTCGAGCAGCACCTCGCCGCCGGCCGCGCAGATCGTCTCGCTGAGGCTGCGGTTCTCCGCCTCGCTGAACGACAGGGCGTCGAGGTGCGAACGCCACAGCAGGCCCTTGACCACCACCCCGCGTTGGGCGGCCCGGCTGAACAACTGGGCGACGGTCGGGCCGCCCGGGCGCATCAGCTCGTCGGGGTCGCCGCGCCAGTCCGTGAAGAAGAGATGGTCGCCGGCCCGCAGCGCCTCCACCTCGCTGACCAGCCGGTCAAAGTAGGCCGAGCCGTGAATCAACGGCTCGGCGAGGTTTCCGGTCGTCCAGACGGGTATCCGTGAGACCGGGTTGGCGCGTTCGGCCGCGGTGAGGAACCAGTCCCGCATCGGCACGCTCCAGCTCCCGAGGTCGACAACGTCCTCACCGTAGGACCCCCGCGCCGGGTCCGCACGCCGGCCGGCACCCCCGGTGACCTGGCCGACGATCCGCGCGGAGAGCCACATCCGAGACAGCGAGACGCACACCGAGGAGGCCGCACGATGCCCGCCGAGCCGACCGATGTCATGACCGAGCAGCGCGAACAGCCGGTGGAGGGCGAACGGGGGGCGCTCGTCGCCGTGCTGGTGATGGTGTTGCTGGGGGTGGCGGGGATCTTCGCGGTCTCCTGACCGGCGGCCATTTCGGGGTACGCCGCCGACCGGCGGCCATTTCGGGTACGCCGCCGGGCGGCACCGGGGACGTCCCCGGTGCCGCCCGGCACGCCCCGTGTCAGGGACGCGCGCCCTGCCCGCCGGTGTGCGGCAGCCGCTCCGCCGGGACCACCCCGAGCCGGCCGGCCTGGAAGTCCTCGAACGCCTGGACCAGCTCGTCCCGGGTGTTCATCACGAACGGCCCGTAATGGGCCACGGGCTCCCGGATCGGCTGCCCGCCCATCACGTAGAGCTCCAGGGCGGGTGCGTTCGAGTCCTGCGTCGCGTCGGCGGTGACCCGCAGCGCGTCGCCCGGGCCGTGCACGGCGAGCTGGCCGGTGTGGAACGGCCGGCGCTCGGTGCCGACCGTGCCGCGCCCGGCGAGCACGTAGACCAGGGCGTTGAAGTCGGCCCGCCAGGGCAGGCTCAGCTCGGCACCGGGCTGCACCGTCACGTGGGCGATGGTGATCGGGGTGTGCGTCGAGCCCGGCCCCTGGTGCCCGGCGACCTCGCCGGCGATGACCCGGATCAGCGCCCCGCCGTCCGGCGTGGTGAGCAGCGCCGACTCCTTGCCGCGGATGTCCTGGTAGCGCGGCGGCTTCATCTTCGCCACCCTGGGCAGGTTGACCCAGAGCTGGAGGCCGTGGAACAGGCCGCCGCTGACCACCAGGTGCTCAGGCGGGGCCTCGATGTGCAGCAGGCCGCTGCCGGCCGTCATCCACTGGGTGTCGCCGTCGGTGATCGTGCCGCCGCCGCCGAGCGTGTCCTGGTGGTCCATGATCCCGTCGATCATGTAGGTCACCGTCTCGAAGCCGCGGTGCGGATGCCACGGGGTGCCTTTTGGCTCGCCCGGGGCGTAGTCGACCTCGCCCATCTGGTCGAGGTGGATGAACGGGTCCAGCTCGTGCATCGGCACCCCGGCGAAGGCCCGGCGGACGGGGAAGCCCTCGCCCTCGTAGCCGCTGGGGGCGGTGGTGAGCTTGCGGACGGGGCGGTAGCGGGTGGACTCGTCGAGCCGGGGCAGGCGGGGCAGGACGAGGACGTCGTCGACGGTGATGGCGGGCATCTCGAACTCCTTTACTCGCGGGGGGTGGCCGAGGCGTCACGGTCGGCGCGCAGCCGCCGGCCGAGGCGTTCGAAGACCCGGGTCAGGCAGGCGACCTCGGCGTCGTCGAGGTCGTCCATCAGGTGGGCGCGCACGGAGCGCAGGTGGTGCGGCGCGGCCTCGCGCAGCGCCAGCAGCCCGGCGGCGGTGAGCACCGCCTCGCTGCCGCGCCCGTCCTCGGCGCACGACTGCCGGGCCACCAGGCCGCGCTTCTGCATGGTGGTGATCTGGTACGTCAGCCGGCTGGGCGAGAAGACCAGTCGGCCGGCCAGCTCGCCCATGCGCAGCCGCTGCCCCGGCGCCTCGGAGAGCAGCACCAGCACGTGGTAGTCGGCGAAGCTCAGCTCGCTGTCGGCCCGCAGGTCGTCCTCGAGCTGGGTGAACAGCCGCTGGCTCGACTCGATGTAGGCCCGCCAGCAGGCCATCCGCTCGCTGTCCAGGCTCTCCGTCATGCCGCAACAGTAGCACTCTTTCAAATTTTGACAAGTGCTGTGGCGCGGGGGTGAGCTGCACTACTTTCCGTGCCTTCGGCGGAGCGCTTCGGATTTGAACGAGAAACGCCGGGCGACGCCGGGCGGCGGCTGACAGACTGCTGAACCATGGACGACGACGTACGCCTGGCCGCCCCCGGGGCGTTGCTGCGCCCCTGGCGCGCGGCCGACGCCCCCGCCGTGCTGGCCGCCCTGCGCGACCCGGCCGTGGCGACGTGGAACCCGCAGGGCGACATGGATGAGGCGGGGGCGCGCGAGTGGGTGCGCCGCCGGGCCGACTGGTCCGCCGGGGACCACGTCTCCCTCGCCGTCGCCGACCCCGGCGACACCGAACTGCTCGGCTCGGTGTCGCTGAGCGGCATCGGCGGCGGCCACGCCAACATCGGCTACTGGACCGCCCCCGCCGCCCGGGGGCGGGGCGTGGCCACCGCCGCCGTCCGGCGGCTCACCGCCTGGGGCTTCGCCATGCTCGGCCTGCACCGCGTCGAACTGTTCCACGCGGTGGCCAACCCCGCCTCCTGCCGGGTCGCCGAACGGGCGGGCTACCCCCTCGAAGGCACCCTGCGCGAGTCGCACCGCTACGGCGACGGCCGCCGCCACGACGAGCACCTGCACGCCCGCCTGGCGACCGACCCCTGACCGGCCCGCCCCGGGGGCCGGTCGGGGGTCGGGTCATGTCGGGCGGGTGGGGGTATCCAGGGGGTCCGGATGCCGCCATGTCGCCGACATGGTGTCGATCATGGTGGGCGAGGCCGGGCGGGTTCGCCGGGTGCAGGGCGGTCAGGTGCTCCCTCGCCTCCTCCCGCAGCACCGCGAGGTAGACCAGCAGCGAGGTGCGCTCGCCCCGGTACTCCGACAGCAGCGACAGCCGGGCCGCGCCGCAGGGCCACGGGGCGCCGCAGCGACAGCACAGCCACACGGGGCGCACCGGCAGGTGGGGGCGCGGGCGCGCCATCAGCGGTACCGCAGCGCGACGGCGCGCGCCTCCTCGTCGGTGACCGGCAGGAACCACAGGAACCGCCGCACGATCTCCGGCGGGGTCGGCCCGTCGGGTTGACCGCGCAGGTCGCGGATCGCCGGGCGCAGGAACAGGGTGAACGCGGCCAGCAGGACGGCGCGCAGGCTGTCGTCCAGGGGCAGGGCCCGCCAGGTCGCGCAGGGGAACGGCTCGCCGTCGTGCGCGCACCGCCAGTCGGGCCGCCCCGCGCAGTGCAGCTCCAGATCGACCGGCACGTCGGCGGGGCGCACCGCCGGCCCCGGCTCGCGTCCTGTCTGGTGTGTCATGGCGTCTCCCGGTCCCGTCGATCCGCGCCTTTCGACACCCCAACCTGCCGTGTGTGAGCGGACAGGAACAGCCCGTGCTGGCTATGGTGCCCAGACATCCCACACGACCACGGGGGAGACCATGAACGATGCGTTGCGCCTCGCCCTGCGCGACAGCGGGCACTCCATCGAGTCCCTCGCCGCCCGGCTGGGGGTCGACCGCAAGACCGTCGCCCGGTGGCTGAACGAGGACCGGATACCCCACGCCCGGCACCGGCTGGCGGCGGCCGAGGCGCTCGGCCAGCCCATCCGGGACATCTGGCCGGACACGTCGAGACGTCGCTATCCCATGGCGTGGTTCCGGCCGTGGCAGGAGCTGGAGCGGGAGGCGGTGTCGCTGCGGTCGTACGAGTCGATGGTGGTGCCGGGCCTGCTCCAGACGGAGGCGTACGCCCGCGCGGTGCTCGGCGGCGCGGGCCTGATCGCCCCGGGCGACGTCGAGCAGCACCTCGCCAACCGGCTGGCCCGGCAGGACGTCCTGCGCCGCGACGACCCGCCCCGCCTCACGGCGGTCATCGACGAGGGGGCGCTGCGCCGCCCGGTCGGCGGCCCGGAGACCATGCGCGGGCAGCTGGAGGCCCTGGTGGCGGCCTGCGCTGCCCCGCACGTCCGCGTGCACGTCGTGCCGTCGACGGTCGGGGCGTACGCTGGGCTCAACGGCCCGTTCGTGGTCGCGGTGGGGCCGGAGCTGCGGACGGCGGGCTATGTGGACACCCAGCTCGACGGGCAGCTCGTCACCGACCCGGATGACATCGCGGCCCTGCTGACCGTCTGGGAGAACGTGCGCGGCGAGGCGCTCTCCCACTGGCAATCGGCCGACCTACTCGGGGAGATGGCGAAAGCATGGACCTGACCGGCGCGCGGTGGCGCACGAGCACCCGCAGCAGCGGCAACGGCGGCAACTGCGTCGAGGTCGCCGACAACCTGCCCGGCGTCGTGCTGGTGCGCGACAGCAAGGACCGGGCCGGCGCGACGCTCACCTTCGCGCCCGCCGCGTGGCGGGGCTTCGTCGAGCGGGCGAAGCGCGCCGGCTGACCCGGCCTCCTGGCCCGCCCCGGCCTCGGCCCGCCCCGGGCCGGCGCGTCATATCGGCGACATGGCGGTATCCCGGCCGCCCGGATACCGCCATGTCGCCGACATCGAGTCGATCATGGGCGGGGCGGCCGGCCGGGCGGCCCCGGGGAGTCCCCGGGGCCGCGCGACGGGCAGTCGGGTCACCGCTCAGCGGGCGGTCGCGCCCGTCGGCGTCATGTGCATCCGGCCCAGCAGCTGCCGGGCCTGGTCGGCCACGCCGGCGTCGACGGTGACCGCATACTGGGCGGCGCGCAGCGCGCTCGCCGAGGTGAAGTCCCGCTGGCCCCCGCTCATCGCGTGCGCCACCGCGCCGAACACGGCCCCCCAGATCGCGCCGATCACCAGCCCGACCAGGATCACCGCGATCCAGCTACCGGCGGTGAAGATGCCGAACAGCAGGCCGATGAACAGGCCGAACCAGGCGCCCGTGCCCGCGCCGATCAGGGCCGCGCGGCCCGTGGTCAGCCGGCCGAGCACCGTCTCGACGAGGGTCAGGTTCGTCCCCACGATGGCGGTGTGCTCCACCGGGAACCGGTTGTCGGCCAGATAGTCCACCACCCGCTGTGCGGACGGATAGTCCGGGTACGACCCGATCGTCACCGTCGGCGGGCCCATCTGCGGGCCGTGGCCGTCGCCACCGGGCGCGGCGGGCCGGCCCGCCGGGCCGTACGGGAGGTTGTTCGCGCCCGGCATCCCGGGTTGCCAGGCCGCAGTCGAGGTCGTGGGTCTGGTCATGGTGTCCTCCTTCGTCGACCACCCGCCTTCCCCCGGCCGGCGGGCGGTAACGTCGCCGTCGACGGCGAATGCTGCTCGGCCCGGGCGGGTAGGCACCGGCGTGGACAGCGGACGGATCAGCGAGCACGGCTTCCTGGCCGACGGCCGCAGCGCGGCCCTGGTCGACCGGGCCGGCTCGGTCAACTGGTGGTGCCCGGCGCGGTTCGACGCCCCGTCGGTCTTCGGCCGGCTGCTCGACGACGACGCGGGGCACTGGTCGATCTGCCCCGAGGCCGGCTACACCAGCGAGCGCTCCTACCTGGACGACACGCTGGTGCTGCGTACCGTCTTCACCACCGACGGCGGGTCGGTGGCGGTGACCGACGCGCTCGCGCTGGAGCCCGGGGCGCGCGGGCACGACATCGGCCTGCGCTCGCCCCGCGTGCTCGCCCGGCTGGTCGAGGGCGTCTCCGGCGCGGTGCCGGTGCGGCTGACCTACCGGCCCCGCTTCGAGTACGGCCGGGTCGCCGCGTACCTGGCCGCGCACCCCGAGGGGCTCGACGCCACCGCCGGGGCGGCCCGCCTGCGGCTGCGCGGCGACGTGCCGCTGACCTGCGGCGAGAGCGAGGCCACCGCCACGTTCACCGTCCGGGCCGGCGAGTCCTACGGCTTCACCCTCGGGTACGCCCCGACGTACGACGCCGGGGAACCGGTGACGCCGGACGCGGCCGGGACGGTCGCCGAGACGGCGGTGGGTTGGCGCTCCTGGGCGGGGCTGCACCCGTACGACGGCCGCTATCCGGACGTGGTGCGGCGCAGCGCGCTGGTCGTGCAGGGCATGACGTACCAGCCCAGCGGCGCGATCGTCGCGGCGGCGACCACCTCGCTGCCCGAGGCGCTGGGCGGGGACCGCAACTACGACTACCGCTTCGTCTGGGTGCGGGACTTCAGCCTCACCCTCCAGGCGCTGTGGCTGGCGGCCTGCCCCGACGAGGCGAACCGGCAGTTCTCCTGGGTGGCCCGGGCGATGGGCCGCATCGGCAACCAGCCGGTGCCCATCATGTACGGCGTCGAGGGGGAGCGGGACCTCAGCGAGCATCGCCTCGACCACCTCGCCGGGTACGCCGACAGCCGGCCCGTCTTCGTCGGCAACGACGCGTGGCGGCAGCGGCAGACCGACGTGCTCGGGGAGGTCCTCGACGCGGCGTGGCTGATGCGCCACTACCTCGACCCGATGGACCCGGAGGTGCACCAGCTCCTGCGCGCCCTGGCCGACCAGGCGGTCGCCGACTGGCACCGTCCGGACGCCGGGATGTGGGAGGCCCGCGACGCGGAGCGGCACTACGTGTCGTCGAAGGTGCAGTGCTGGACCGCGCTGGACCGGGCGGTGCGCTTCGGACCCCGCCTCGGCGACGCCGCCGACGTGGCCCGCTGGGCGGATGCCCGCGACGCCGTCCGCGCGGCGGTGCTGCGTCGGGGCTGGAACGAGCGGGTCGGCGCGTACACCGGGGCTTTCGACTCGGCGGACCTGGACGCCTCGGTGCTGCTCATGCCGCTGGTGGGGTTCCTGCCCGCCGACGACCCGCGGATGCGCGCCACCATCGACGTCGTCGAGGCGCGGCTGTCCCACGACGGCCTGCTGCGCCGCTGGGACGGCGACCCGGCGGGCTTCGTCATCTGCTCGTTCTGGCTGGTGGGGTGTCTGGCCCTGGCCGGGGAGACGGACCGGGCCGGGCGGCTGTTCGAGTCCCTCGCCGGCCGGGTCAACGACCTGGGCCTGTTCGCCGAGCAGATCGACCAGGCCACCGGGGAGCAGCTCGGCAACTTCCCGCAGGCGTTCTCGCACATCGGCCTGATCAACGCCGCCGGCCGGCTGACGGAGGCCGCCGGGCGGCACGCCAACACCGACGCCGACGCCGCCGGGCGGCGGCGTGCGGCAGGTGCGGACCGCCCGCGCCAGACCGTGCCGACGGGCACGGCACGACCGGAGGGAGCACGCTGATGACCGGACGGCTCGACGGGAGGACAGCCCTGATCACCGGCTCGGACTCGGGGATCGGGCAGGCCAGCGCCATCGAGTTCGCCCGCGAGGGCGCCGACGTGGTGGTGCACTACCTGCACGACCGGCAGGGGGCCGAGCACACCCGGGACCGGGTGGAGCAGGCCGGCCGCCGGGCGGCGGTGGTGCGCTGCGACATCACCGACGAGCAGGACGTCGAGGCGATGTTCGACGCGGCCATCGCCGAGTTCGGCAGCCTCGACGTGCTGATCAACGACGCCGGGGTCGACGCCTCCGGCATCCCCGTGGCGGACCTGGACACCGAGACGTGGGACCGGGCGATCCGGACCAACGTCTACGGGGCGTTCTTCTGCTCCCGGCGGTTCGTCCAGCACCGCCGCGACCAGGGCGGCCACGGAAAGATCATCAACATCACGTCGATCCACCAGGAGGTGGCCCGGGCCGGTGGGTCGGACTACGACACCAGCAAGGGCGCGCTGCTGGAGTTCGCCAAGAGCCTCGCGCTGGAGGTCGCCCCGATGCACCTCAACGTCAACAACATCGGGCCGGGGATGGTGCTCACCCCGTTCAACCAGAAGGCCATCGACGACCCGGCGTACCTGGAGGAGCAGGTGCAGTCCATCCCGTGGAAGCGGGCCGCCGAGCCCGAGGAGATCGGCCGGCTGGCCGTCTTCCTGGCCAGCGACGACGCCGACTACGTGACCGGGTCGACGTACTTCATGGACGGCGGGCTCATGCAGAACCAGGGCCAGGGCGCCTGACCGCCGTCGCCGCCCACCGGACGGCGCCGGCCCCGGCCGCCACGCTTTCGCGCGGCGGCCGGGGCCGGGTGGTGCTGGTGAGAAGGGGACCCTTCTATACCGCAGGCGTTAACAGGGGGCCCTTCCTTGCTCAGTTGCAGCGGGAGCCGTTGAGGGTGAAGCCGCTGGGGGCGGGCAGCGAGGACCCGGAGGAGGTGCCCTGGAACCCGACGCTCACCGTGCCGTTGGCCGGCAGGTTGCCGTTCCAGGCCACGTTGCGGACGAGGAGCGTGTCGCCGTTCTGGCTCCATTCGCCGTTCCAGCCGCTGGCCAGTCGCACGCCCGAGCCGGCGGGGAAGCCGAAGGACAGCGACCAGGCGTTGAGCGCGCCTCCGCCGTTGGTGATCCGCAGCTCGGCGGTGAACCCGCCGGCCCACGTGTTCGGGGTGAAGGTGACCGTGCACCCGCCGGCCGGTGGGTTCGTCGTCGGCGGCGCCGTGGTCGGGGGCGCGGTGGTCGGGGGCGCGGTGGTCGGCGGGGCGGTCGTCGGCGGGGCGGTCGTCGGGACCGGGCCGGCGGCGATCGCCAGGTCGTAGGCCCGCTGCGGGACGAACTGGCCGGCCGCGGCGATGCAGCCGTCGGCCTCGCCGGGCAGCTTCACCCACAGGAACGCGTCGATCGCCGAGTCGCCGGTGGCGGTGGTGCTCGGCGTGCCGATCGCCCGCCCCGGCGGGTCGCACCACTCGGAGCCGAGCGGGCCGTTGCCGTTGCGGCTGGTGTCGATCACGGCCTTCAGCCGGGAGACGCCGGTGGCGGCGATGACCTGCTTGGCGTACGACACGGACTCGGCGGTGGTGCGGTAGTTCGACACGTTGAGCGAGATGCCGTCGGCGCTGTTGGCGATGTCCGCCCCGTTGAGCCGGGACGCGATCTCGCCGGGGGCGAGCCACGCCGAGTTGCCCGCGTCGAAGTAGACCTTCGCCTGGGACGAGCCGGCCTTCAGCTTCTTGCCGGCGTACGCCATCGACGCCCGCGTCTCGGCCTGCTGGCTGGAGTTCTGGCAGTTCGTCATGATCGGCAGGACGTCGGGCTCCAGCACGATCGTGGCGGGCCGCCCGGCCAGGCCGGCGGCGACCTGGTCGACCCACTGCCGGTAGGCGGTGTGGTTGGGCGCGCCGCCGGTGCTGGCCCCGCTGCAGTCGCGGTTGGGGATGTTGTAGACCACCATGATCGGGATCTTCCCGGCCGCGGCGGCGGCGCCGACGTACTGGTCCACCTCGGACCGTACGGTCGAGGTGTTGGTGGTGGTGAACCAGCGGCCCTGCGGCACGCTCGCGATCCGGTCCCGGATCACGGCGGCGCGGGAGTCGCCGGGGTTGGCGGCGACCCAGCGGGCGGCGCTGGCCTGCGGGTCGACGTAGAACGCGGAGTCGGCGGCGGCGGCCGGGGCGGCCCCGAGCAGGCCGACCGCGACGGTGGCGGCGGTGAGTGCGGTCGCGCTGGCGGCCACGGCCGCGAGCGCCGGTCTGCTTCGCATGGGCGTCGTCCTCCACTGATCGATGGTTATGCGTGGAAGCGCTCCCACGCTTTCTCGACAAGGTACGCGTCTATTGCCAGCATGTGAAGACCCTGTGACGCCGTTCGACCGGTTTCCGGCTCACGCCTTCGGGCGGGCGCGCAGGTGGGCCCGCTCGCCCTGGCTGCCGAACAGGCTCAGGAACTCCACCGGACTGGCGTCGGCGGCCCCGAACCAGTGCGGCACGCGGGTGTCGAACTCGGCCGCCTCGCCGGGGGAGAGGACCAGGTCCCGCTCGCCCAGCACCATCCGCAGCCGGCCGTTGAGCACGTACAGCCACTCGTAGCCCTCGTGGGTCTTCGGGTCCGGCTCCCGGCGACCGCCCCCCGCCGGGATCACCAGCTTGTACGCCTGGATGCCGCCCGCCCGGCGGGTCAGCGGCAGCATGATCATGCCGTGCCGGGTGACGGGGCGCAGGTGGATGCGCGGGTCCCCGGTCGGCGGGGCGTCCACCAGGTCGTCGAGCGTCACCCCGTGCGCCCGCGCCAGGGGGAGCAACTGCTCCAGGGTCGGCCGGCGGGCCCCGGACTCCAACCGGGACAGGGTGCTCACCGAGATGCCGGTCACCGCCGACAGCTCGGCCAGCGTCGTCTCGCGCTGCCGGCGCAGCGCCCGCAGCCGTGGCCCGACCCCGGCGAGCGCCCGATCCAGGTCGTCGGTCACCCCACGAGCTTGCCAGACCGCCGAGGCGTCCCAGCCCCTACCATCATCGGATGGGAGCGGACCGGACGCGCGTCGTGGTGGTCGGGGCGGGCATCGCCGGGGTGGCCTGCGCCGCCGAGCTGCGCCGGGCGGGGATCCCCGTCCAGGTCCGCGAGCGCGGCCGGGTGCCGGGCGGCCGGATGGCCAGCAAGCGGTTCGACGGGCGGCCGGCGGACCTCGGCGCGGCGTACTTCACCGTGAGCGATCCCGGCTTCGCCGAGGTGGTACGCGGCTGGGCAGCCGCCGGGCTGGCCCGGGAATGGACCGACACCTTCGTGGCATACTCCGCCGCCGGCCGGCGGGAGGTGCCCGGCCCGATGCGCTGGGCCGCCCCGCGCGGGCTGCGCTCACTGGTCGAGCACCTGGCCGCCGACCTGCCCGTCGTCGTCGACCGGCTGGTGCTCGGCGTCGAGCCGGGGCCGACCGTCGACGGGGAGCCCTGCGCCGCCGTGGCGCTGGCCGTGCCCGGCCCCCAGGCGGCCCTGCTGCTCGACCCGGCGCTGGGGGCGGCCACCGCCGCCGTGCAGGCGCAGCGCTGGTCGCCGACGCTGAGCGCGGTGCTGCGCTTCCCGGCCCGGTCCTGGCCGGACTTCCGGGGCGCGTTCGTCAACGACCACCCGCTGCTCAGCCTCGTCTGCGACGACGGCGACCGGCGCGGCGACCACGCCCCGGTGCTGGTCGCGCACACCACGCCCGAGTTCGCCGCCGGGCACCTCGCCCAGCCCACGGGGGCCGCGCGGGCCATCGAGGAGGCCGTCCGCGACCTGCTCGGCCTGCCCGAACGGGCCGAGCACGTGCACGTGCACCGCTGGACGTACGCGAAGCCCGTCGACCGGGCCGGCGACGGCACGTACCACCTCGACGCCGACGGCATCGGCCTGGCCGGGGACGCCTTCGGCGAGCCCCGGATCCAGAGCGCCTGGCGCTCCGGCCACGACCTCGCCCGAGCCCTGACCACCCGCCTGACCCCCTAACCCCTGACCCCCGGGACCCCCACCCCCTCGGCGATCTTGCAGTTGCGGCCCCTGGCGCGGGGCTTATGCCCGTTATTCCCGGGCCGTAAGTGCAAGATCGCGGGAGGCGGGGGAGCCGGTGCGTTCGCCCTGGTGGTCGAGGAGCTGCATGACCGGGGTGGCGGCCACCCCGTGCACCACCACCGACACGATCACCACCAAACCGACCGTGGCCCACAGCAGCTCGGCCTGCGGGAAGTCGGCCTTCGTCGTCGCGTACGCCAGGTAGTAGAACGAGCCGACGCCCCGGATGCCGAACAGGGAGATCACCCAGTGCTCCGCCGGCCGGCCCGGCGCGCCGCGCAGCGACAACCAGGCGACCAGCGGCCGGACCACGAAGACCAGCGCCAGCCCGACCAGCGCCGCCGGCCAGGTCAGCGGGGCGAGCAGCCCGCCGACCACCGCGCCGCCGAACAACAGCAGCAACAGGACGGTCAGCAGCCGCTCGACCTGCTCGGCGAAGGCGTGCAGCACCGAGTGGAACTCGTGGGTGCGCTCGGCCGCCCGGATCGCCCGCGCCGCCACGAACACGGCCAGGAAGCCGTAGCCGCCCACGACCTCGACCAGCCCGTACGCCAGGAACGTCGCGGCCAGCGCCAGGAACCCTTCGGCGTGGCGGGCCAGGCGCAGCGTGCTCGGGGCCCGGAAGAACAGCTTGCCGAGCAGCCAGCCGACCGCCAGCCCGCCGCCGACACCGACGGCCAGCTTGTAGAGCACGTCGACGGTGAACCAGTCGACGAACCACTCGCGCGGGGCGAGCCCGGCGCTGGCGATGGCGACGGCCGCGTACACGAAGGGGAAGGCCAGGCCGTCGTTGAGGCCGGCCTCGCTGGTCAGCGCGAACCGCACCTCGTCCTCGGAGTCCTCCACGTCGGTCGGCTCGCCGACCTGCACGTCGGAGGCGAGCACCGGGTCGGTCGGTGCGAGCGCCGCGCCGAGCAGCAGCGCGGCGGCCGGCATCAGCCCCGCCCACCACCAGCCCAGCAGCGCCACCGCCGCGATGCACAGCGGCATCGCGATCGCCAGCAGCCGCCAGGTGGACGACCACCGGGCCCAGCTCAGCGGGCGGTCTATCTTCAGCCCGGCGCCCATCAGGGCCACGATCACGCCGATCTCGGTGAGGTGGGTGGCGACCTCGGAATGCTCCAGCGGGTCCGGGCCGGGCAGCCCGGTCGGCAGGATGAAGATCAGCATGCCCAGGCCGAGGAACGCGATCGGCATCGACAGGGGACGGCGCTCCAGCACCCGGGGGAGGATCCCGGCGAGCAGGGTGCCCAGCCCCACCACCGCGAACGAGACGTCTACCGGCTCCACGGCACCACCCTTCCGCCCGCCCGCGAGGTGCGGGCGAGTGGTCACGGACCTTGCCCCGTGCACGGCCGCGGTAAGCGTGCTCGCCGGAATCGATGTGCCCAGCCCCGTGCCCCCAGCCCCGTGCGGCGCGCCCCGTGTGCCCCGCCCCGTGCGGCGCGGCCCCGGCGGTCAGACCCGGGCGGCGGTCAGCGCGGTGCCGCGAGCGGGGAGCTCGCCAGCGCCTCCAGCAGGGCGGCGGGGTCGTCGTAGACGGCCACCGCGCCCGCCCCGGCCAGCTCGCCCCGGCTCGTCCCGCCGCAGGTCAGCCCCACGCACGGGATGTCCAGCTCGCCGGCGGCGGCGACGTCCCAGACCGAATCGCCGACGAAGACCACCCGGGACGCGTCCAGGCCGGCCTGCTCCAGCGCGGCGACCAGGATGTCCGGCGCGGGTTTGCTCTGCTCGGCGTCGGCCGCGCAGGTGACCGTCGTGATCGCGTCGTCGGCGTCCAACGCCCGGCGCAGCGCCCCCACCTCGTGCGCGGCGGCCGAGGTGGCGAGCACCACCCGCAGCCCCCGGGCGGCGCAGGCGCGCAGCAGGTCGGCGGCGCGGGGCAGCGGGGTCAGCCGTTCCCAGTACTCGCCGTAGAGGCTGTCGTGGGCGTCGCGCAGCTTCCCGTCGGCGGCGCGGTCCCGTTCCGGGCCGAGCAGGTGGTCCAGGAGCTTGTCGGAACCCATCCCGATGGCGCGGTGGATGGTCGCCATCGGCACCGGCTGGTCGGCCTGCCGCAGCGCCTCCCACCAGCTCACCGTGTGCAGATAGGTGGTGTCGACCAGGGTGCCGTCGACGTCGAAGAGGACGCCGCGCTGATTGTCGGTGGCCATGCGTGCCCTCCTACCCGGTCGGGGCCCGCCTACCCGGCCGGAGGGCGTCGCGTCACCCGGCCGGGATGAGGATCTCGAACCAGACGGTCGAGCCACGGACCGTCGGGTCGGTGCCCCAGGCGTCGCTGAGCTGCTCGATCAGGCCGAGCCCTCGGCCCCGGCTGCTCAACGTGTCGGTGCGGGCCCGGGTCACGGTGCCCCGGGTGCCCGAGTCGGCCACCGACACCAGCAGCCGCTCCGGGCTGAGGTCGATCTCGACGCGGGCGGCGGTGCCGGCGTGCAGCAGCGCGTTGGTCGTCAACTCGCTGGTGCACAGCACCGCGGCGCCGACCACGGCCTCGGGCACCTGCCAGTCGGTGAGCTGGGCGGTCAGCCAGTGCCGCACCCGGCTCGGCGCGGTCGGCTCCGCCGGCACCTCCATGCTCGCCGAGCGGCTGGGGATCAGCGCGTGCTCCACCGCCAGCACCGCCACGTCGTCCTCCGTGGCACCGGCCACGGCCGCCGTCGCCACCGCGCACAGCGCCCGGGGATCGCCGCTGGCCGCCCCCGCCACGGCGGCGGCCAGGCTGTCCAGCCCGGCGACGAGGCTCTGCCGCCGCCGCTCGACCACGCCGTCGCTGAACAGCAGCAGGGTGTCGCCCGGGGCGAAGCGGACCGTGGTGGTGCGCGGGTCGCAGCCCAGCCCGAGCGGGGCGCCGGGCGGCACGTCCAGATATTCCGCCACGGGCTCCCCGTCGAGCCCGCCCCGGCGCACCAGCGGCGCGGGATGCCCGGCGCTGGCCAGCGTGAGCCGCTCCCGCTGCGCGTCGACCACCCCGAACACCACGGTCACGAACAGCTCCTGGCTGCCGGTCTCGGCGCCGAGGCTGCCCACCAGGCGGTCCAGCCCGGCGAGCACGGCGTCGGGCCGGGGATCGGTCAGGGCCAGCGCGCGCAGCGCCGCCCGGACCTGGCCCATCCGGGCCGCCGCCTGCACGTCGTGGCCCGCCACGTCGCCGAGGACGACGCCCAGCTCCCCGCTGGGCAGCAGGAACGCGTCGTAGAAGTCGCCACCGGCGGCGTTGCCGTCGACACCGGCGTCGTAACGGGCGGCGATCCGCAGCCGGGGCAGGTCCGGCAGGTGCTCCGGCAGCATGCTGCGTTGCAGCAGCTGGGCGGTGCCGTGCTGGGTCTCGAACCGGCGGGCGCGCTCGGCGGCCTGGCCGATCAGCTCGGCCGAGGCGGCCAGCAGGGCCCGCTCGGTGGCCGACCAGGCGCGCGCCGCGTGGTAGCCGACGGTCAGCCCACCCCGCAGGGCCGACGTGCGCAACGGCTGGGCGGCCAGCGCCCGCACCTTCTGGTCGTGCCGGTCCACCGCGATGTCCCGCAGCGGCTGCCCGTCGGAGACGAACTGGGCGACCCCGCTGCGCGCGGCGACGATCAGCGGACCGGTGGACTCGGCGGGCGAGCGCCGCCACAGCGGGGGCAGCCGCTCGTCGGCCTCGTCCAGCAGCTCGCCGCGGACCCGCCGCACCGTGCGCCACCCCGCCCCGTCGTCGACGCCGAAGGTGACCCGGTCGGTGTCGAACGCGGTGAGCAGGTAGCGCAGGGCGACCCGGGCCACGTCGTCCAGGGTGAGGGTGCCGGCCAGCGCGGCGGCCACGTCGCTGAGGCTCTGCAACTGCTCGGTGACCTGGCTGGTCTCGACGGTCACGGTCAGCACCCCGACGATCTGCCCCGCGCTGTCCCGCACCGGCGAGTGGCCCCGGGTGAACAGCGCCTGCCCCCGGGCGTCGGGGCGCTGCTGGTCGTACGGGAGCACCGCCTCCCGTTCCAGGGAGGACTCGCCCTGCCGGTAGGCGCGCTCGAACGCGTCGCCGACGCCCGGCTCGTCCCACACGTCGGCGAGGACCTCGCCGGCCGGCCGGCCCGCCGCGCCGGGGTGGCGGTCGCCGATGAGCGTCGCGTACGCGTCGTTGTAGAACAGCAGGAGATCGTCGCCGAGGGCGAGCGCCATCGGCACCGGCGAGGCGAGGATCAGCTCGGCCGCGCCGCGTACCAGTGGGTCCCAGTGCTGGGGCGGGCCGGGCGTCGTCGCGGCCCGGGAGCGGCCGGGAACGACGCCCGCGGCGTCGGGGGCCGACGCCTCCGCGGCGGGCGTTGCTGGCGTGGGGACTCGCCCGACCGTGCCTGGCATGTCCGCAGCCTAGCCGGAGCGCCCCGCCCACGGCCCGATCGCGGGGCCGACCGGCGTCGGGCGTTCGCGCCCGGCGGGCGACCGCTGCCCATCAACGCAGGTCAGGGCCGTTCTGGGCGGCGATGTCGGGAAATTCGGTACGCGCCGCGCGGCGTGCGCCGCACGGAGGCGGGTATGCGCGCGCCGAAGTCCATGCGACAGGAGGGACACCATGCAGAAAACCCTCGCGGTCGGGCAGGTAGACATCGGCTACGCCCTGACCGAAATGTGGAGGTCGGTGCTGCTCTTCGTCCCGAGGGCGATCGCGTTCATCGTGATCCTCGTGGTGGGGTGGCTCATCGCCAAAGCGGTCCTCAAGATCGTGGACGCGGCACTGGAACGGGTGGGGTTCGACCGCGCGGTCGAACGGGGCGGGGTCCGGCGCGCGCTGGAACGCACCAAGTACGACGCCAGCGACATCCTGGCGAAACTGGCGTACTACGCCGTGCTGCTGTTCACCCTGCAGTTCGCCTTCGGGGTGTGGGGGCCGAACGCGATCAGCGACCTGATCCGGGGCGTGGTCTCGTGGCTGCCCCGGGCGTTCATCGCGATCGTCATCGTGGTGGTGGCCGCCGCGATCGCCAACGCGGTGCGGGACCTGGTCACCGGCTTCCTGGGCGGCCTGTCCTACGGCCGGGTGCTGGCCGACGTGACGGCGATCTTCATCCTGGCGCTCGGTGTCATCGCCGCGCTCAACCAGGTGGGCATCGCCACCACGGTCACCACGCCGGTGCTGATCGCGGTGCTCGCCACGGTGGCCGGCATCCTGATCATCGGCGTCGGCGGCGGCCTGGTGCGGCCGATGCAGAACCGCTGGGAGGGGTGGCTCGACCGGGCCGCCGAGGAGTCCCGGGCGCTGCGGGAGCACCGCCAGGCGCAGGCCACCGGACGGGGCGACGTCGAACGGCAGATGGCCGACCGGGGCGGCGAGCGCGCCCGGGCCACGCCCGAGGGGTCGATGACCGGCGCCCGCGGCGGGCAGGGGACGTACCGCTCCGGCAACATGCCGGGCGACGAGACCCAGCAGTTCGGCCGCCCGGGCAGCTGACCGGGGCAGCACGAGGCGGAGGGGGCCCGCACGGGTCCCCTCCGCTTCGGGTGCGGTCCTGCTTCCTGGGCGCGGTCAGAGCGCCGGCGGCGGGGCGGCCGGGCGGGTGCCGAGGGAACGGGCCAGGGCGCAGACCGCGAGCAGGCGGGTGAGCAGCCAGTCGGGTTCGGCGAAGTCCGTCGGGCGGGTGGGCGGCTGCCAGCCGTGCTCACGCGCCGCGTCGCGGACGCCTTCGGCGTAGCCGGCGAGCGCGGCGGGGGTCAGCGGCCGGTGGTCGCCGCCGAGGGCGTCCCGGACGGCGGCGGCGTGCTGGTCGACCTCGGCCAGCAGGCCGGGGCGGGTGGCGGCGGCGGCGAGCCCGGCGGTGCCGATCGAGACCGTCAGCCCGGCGAGGGTGGAGCTGGCGGAGTCCACGGCGGAGCGGCCCGGGGCCCGGTTCGACGGCACACGCATGAGGACCGAGGCTAACCGGCCGGTAACCTCATGCGCCTCCGCCGCTCGGCCGGTCCCGGCTCCTCCACCGGGGGGCCGGCACCCCGGCCGCCGGGATTGACCCGCCCGGCGCGGGGCAGAAGGGAGAACGGGTCGACACCGGCGCGACCGGCACCGTGGAGGAACGCATGGGACAGCAGGACGGACCCGACGAGCGGCACCGCCGCCCCGCCGGGGTCAGCGACGCCACCGTCGAGGCGCTGGGCAAGCTCAGCGAGGCGCTGGAGACCGTCGAGCGGGCGCGCGGACACCTCTACGCGCTGCACCAGCTCGTCGGCCACGCCGACCTGATGCTCGACGACGCCGTCGAGAGGTTCCGCGCCGCCGGGCACGACGCGATCGCCGACCGGATCGCCACCGACCTGCTCGGGCGCAACGTGATCGCCGGCCGGTGGACCTTCCAGATCGTCGAGGACTTCGACGACGGCTACTACGCGCTGTTCCGGGATCTCGACCGGCAGGCCCGCGACGAACTGGTTGGCGGCCGGCGGCACCTGTACGAGGCGGAGATGAAGGAGCGGCGGCGCACCCGGGGCCGCCCCGGTCACGAGGCGCGCCCGGCCGGAGACTGACGCCGAGCCCGGCGGCGGCGCTCGCGGGGCCGCCTGCGGCCTGCGGCCTGCGCTCCTGCTCGCTCACCAAGCCGTTACCCTGCGTTGCCGCCAACGCGTGGGGTTGCACCGTGCCGGTGCAACCCCTTTGCTCTGCACCCGAATACGCAACGGCTCACGCAGCGCAACCGCACGCCGCGGCCTTCGCCCGGCGGCTTTTCGGACATCCCCAGCTCAGGTCGGGTGTTGCGCATGTGGGTGCAGAGCAAAGGGAGGGGCGCGGGTGGGGCGAGCTTGGGCGGGAATCACCCAGCGTCAGGTGTCGGTCGGGCCGCGTGCTGACGCCGCGCTGTCACCTTCGGTGAGCGACGTGGGTGGTTCGGCCGGCGGGGCCGGTGCCGCCGCCGCGGCGGCTAGTCGGAGGAGGGCGCGTTCGCCGGACGACGCCGGGCGGCGTCGTCGGCGATGATCACCGTGGCGACCATCAGGGCGACGCAGAGGCTGAACAGCCACGAGTCGTCGGTGGCGAACCTGGCGGCGACCGGCGCCTGGACGGCGGCGAGGAGGAAGCCGAGCCAGGCGAGGCGACGCTGACGAACGGTGAGGAAGCCGGAGCCCTGTTGCATTCGGAAAGTCTTGCGCGACGCGCCGGGAACGCCGTCACCCGATCGGACGATTCTGGATGACCTGTCCGGGTTTCCGACCGGGGGTGCCGCACTTTTTGGCGCTTTGGGGGAGGTGCGGGAAGCCGTTGGTCGTTCTCGCCGGGGTGAGGCAGGATGGTCGATCGTGTCCACCCCCGCGTCGCCCCGCCCCGCCCTGCTCCTGCTCGCCTACCTCGCCTTCGTCAGCCTCGGCCTGCCCGACGGGCTGCTCGGCGTCGGCTGGCCGTCCATGCGGGCGGACTTCGGCGTCCCCACGGAGGCCGTCGGCCTGATGCTGACCGCCGGGACCGCCGGCTACCTCACCGCCAGCGTGCTGGCCGGGTTCTCCCTGGCCCGGCTCGGCGTCGGCCGGCTCCTCGCCGGCAGCACCCTGCTGGCCAGCCTCGCGCTCACCGGTTACGCCTCCAGCCCGGGGCTCGCCGTCACGACGGGGTGCGCGCTGCTGCTGGGGCTCGGCTCGGGGGCGATCGACGCCGGGCTCAACGCGTACGCGGCCAACGCCTTCGGCCCCCGCCACATGAACTGGATGCACGCCTTCTTCGGCCTCGGCGTCGCCATCGGCCCGCTGATCATGACCGCCGTGCTCAGCGCCGGCCTCTCCTGGCGCTGGGGCTACGGCATCGTCGCCGCCGCCCAGCTCGCCCTCGGCACCGCCTTCGCCCTCACCGTCCGGGCCTGGGCCGACCGCACCGCGCCGCCCCCGCCCGCCGCCGGCCCGGCCCCGCTGCCCACCACCGACCCCGTGCGGGTCCGCGACACGCTGCGCCTGCCGGCCGTCTGGCTGGGCTCCCTCGCCTTCGCCGTGTACGTCGCGATCGAGATCGCCGCCGGTCTGTGGGCGTTCCTGCTGCTCACCGAGGGGCGCGGGCTGGCCGCCGGGGTGGCCGGCGTCTGCGTCTCCGGGTACTGGGGGAGCCTGTTCCTGGGGCGGGTGGTGCAGGGGTTCGTCGCCGAGCGCCTCGGCACCGGGCGGGTGCTGCGCGCCAGCCTGCTCGGCATGGTCGCCGGCGCGGTGCTGATCGCCCTGCCCGCGCCGGCCTGGGTGGCCGTGGCCGGCCTGCTGGTGCTGGGCTTCGCCGCCGCGCCCGTGTTCCCGCTGCTCACCCTCGGCACCGCCGAGCGGGTGGGCGCCGCGCACGCCGACCGGACCATCGGCGTGCAGATCGCGGCGGCCGGGCTGGGCGGGGCGCTGGTGCCCACCGGCATCGGCGCGCTGGTCGCGTACACCTCGGTCGAGGCCCTCGGGCCGGCGCTGGTGGTCCTCGCCGCGGCCCTGACCACCCTGCACGCCGTCGCGTCCCGCCGGCCCTGACCGCCGGGGGCGGGCGGCGGCCGGCGGTCACATGGCGTCGGGGCCGGTGCGTCCCGTGGTCGACGGCCGGTACGCCCGCTCCGCGTCGGTGCGCTCGCGCTCCCGGCCGGCCGGCGACGCGCCCCGGTCCACCGCCTCCGGGCCGTGCCCGAACGCGGCCTCCTCCCCGGCGTCGTTGCCGGTCACGTCGTCGGCCTGCCCGTCGAGGGTCGACCGGGCCAGGGCCCGGTCCAGCTCCTCCAGGGGCAGCCGCTGCTCGTCGCGCCACACGTGGCTGTCGTTGTCGGTCATGCCCTTCGCGGTACCCGGGGCCGGTGATCGCAAACGACCCCGGCCGCGACGACGGCCGCCGGATGCCGGCGGCCGTCGTCAGCTCGTGCGGGGGAAGGTCAGGGCCGGGGGCGGTCGACGTTGCCACGCCAGGCGCCGGTCTCCTGACCGCGCCGCTCGATGAACTGCTTGAACCGTTCCAGGTCACCCTTGGCCCGGCGGTCGACGACGCCGAGCTTGTCGCCGGCCTGCTCCACCACGCCGTGCGGCTCGAACTCCAGCTGGAGGGTCACCCGCGTGTTCGCCTCGTCGAGGCGGTGGAAGGTCACCACGCCGGCCTGCTGGGTGCCGCCGGTGGAGCGCCAGGCCACCCGCTCGTCGGGTAGCTGCTCGGTGATCTCGGCGTCGAACTCGCGCTTGACCCCGGCGATCTCCACCGTCCAGTGGGTCTTCGTGTCGTTGAGCTGCCGGACCTCCTGCACCCCCTCCATGAAGTGCGGGAACTCCTCGAACTGCGTCCACTGGTCGTACGCGGTCCGGATCGGGACGGACACGTCCACGTGCTCGGTGACGCCACTCATCAGCAATCCTCCTCGGTGCGTCGGTGCGGGGCGGGCCGGGGGACGATCCCCCTCACCAACGCGTCGTCTCGTTCCTGTGCCCGAGGGCGGCCCACACCTCGGAGACCGTCTGGTAGCGGGTCCCCGGGGGCAGGCCCTCCAGGGCGGCGACCAGGTCGTCCGGCGCGTCGTTGTCGCGCGCGTTCGCGACGAGCGCCTCCCGGTCGCCCGGCAGGGCGGTCATCGTGATGAACCGCCCGAGCCGGCTGCGCTGCTCCACGTCGGTGGAGCTCATCCCCTGCGGGGAACCGGAGCGCAGCTCGCCCGCCGGAGCCGTGGTGGCCTCCGGCTGGTCCTCGCCGGCCGGCTCGGGCTGGCGGAACTCGTCGACCCGTGAGCCGCCGGTGCCGGGGCCCTGGACCAGGCCGCTGACCTCCTGGCTCATCTGCTCGTCGACCCTCGGGCTGTGCTTGCTGCTGCCACGTTCCATGCCTTCTGCGCTACCCGGGGCGGACGCCGGTAAACCGCGCCGGCCGTCACGGACCGGCGGGGCTGCGCGGCGGCAGCACCGGCTCCTCCGGGTCCGGCTCACCGGCCTGCAAGGCCCGGCCCCGTTGCAGCTCGGCGTTGATCTGCACGCCCAGCATCAGCGCCGAGTTGGACAGGTAGAGCCAGACCAGGAACGCGATCACCGCGCCGAGGCTGCCGTACGTCACGTCGTACGAGCCGAAGTTGGCCACGTACAGGCCGAAGCCGAAGGACGCCAGCGCCCAGGAGACCAGGGCGACCGCGCCGCCCGGGGTGAGCCAGCGGAACCGCGGCTGGCGCACGTTCGGGGCGATCCAGAACAGCAGCGACAGCAGCACCATCATCACCATGGCCAGCACCGGCCACTTCGCCACGCCCCACACCGTGCGGGCCAGCCCGCCCGCGCCCAGCAGGTCGCCCACCGCGTCGGTGACCGGGCCGCTGACGATCAGCCCCGTGGCCACCACGGCCAGCAGCACCAGCGTCACGGCGGCCAGCCCGATCTGCAACGGGCGCAGCTTCCACACCGGCCGCCCCTCCTGCACCCCGTAGATGGCGTTGGAGGCCCGGGTGAACGCGCCGATGAACCCCGACGCCGACCACAGCGCGCCGAGCAGGCCGAAGCTGAGCAGCGTCTTCGCGCCGCCGCTCTGGTCGACCACGCCCCGCACCACGCTGACGAACCCCTCGTTGCCGACCACCGACCCCGCGCCGACGTCCCGGGCCAGGTCGATCACCGTGTCGACCGTCCGCTCGCCGTCGGAGACCAGGCCGACCAGGGCGACCACCACGATCGCCGACGGGAACAGGGCGAGCACCCCGTAGTAGGTGAGCGCGGCGGCCCAGTCCGCGCAGTTGTCCTTGACGAAGTTCCGCCCGCTGCGCACCAGCACCCCGCGCCAGGTGGGCCAGCTGAGCTGGCGTACGCGGCGGGGCCGCCGCGCCCGCCCGCCGTCGAGGACCGCCGTGTCCGGTTCCGTCGTCGCTGCCATGACCGCCCCCTGCGTCCCGGACGGCCGGGTGACCGGCACCCGGCGTTCGCCTGGCCCCGCCCGTACCCGGCGGCGGAAATCGACAAACCCGGCACGGGGCGGGCCGGTCCGCCGCGCGACGCGACGGTTTGCCCGCGCGCCCCGGGGGAACGGTCAATCGGGAAGCAGTCGACGCGGAGGAGGACGACATGCCCGGGCGCGAGGTACTGCCCAGCACGCTGCGGCGCTCCCCGGAGAAGGCGCAGCGCACCTGGGAGAAGACGCACGACTCGGCGGTGGAGACGTACGGCGAGGGGGAGCGGGCGCACCGCACCGCCTTCGCCGCCGTGAAGCACGAGTTCGAGAAGGTCGGCGACCACTGGGAGCCGAAGGGCCGCAAGGGGCCCAGCGACCGGCAGGCGGCCGGCGGCGGGCCCGCGCGGCGCGCGCCCACGGCGGGCGGCGTCGACGCCAACGCCACCAAGGACCACCTGATGGCGGTGGCCCGCAAGCTGGACGTGCCCGGCCGGTCCCGGATGACGAAGCCGGAACTGGTCAAGGCCATCGAGAAGGCGAACGACAACGCCACCCGCAAGGCGCGCGGGGGCCGCTGACCGGCCACCACGGCCGAGCACCCACCGCGACGGGGGCCCGGGACCGCGCGGTCCCGGGCCCCCTCGCCGTACGCTCACCAGTGGCCGCCGCCCGGGGCCTCGATGTGCACGGCCTTCGTGGCGGTGAACTCGTCGAGCAGCTCCGGGCCGTAGCCGAAGCCCTGGCCGCTGCCCCGGCGCGGCTGGGCCGCCCCGCCCGGCGCGCCGCCGAACACGGCGTTGACCTTCACGGTGCCGACCGGCAGCTCCCGCCAGGCCCGCTGGGCGTGACTCATCGAGCCGGTCAGCACGGTTGCGGCCAGCCCGTACGGCGAGTCGGCGGCGCACCGCAGCGCCTCGCTGAACGAGTCGACGACCACCACCGGGGCGACCGGCCCGAACGTCTCCTCGCGGACTAGCGTCATCTCGTGCCGGCAGTCGACGACCACCGTCGCCGGATAGAACGCCCCGGGCCCGTCCGGCAGCACCCCGCCGGCGCGCAGCCGCGCCCCGCCGGCCACCGCCGCCGTCACCTGCCCGTGCACGTGGTCGCGGTGCCGCCGGTCGACCAGCGGCCCCAGCTCCGTGCCCGGTTCCCGCCCGGGGCCGACCCGCAGCGCCTCGGCCCGCCGCACCAGCGCGTCGACGAAGTCCTCCGCCACGTCCCGGTGCACGTAGATCCGCTCCACCGCCACGCAGATCTGCCCGGCGTTGGCGAACGCGCCCAGCGCCGCCTGCTCCGCCGCCCAGACCGGGTCGACGCCCGCGTCGACCACGAGCGGGTCGCTGCCGCCGTTTTCCAGCAGCACCTTCGCCCCGGTGCGGGCCGCCGCCGCGGCGATCGCCCGGCCGGTGGCCGTCGAGCCCACGTGCGCCACCACGTCCACGTCGCCGCCGGCCAGCGCCGCGCCGACCTCCCCGCCGCCGGTGAGCAGCGACAACACCCCCGGGGGCAGCACCTCGTCCAGCGCCCGCGCCAGCAGCCACCCCGTCGCCGGGGCGCGCTCGCTCGGCTTGTACAGCACCGCGTTGCCGGTCACCAGGGCCGCGCCGAGCAGCCCGCAGGAGACCGCCACCGGGTCGTTCCACGGGGTGATCGCGGCGACCACGCCGCGCGGCTGCGGCGTCATGAAGTCGATCGACCCCACGCCGCCGAGCAGCGTGCGCCCGCCCCGCACCGGGGCCAGCTCGGCGTACTGTCGCAGGGTGCCGACGCCCGCCTCGACGCCGCCCCGGGCGTCCGCGAGGGGCTTGCCCATCTCCGCCGTCACCGCCGCCGCCAGCTCCTGCGCCGCGCCCTGCACCGCGTCGGCGGCCCGGTGCAGCGCGGCGGCCCGCTGCGCCGGGTCCGTCGCCGCCCAGCCGGGGGCGACGCCCCGCGCGGCCTCCACCGCCTTGCCGACCTCGTCCGCCGTCGCCACCGGCACCGTGCTGACCGGACGGCCGTCGGCCGGATCGTGGACGACCAGCTCGCCCCCCGCGCCGCCGGCGCCCCACACCCCACCGATGAGCTGCGCAACCGTGTACATGCGGCGGTGCATCCCCCGCCCCCGGCCCGGCAAACGCGTTTCGCCGCGCGCGGCCCCGGGTAGGCGGGTCGGATGACCTCGACCGGCCTACCCACCGCCGCCGCGTCCGGCGTGCCGACCGGCCCGGAGAGCGCCGACGCGATCGTCGTCGGCGCGGGCCACAACGGCCTGGTGGCGGCCAACCTGCTGGCCGACGCCGGCTGGGACGTGCTGGTGCTGGAGGCGACCGGCGCGCCCGGCGGGGCGGTGCGCTCCGCCGAGGTGACCGTCCCCGGCTATCTCAGCGACCTCTACAGCTCCTTCTACCCCCTCGGGTACGCCTCGCCCGTGCTCGCCGGCCTCGACCTCGACCGGCACGGGCTGCGCTGGACCCACGCCCCCGACGTGCTGGCGCACCTGCTGCCCGACGGGCGGGCGGCCGTGCTCAACCGGGACCTCGACGCCACCGCCGCGTCGCTGGCGGCGTTCGCGCCCGCCGACGGGGAGCGCTGGCGGCACGCGTACGCCGACTGGCTCGACGTGGCCGGGCCGATGCTGGCCACCATCACCACCCCCTTCCCGCCGGTGCGCGGCGGCGTCGGCCTGCTGCGCCGGCTGCGGGTCGGCGGGGCGCTGCGGCTGGCCCGCCGGCTCGTCGTGCCCGTGCGCAAGCTCGGGGCCGAGCTGTTCGACGGCGAGGGCGGCACGCTGCTGCTGGCCGGCTGCGCCCTGCACACCGACCTGTCCCCGGAGGAGGCCGGCTCCGGCGTGTACGGCTGGCTGCTGGCCATGCTCGGCCAGCAGATCGGCT
The DNA here is from genome assembly GCF_042889525.1 of Micromonospora sp. NPDC002575. Taxonomy (NCBI): domain Bacteria; kingdom Bacillati; phylum Actinomycetota; class Actinomycetes; order Micromonosporales; family Micromonosporaceae; genus Micromonospora; species Micromonospora sp. NPDC002575. The sequence continues at coordinate 90,357 of NZ_JBIARA010000018.1, read as the reverse complement.
GGCCGGTGCCGGTCGGCGGGGCGCAGCGGATCACCGACGCGCTGGTCGACCGGCTCACGCAGCGGGGCGGCCGGATCGTCCACGACGCGCGCGTCGACCGGGTGCTCACCGCCCGGGGCCGGGCGATGGGGGCACGCACCGTCGACGGCCGCGCCTGGCGGGCCCGGCGGGCCGTGCTCGCCGACGTCCCCGCCCCCGCCCTCTACCTCGACCTGGTCGGCGCGGCGGTCCTGCCGCCCCGGCTCGTGGAGGACCTGGCGCACTTCCGCTGGGACGGCTCCACGCTCAAGGTCGACTGGGCGCTGTCCGGGCCGGTGCCGTGGACCAACCCGGCCGTGGCCGGGGCCGGCACCGTGCACCTCGGCGCGGACCTCGACGGCCTCACCACGTACTCCGCCGCGCTGGCCCGGGGCGAGGTCCCGCGCGACCCGTTCCTGCTGGTCGGGCAGATGAGCGTCGCCGACCCGAGCCACTCCCCGCCCGGCACCGAGTCGCTGTGGTCGTACACCCACCTGCCGTTCCGGCGCGACTGGCGGGCCGAGGACGTCGCCGCGCACGTCGCGCGGATGGAGGACGTGCTGGAGGCCGCCGCCCCGGGCTTCCGCGCCCGGATCCTCGGCCGGCACGTCGCCGGCCCGGCCGACCTGGAGCAGGGCGACCCGAGCCTGGTCTCCGGGGCGCTCGGCGGCGGCACCGCGGCGGCGTACCAGCAGCTCTTCCTGCGCCCGATCCCCGGACTCGGCCGCGCGGACACCCCCGTGGACCGGTTGTACCTGGCCAGCGCCTCCGCGCACCCGGGCGGCGGGGTGCACGGCGCGCCGGGCGCGAACGCCGCCCGGGCCGCCCTGGCCCGCGACCGGGCGCTCACCGGCGGCCTGTACGCGGGCGTCGTCGGCGCGGCGCACCGCGCAATCTACCGCTGAGCCGCCCGGCGGTCCGTCAGCCCTCGATGTTGCGGTGCCGGGTGCGCAGCTTGAACGGCATCAACGCGCTTTCGATCTTGGTGGCGGTGGTCATCTTCGAGGCACCCTCGCGGCGCTCCTCGAACCGGATCGGCACCTCCAGGATGGTGTGCCCCAGCTTCGTGGCCAGGTAGTGCATCTCCACCTGGAAGCTGTAGCCGTTGGACTGCACCCGGTTCAGCCCGATGTCGCGCAGCGCGTCGGCCCGCCAGATCTTGAAGCCCGCCGTGAGGTCGCGGATGCGCACCCGCAGCAGCGTGTGCACGTAGAGGTTGGCCCAGCCGCTGAGCGCGCGGCGATAGAGCGGCCACGCCTCGTCGAGCTGGCCGCCGGGCACGTAGCGTGACCCGATGACCACACCGGCCTGGGTGGACAGCAGCGCGCCGAGCATCCCGGGCAGCGCCTCCGGCGGGTGGGACAGGTCCGCGTCCATCTGCGCCACGTATTCCGCGCCGCCGTCGAGGGCCCGGCCGATCCCGTCGACGTACGCCCGGCCGAGGCCCTCCTTGCCGGCGCGGTGCACGACCTCCACCCGCTCGGGGTGCTCGATGGCCAGCTTGTCGGCCACCTCGCCCGTGCCGTCGGGGGAGTTGTCGTCGGCGACCAGCACCTTCAGGCCCGGCAGCGGCAGCGCGAGGAGCCGTTCGACCAGGACCGGGAGGTTACCCGCCTCGTTGTAGGTGGGAACCACGACGGTCAGGCGTGCGTCCCGCCACGGGGCGGGCAACTGCACGGGTTCGATCATGACGGACATCCTCGGTTTGCCGACAGGTTTACCTGAGAGGGTAGCCAGTTGCCCGTTCCATGTCGTAATGGCTCCCCGTCCGGCGCGCGCGACATGCCGTGCGCAGGGCGGGGAGCCCGGTGGCGCGCCGGGCCGTCCGACCGGCGGGCCTTAGGGTCGTCGCCCCCGCCTCCCCGTCGCCGGGCCGGTGCGGCGCGTCACCGGTCCGCCTTCTGCCGGGTCGCGATGTCGGACAACCGGCGCAGCGTCTCCTTGTTGCGCTGGTGCAGCACCAGGTCGTTGAGCTTGGTGCGGACCCAGCGCAGGGGGCCGGCGGCGAAGTCCTCCCCGATGCGCACCCGCGTCGCGCCGTCGCCGACGGGTTCCAGGGTGAAGATCACGGTCGCCTCGCCCGCCGGCCACAGCCCCGCCCTCAGCACCAGCCGGTGCGGCGGCTCGCAGGCCAGCACCGTCGAGGCGTCCTGGAGGGAGAACGGCCACGGCCCGGCCTTGTGGTGCAGCCGCGCGCCGACGCGGGGCCAGGCGTCGTCGACGTCGCGCACGTGCACCGTGCCCACCACCCAGTCGCTGTACGTCCAGCCGTCGGCGAGCACGTCGAACACCTGCTGCGGGGGTGCCGGGATCACTTTCTCCACAATCGCCACCGCGCCCCCGTACCCCGCTCCCGGCGGCCCCTAACGAGCCGGACGGGTTAGCTTCTCGGCGGCGGCGGGTATCGCGGCACCGGACGGTGGCGGGGCGGCGGGTGTCGCCGCGCCCGACGGCGGCGGGCACCGCGCCGCCGGCGACGTTTACTCCTCGGGGCGCAGGGAACCCGCCGCCCGTGCGACGGGACCAGAAGGAGCCGGATCAGCGCAGGTCAGCCCGGGTCGACCCGGGTCCTGGCCGGGGCGGGTCCGGCGGCGTCCTGTTCGACGCGGTGCTGCTGGACCGCGACGGCACGCTGGTGGAGGACGTGCCGTACAACGGCGACCCCGACAAGGTGCGCCCGCTGCCCGGCGCGCGGGAGGCCCTGGACCGGCTGCGCGCCGCGGGCCTGCGGCTGGCCGTGGTGACCAACCAGTCCGGGCTGGCCCGGGGCTGCTTCACGGCGGGGCAACTGGACCGGGTGCACGCCCGCGTCGAGGAGCTGCTGGGACCGTTCGACTCCTGGCACGTCTGCCCGCACGACGACGACGCCGGGTGCGACTGCCGCAAGCCGGCCCCGGGCCTCGTCCACGCGGCGGCGGCCCGGCTGGGCACGACGCCGCAGCGCTGCGTGGTGGTGGGCGACATCGGGCGGGACATGGCCGCCGCCCTGGCCGCCGGGGCGCACGGGGTGCTGGTGCCGACGCCCGTCACCCGGCCCGAGGAGGTCGCGGCGGCCCCGTGTGTGCGCCCCACCCTGCCGGCGGCGGTCGAGGAGATCCTGCGCCGGCAGGCCGCCGTCGCCCCGGGCGCGCCCCGCGCGGCGGGCACGGTGCTGGTGGTGCGCAGCGACTCGGCCGGCGACGTGCTGGTCACCGGGCCGGGCATCCGGGCGGTGGCCGCCCACGCGCGGCGGGTGGTGCTGTTGTGCGGGCCGCGCGGCCGGGCGGCGGCGGAGCTGCTGCCCGGGGTCGACGAGATCGTCGAGTGGCCCCTGGAGTGGATCGACCCGGACCCGGGCCCGGTGGACGCGGACCGGACCCACCGGCTGGTGCAGCGGCTCGCGGCGGTGGGCGCGGACGAGGCGGTGATCTTCACCAGCTTCCACCAGTCGCCGCTGCCGCTGGCGTTGCTGCTGCGCCTGGCCGGCGTGCCCCGGATCGCCGCGATCAGCGACGACTACCCGGGCAGCCTCCTCGACGTGCGTCACCGGGTGCCGGCGGGGGTGCCCGAGCCGGAGCGGGCGCTGTCGCTGGCCGCCGCCGCCGGCCACGCCCTGCCCGGCGGCGACCAGCCCCGGCTGCGCCTGCGCCGCGACGCCGTGCCCGCCCCGCCGCCGCAACTCGACCGGCCCGGGTACGTCGTGCTGCACCCCGGCTCGACGGCCACGGCCCGGGCCTGCCCGCCCGAACTGGCCGCCCGGATCGTCCGGGCGCTCGCCGGGGCGGGCCACCGCGTGGTGGTCACGGGGGGACCCGGCGAAAGCGAACTCACCGCCCGGGTCGCCGCGGCCGGCGGAGTCGACCTCGGCGGGCGCACCGGCCTGGCCGAGCTCGCCGGGATCATCGCCGGCGCGTCCGCGCTCGTCGTCGGCAACACCGGACCCGCCCACCTGGCCGCCGCCCTCGACGTGCCCGTGGTCAGCCTGTTCGCCCCGACCGTCCCGTACGGGCAGTGGGGCCCGTACCGGGTGCCCACCGTGCGCCTCGGCGACGCCGGGGCCGCCTGCCGCGACACCCGCGCCGCCACCTGCCCCGTACCCGGGCACCCCTGCCTGGCCGGGATCGACCCCGGCGCGGTCCTCGACGCGTTGCGCCTGCTCGGCGTCCGCGCAGGGACGCCCGCCGACCCGACGGGCGCGCCTCGCCGGGACGGCGACCCGGACGGTACGCGCCGTGGGGCGGCCGGCGCGGCGGACCGGGTGGCCGTGCCGGCCGGCGGCGTCTGGAGCGGCCGATGAACGTCCTGGTGTGGCACGTGCACGGCTCCTGGACCACGTCCTTCGTGCACGGCAGGCACCGCTACCTGGTGCCCGTCACCCCCGACCGGGGCCCCTACGGCCTCGGCCGGGCCCGCACCTACCCGTGGCCCGACAGCGCCGTCGAGGTCACCCCGCAGGAGCTGCGCCGGGCCGACGTCGACCTGGTCGTCCTCCAGCGCCCCGAGGAGTTCGACCTGGCCTGCGACTGGCTGGGCCGGCGGGTCGGCCGGGACGTGCCGGCGATCTACGTCGAGCACAACACCCCCAAGGGGGACGTGCCCAACACCCGTCACCCGATGGCCGACCGCGACGACCTGCTGCTCGCCCACGTGACCGGGTTCAACGAGCTGTTCTGGGACAACGGGGCCACCCGCACCGCCGTCGTCGAGCACGGCGTCGTCGCGCCGGCCGTCGAGTGGACCGGCGAACTCGACCGGCTCGCCGTCGTCATCAACGAGCCGGTACGCCGCTGGCGGGTCACCGGCACCGACCTGCTGCCCCGCTTCGCCGAGCTGGCCCCCCTCGACGTCTTCGGCATGGGGGTGGCCGGGCTGGCCGACCGGCTCGGGCTGCCCGCCGACCGGGTCGTCAGCCACGACGACGTGCCGCAGGAACGGATGCACGCCGAGCTGGGCCGGCGGCGGGCGTACCTGCACCTGTGCCGGTGGACCTCCCTCGGGCTCAGCCTGGTCGAGGCCATGACCATCGGCATGCCCGTCGTCGCGCTCGCCACCACCGAGGCGGTGGTGGCCGTCCCGCCCGAGGCCGGCGCGCTCTCCACCCGCGTCGACGACCTGCTGCGGGCCGCCCGCCGGTTCCTCGACGACCCCGAGGCCGCCGGGCGGGCGGGCGCGGCGGCGCGCAAGGCCGCCCGGGACCGCTACGGGCTGGAGCGTTTCCTCGCCGACTGGGACCGGCTGCTGGAGGAGGAAGTATGCGCATCGCGATGATCTCGGAGCACGCCAGCCCGCTCGCCGTCCTCGGCGGCGAGGACGCCGGCGGCCAGAACACGCATGTCGCGGAGCTCTCCGCCGCGCTGGTGGCCGCCGGTCACGACGTGCGGGTCTACACCCGCCGCGACGCGGTGGACCTGCCGGTGGCCGTCCGCGCCCCCGACGGGTACGACGTGGTGCACGTGCCGGCCGGCCCGGCGGAGCCGATGGCCAAGGACGCCCTGCTGCCGCACATGCCGCAGTTCGGCCGCTGGCTCGCCCAGCGGTGGCGCGGCGGGGACTGGACGCCGGAGGTGGTCCACGCCCACTTCTGGATGAGCGGCCTGGCCGCGCTGGCCGCCGGCCGGCGCACCGGCGTGCCCGTGGTGCAGACGTACCACGCCCTGGGCACCGTGAAGCGGCGGCACCAGGGCGCCCACGACACGAGCCCGCACGGCCGGATCCGCGACGAGCGGGAGCTGGGCCGGGCCGTCGACCGGGTGGTGGCCCAGTGCCAGGACGAGGTCGGCGAGCTGGTCCGCCTCGGGGTGCCCCGCGGCCGGATCAGCGTGGTCCCGTCCGGGGTCAACCTGAGCACGTTCGCCCCGCTCGGCCCGGCCGTCGGGCGGGAGCCGGGCCGGGCCCGCGTCCTCACCGTCGGCCGGCTGGTGGAACGCAAGGGCTTCCAGGACGTCATCCGGGCGATGCCCCTGGTGCCCGACGCCGAGTGCGTGGTGGTGGGCGGCCCGCCCGAGGGGCTGCTGGAGACCGACCCGCACGCCCGGCGGCTGCGGGCCCTTGCCCGCGAGTGCGGCGTCGCCGACCGGGTGCGCCTGGTCGGGGCGGTGCCCCGGGAGGAGATGGGCCGCTGGTACCGCTCCGCCGACGTGCTGGTCGCCGCCCCCTGGTACGAGCCGTTCGGGCTGACCCCGCTGGAGGCCATGGCCTGCGGGGTGCCCGTGGTCGGCACGGCCGTCGGCGGGCTGACCGACACCGTGCTCGACGGGGTCACCGGCGACCTGGTGCCGGCCCGGGACCCGCGTGCGCTGGGCGTCGCGATCCGGGGCCTGCTCGACGACCGGATCCGCCGGTTCGCGTACGCCGCCGCGGCCCGCGACCGGGCCCGGAGCAGCTACTCCTGGGCGGCCACCGCGCAGCGGCTGGCGGAGGTGTACGGCGCGGTGGCCGCCGTGCGCCGGCCCACCCGGGTGGTCGCCTGATGGCCGCCGCCCGCCCGGCCCGCCCGGCCGGTTCCGCCACCGGCCCGGCCCGGCCCGCCACCGGTTCCGCCGCGCCCGCCGCCGGCCCGGCCGGTCCCGCCGCCGCCTCGGTGCTCGACGCGCACCTGGCCGCCCTGGCCGCCGCGCTGCTGCCCTACCGGCGCTCGGAGGAGCTGCTGGCCCGCTGGGGCGGGGAGCTGGCGTACCGGCTGGCCGCCGGCGGCCGGCTGCTGGTCGCCGGCAACGGCGGCAGCGCCGCCGAGGCCCAGCACCTCACCGCCGAACTCGTCGGCAAGCTCCGCGACGACCGTGAGCCGCTGTCGGCCATCGCCCTGCACGCCGAGACCAGCGCGCTCACCGCCATCGGCAACGACTACGGCTACGACGAGGTCTTCGCCCGGCAGGTCCGCGCCCACGGCCGGCCCGACGACATCCTGCTGCTCATGTCGACCAGCGGCGTCAGCGCCAACCTCGTCGCCGCCGCCCACGCCGGCCGCGACGCCGGGCTGCGCTGCTGGGCGTTCACGGGCCCTGCCCCCAACCCCCTCGCCGACGCCTGCCACGACACCCTCGCCATCGCCTCCCCCGACAGCCAGGTCGTCCAGGAGCTGCACCTGGTCTCCACCCACGTGCTCTGCGAGTACGTCGACCGGGTGCTGCCCGCCGCGCTGGCCGCGGCGGGCCGCGCCGTGCCGGCCGCCAGCGGAGCGGCGGGCCGCGCCGTGCCACCGGCCGCCAGCGCGGCGCCGGCGGCCGGCGGACCGGACGCTGCGGTGCGCGCCGGTGTCGAGGTGGTGCTCGACGACGGTACGGGCCGGCAGCCCGAGGCGGGATGAGGAGGCGAGCTGATGACGGGACCCGTGGTGGTGGTCGGTGACACCCTGCTCGACCGGGACGTCGAGGGGGCGGTGAACCGGCTCTGCCCGGACTCGCCGGTGCCCGTCCTCGACGAGTCCACGGCCGTCGACCGGCCCGGCGGGGCCGGCCTCGCGGCGGTCTTCGCGGCGGCGCAGGGCGTCGAGGTGGCGCTGGTGACCGCCCTCGCCGACGACGCGGGCGGGGCGCGGCTGGCCGAGCTGCTCGCCGCCGCCGGGGTGCAGGTGTACGCGCTGCCGCTGCGCGGCGCCACCTGCGAGAAGATCCGGCTGCACGCCCGGGGCCGGGTGCTGCTGCGCCACGACCGGGGCGGGGCGGACGGGGAACCCGGCGAGCCGAGCGAGGCCGTGCTGCGGCTGCTGGCCGCCGCGTCCGCCGTGCTGGTCAGCGACTACGGCCGGGGGGTGGCCCGCCAGCCGGCGCTGCGGGCGGCGCTCGCGGCCACCCGGGCCCCCGTGGTGTGGGACCCGCACCCGCGCGGCCCCGCCGCCGTGCCGGGCGTGCACCTGGCCACCCCGAACGAGTCCGAGGTGCGCGAGCTGGTGAAGGCCGCCCCGGGGGCGTCCCGGCTGGCCACCGCGTCGCGGGGCGCGCAGGAGCTGCGCCGGCGCTGGCGGGCCGGCGCGGTCACCGTGACCCTGGGCGGCGACGGGGCGCTGCTCTGCCACGCCGGCTCCACGCCGCTGGTGGTGCCCGCGCCGGCCAGCGCCGAGGGGGACACCTGCGGCGCGGGCGACCGGTTCGCCGCGACCGCCGCCATCGCCCTGTCCCGGGGCGCGCTGGTCTCCGAGGCGGTGCAGGAGGCCGTCACCGAGGCGTCAAGGTACGTCGCCGCCGGGGGAGTGGCCGCCGCCCTGCCGGCCCCGGTCCGGGCCGCCGCCGCGCCGCCGTCGCGCCCCGGCGGGCCCCGGATCGGGGTCGCCGCCGCCGCCGAGGTCGTCGCCGGGGTACGCGCGGGCGGCGGCACGGTGGTGGCCACCGGCGGCTGCTTCGACCTGCTGCACGCCGGGCACGTGGCCACCCTGGAGGCGGCCCGGCAGCTCGGCGACTGCCTCGTCGTCTGCGTCAACTCCGACGCGAGCGTGGCCGGGCTGAAGGGCCCGGACCGGCCGGTGGTGCCGCAGGGCGACCGCAGCCGGCTGCTGGCGGCGCTGGGCTGCGTCGACGCGGTGCTGGTCTTCGACGAGCCCACCCCGGAGGCGGCGCTGACCTGGCTGCGCCCCGACGTGTGGGTCAAGGGCGGCGACTACGCCGGCGGCGGCGAGCCCGCGCTGCCCGAGGCGGAGGTGCTGCGCCGCTGGGGCGGGCACACGGTCGTCGTCCCGTACCTCGACGGGCGCTCGACCACCGACATGATCGCCGCCGCCCGCGCCACCGGCGGAACGAGCGGGCTCCGGACGCCGGGCCGGCGGGTGGGCGTCGACGCGGACGGCACGACGATCAAGGGGGCACGATGAGCGCGAGCGCACCGGGAGCCGGGCCGACCGTCCTGGTCACGGGCGGGTCCAGCGGGCTGGGGGCGGCCGTGGTGGCCGCCGTGGCGAAGTCCGGCGGCCGGCCGGTGGTGCTGGACCGGCAGGCGCCGGCCGACGGGGTGCCCTGGGCCGAGTGCGACCTGGCCGACACCCGCGCCGCCGAGGCCGCCACCCGGCACCTCGCCGAACGCTCCGGCGGCCTCGACGCCGTCGTCACCGCCGCCGGCATCGACGTGCCCGGCCGGCTCGCCGACGTCCCCGGCGACACCTGGGACCGCATCGTGACCGTCGACCTGCTCGCCACCGCCGCCGTGATCCGGGCCGCCCTGCCGTGGCTGGAGGCGGCCCGGGGCAACGTGGTCACCGTCGCCTCCACCCTCGGCGTCAAGGCCGTCAGCGACGCCACCGCCTACTGCGCCGCGAAGTTCGGCGTGGTCGGCTTCACCCGCGCCCTCGCCGCCGAGCTCGCCGGCTCCGTCGGCGTCACCCTGCTCGTCCCCGGCGGCATGCGCACCGCGTTCTTCGACGAACGCGACGCCCAGTACCGGCCCGGCCCCGACGCCAGCCTCAACGACCCCGCCGACACCGCCGCCGCCGTCCTGTTCGCCCTGTCCCAGCCGCCCGGCAGCGCCGTGCGCGAACTGGTCGTCTGCGCCGAGCGGGAGTCGTCGTACCCGTGATCCTCGCCCTGCGCGCCCTCGGCGTCGGCGACCTCGCCACCGCCGTGCCCGCGCTGCGCGCGCTGCGCGCCGCCCACCCCGGCCGGGAACTCGCCCTGGCCGCCCCCGCCTGGCTGGCCCCCCTGGTCGGCCTCGTCGGCGGCGTCGACCGGCTCGTGCCGGCAGCCGGCCTGGCCCCCCTCGACCGGCCCGGCCCGCCCCCGGAGCTGGCCGTCAACCTGCACGGGCGCGGCCCGCAGTCGCACCGGCTCCTCGCCGCCACCCGGCCGCGCCGGCTGCTCGCCTTCGCCAACCCCGACGCCGGGCACGCCGACGGCCCCGACTGGCGGCCCGACGAACACGAGGTCGACCGCTGGTGCCGGCTGCTCGACTGGTACGGCATCCCCGCCGACCGCACCGACCTCGCCCTGCGCCGCCCGCCCGCCGGCCCGACCCCGGCCGGGGTGAGCGTCGTGCACCCGGGCAGCAAGATCCCGGCGAAGCGCTGGCCCCCCGGGCGCTTCGCGGCGGTGGCCCGCGCGTTGGCGCGGCGCGGCCACCGGGTGGTGGTCACCGGGTCGGCCGACGAGCGGGCGCTGGCCGGGCGGGTGGCCCGTCAGGCGGGGCTCGCCCCGGACGCGGTGCTCGCCGGCCGCACGGACCTCGGCGGGCTGGCCGCCCTGGTGGCGCACGCCCGCCTCGTGGTCAGCGGCGACACCGGCGTCGCCCACCTCGCCACCGGCTACGGCACCCCGTCGGTGGTCCTCTTCGGCCCGGTCCCGCCGGCTGAGTGGGGGCCGCCGGCGGAGCGGCCGTGGCACCGGGCGCTGTGGGCGGGGGCGCCCCGGCGCGGCGGGCCGGAGGGGGATTGGCCCGCACCTGCCGGGGTAGGAACCGACCCGGCGTTGGCGGCGATCGGCGTCGGCGAGGTGCTGGCCGCCGTGGCGGAGGCGGAACAGGCGGTGCGAGTTGCCGGTGCGGTTACGGCGTAGCGACCCGGGCAGGCCCGGCTACGGCCGCCGGCGGCGCGGCCGGGGTTGGCTGTTCCTCGACCCGGCCGGCGACCCGGTGCGCGACCCCGACGAGCTGGCCCGGCTGCGGGAGCTGGTGATCCCGCCGGCCTGGCGGGACGTGTGGATCTCGCCGTACCCCCACGGGCACATCCAGGCCACCGGCGTCGACGCGGCCGGGCGCAAGCAGTACCTCTACCACCCCCGGTGGCGGCAGCAGCGCGACGAGGCGAAGTTCGACCACGTGCTGGAGGTCGCCCAGCGCCTCCCCGTGCTGCGCGAGCGGGTGGGGCGGGACCTGTCCGGCCGGGGGCTCAACCGGGACCGCGTGCTGGCCACGGTCACCCGGCTGCTCGACATGGGCATGTTCCGCGTCGGCAGCGACCAGTACGCCGTCGGCGACGACGCCACCTTCGGCGTGGCCACGCTGCGCCCCGAGCACGCGCGCAGCCGGGGCGGCTGCGTGGTCTTCGAGTTCCCCGCCAAGGGCGGCGTCGAGCAGGTGCGCCGCATCGAGGACCCGCAGTTGTGCCGGGTGCTGACCAACCTGCGTCGCCGGCGGCGCGCCGCCGACCGGCTGTTCGGCTACTGGGACGGCCGGGGCTGGCGGGACGTGCGCAGCGACGAGGTCAACGAGTACCTGCGCGACGCCAGCGGCGGCGAGATGACCGCGAAGGACTTCCGCACCTGGCACGCCACCGTGCTGGCGGCCACCGAGCTGGCCGGCCACGCGCCGGCCCGCTCCGTGACAGCCCGCCGCCGGGCGGTGGCGGCGGTGATGCGTCAGGTCGCGGAGCTGCTGGGCAACACGGCGACCGTCGCCCGCACCTCGTACGTGGACCCCCGGGTGGTGGACCTGTTCCACGACGGCGTGGTCGCCCCGGTGCGGCCGGAGACCCCCCGCGCGGAGGCGGAGCTGCGGGTGCTGGAGCTGCTGGCGGACGCCTGACGCCCCGCCGGCCGCGGCCCACCCGCGGCACTGGCCCACCCGCCGTGCCGGGCGACGCGCTGCCCGGCACCGGGCGGCCGCCCGCGACCGTGTTGTCGCGGGCGCCTCGCCACGGCCCCCGTTACGTGCGGGTCGCCTCGGGGTTGCCCCGAGTCCGGCCCGCACCCAGTATCTGGGCGGGACCGGCCGGGGAGTTGACCCCGGGTGCCAGGTGGTTGACCATCCGTGCCGTCGCGGGGAGGCCCCGGTGGCCCGACCGCCGCGCCCCGGCGTCGGCCGGCCCCGGCCGGGCGCTCTCCCGCCAGGCCCGGGGGCTGAGGCCGTACGCGGCGCGGAAGGCGCGGCTGAAGTGCGCCTTGTCCCGAAAGCCCCAGCGGGCGGCGATGGCCTGGACGGGACGGTCGCCCAGCAGCGGGTCGGCCAGGTCCCGCCGGCAGCGTTCCAGCCGGCGGCGGCGGATGGCCCCGCCGACGGACTCCTCCTGGTCGGCGAAGAGGCGATGCAGGGTACGCAGGGCGACGTGATGGGCGTCGGCGACGGCCCGGGGCGACAGCTCGGGGTCGTCGAGGTGGCGCTCGATGAAGTCGTGGACCTGGGTGAGCAGCGCCTGCTGGCGCATCTCGGCCGGGAGCCGGGGCTCGGCGTCGAGGTGGCGGGCGAGCAGCAGGGAGATCAGGGTGAGCGTGACGTCGGCCAGGTGGGGCGCGTCGGCGGCCCGGAACTGCTCCGGGTGCCGGGTGAGCCGGAGCAGGTGCTGGGCCAGCAGCGCGCCGGGGCCCTCCGTGCCGGACATCCGCGCCGCGGTCAGCCCGCCGACCTTGTCGGGGTGCAACGGGAGGCGGGCGCGGGGCACCAGCGCGGTGACGGCGCCGGCCTGGGCCCGCTCGGCGCCCCGGCCCGAGTGCACGATCCGGTGGGGGCGCGCCCAGTCGACCAGGGTCAGGTCGCCGACGGGGATCGCGTTCGTGTCCCGGCCGGCGCCGATGACGCTGGTGCCGGCGAGGGTGAGGGCGACCTGGAAGACCTCCGGATCGGCCTGCCGGATCAGGCGCGGAGTGCGCCGGCCGGCCAGGGACTGGTAGCGGAACCGGCACAGCTCGACCTCGCCCAGCGTCACCACGTCGACGTCGGCCCGGAAGTCCGCCGTGTGTTCGCTGTCCATCGCCATCGGGGCGGAGGCGCGGGAGGCGAGCTCCGTGAAGAACGGCCAGCGTTCCGGCGCCGGCAGCGCCGTCGTGTCCAGCCTCTCGGTGCGCAGCCCACCCATCAGCGGCCTCCCCGTCGTCGCCTTCCTCCATTGTCGACGCCCGGGCCGGCGGGGAGCGCCGCCGGGTCGGACGCCGTCGCGGGTCAGCGGCTCGGGGCAGCGGCCCCGGCAGCGTCGGTGTCGGCCCCGGCGTCGGCCCCGGCGGCGTCGGTGGCCCCGGCGGCGTGGCCGTCGTACGCCGCGCGGTTGGCGAGCACGTCGTCCATGTGCGCCTCGGCCCACCCCTTCAGGCCGCGCACCGTACGGTGCAGGGAGTGGCCGAGATCGGTCAGCTCGTAGGTGACCGTGACGGGCACGGTCGGCGTCACGGTGCGGGTCACCAGGCCGTCGCGTTCGAGGGAGCGCAGCGTCTGGGTCAGCATCTTCTGGCTGACGCCGGCCAGCAGGCGCGACAGCTCCGAATAACGCAGCGGCCGGGGCTCGCCGGCGCAGTCGGCGCCGAACCGGTGCGAGCCGTCGCTGCCGAGCGCGGCCAGCACCAGCGTGACCCACTTGTCCGCGATGCGGTCGAGAAGCTGGCGACTCGGACACTGGGTCAGGAAAGCGTCGTACTCGGCCTTCGCCCGGGCCCTCTGCTGCGCCGCCGTCCTCGTTGCCATGGGTGCCGCCCTTCCGCCGCCGGTACGTTACGCACCTTCGGGTGCCCACTTCCGCACAGGAAGTTACCCCCGCACAGTAACGAGCATGATCTCCACTTCCCTTCCCGGCGGCACCTGGACGCTGGGTGACCTGACCGTCACCCGGTTCGGCTACGGTGCCATGCAACTCGCCGGGCCCCGGGTCATGGGCCCGCCGGCCGACCGCGACGGCGCGCTCGCCGTCCTCCGGGAGGCCGTCGCACTCGGCATCACCCACATCGACACCTCCGACGCGTACGGGCCGCACGTCACCAACCGGCTGATCCGCCAGGCGCTGCACCCGTACCCCGACTCGCTGCACATCGTGACCAAGGTCGGCGCGAACCGCGACCGGCAGGGCGGCTGGCCGCCGGCCCGTGACCCGCAGAGCCTGCGCCGGTCCGTGCACGAGAACCTCGACAACCTCGGGCTCGACGTGCTCGACCTGGTCAACCTGCGGCTCGGCGACGCCGCGGGGCCTCGGCCCGGCCCGGTCGCCGAGGCGTTCGAGACGCTCGTCGCGCTGCAGCAGCAGGGCCTGATCCGGCACCTCGGCCTGAGCAACGCCACGCCGGAGCAGGTCGCCGAGGCCCGGGCGATCGCGCCGATCGTGTGCGTGCAGAACATGTACAACCTCGCGCACCGCCAGGACGACGCCCTGGTCGACGCGCTCGCCGGGCAGGGAGTGGCCTACGTGCCGTTCTTCCCGCTCGGCGGCTTCACCCGGTTGCAGTCCGCGGCGCTCGCGGCCGTGGCCACCCGGCTGGGGGCGGCGCCGATGTCGGTCGCCCTGGCCTGGCTGCTGCGGCGGTCACCGAACATCCTGCTGATCCCGGGCACCTCGTCCGTCGCGCACCTGCGCGAGAACGTCGCGGGCGCGGGCCTGGCCCTCTCCGCCGACGACCTCGCCGACCTGGACGAGGTCGCCGGCTAGACCCCGGGACCACGCTTGATCGTCTGCTGTCTCGTGAGACGACACGCCGGTGAGGCTCTCCGGAACCAGCAGACGATCAAGCGCCCTCGCCGGCCACGCCCGGCGCCCTGACAGCCGATCCCCGACGGGGAGTCAGTCGTTGAGGACCTGGGAGAGCCGGTCGCGGAAGCGCCGCTCGGAGTCGCTCACCACGTCGCCGCCGAGGCCCAGGATCCCGCCGCTGGACGCCGCGCTCACCACGTGCTCGGCGATCTCCACCAGCCAGTGCTTGTAGGCGCCGGCCTCGCCCTCGTCGACCTTCTCGGCCAGCAGCCGGGCCGCCGAGGCCGCCCGGTTCAGCACGTCCTCGATCACCGCCCGCGGGTCGGACGGCGCGATCACCGGCAGCTCCTCGCCGGCCTCCGGGTCACCCACCCGGGACACGATCTCGCCCGCCACGGCCGCGACGAGCGGGCTGGCCGACTCGCGGCCCGTGGCGATGCTCTCCAACCCGGCCGCGTTCTCGGCCATGGTGCGGCGGGCGCTGTCGTGCTCGGCGGCGCTCGCCGCGGTCAGCACCGACTGCGGCAGGCCGACCAGCAGCCCCCACTCCTCGTCGGAGAAACCGAACCCGGTGTACGCCGGCTGTTCGATCACGACCGCGCTCCTCTCGTCTGTTTCCATCTCGGTGCCGTGGGCACCCTGGCCCATCCCGGTGCCGTGGCCCGGCTCAGGCTAGTCGAGGGTCAGCAGGCCCTGTTCGGACACCACGCGCACCGACAGCGTCTTGTACCCGACCTCCTCGAAGAGCACCGTCATCCGGTCCTCCTCGTAGCTGAGCACCATGCCGGGACCCCACTCGGGGTGGCGCACCTGGCTGTGCACCGGGAACGGCCCGCTCGCGCCGTCGTCGGCGACGCTGGTGCCGGCGACGCAGTTGTCGCAGTGCCCGCAGACCCGCGTCATCTGCTCACCGAAGTACGCCAGCAGCGCCTGCCCCCGGCAGCCGGCCGTCTCGGCGAAGGCCCGCATCATGTCCGTCCGCGACCGGGTGACGCTCTGCTGGCGTTCCGCCTCGGCCCGCGCCGCGTCGCCGGCCTCGACCGGCGTCGGCGAGTACCGGGGCGCGCCGACGCGCTGCCGCGACCGGGGCTCGGCGGCGCCGACCTGCTCCAGCAGGGCGAGATACTGGCCCAGCTTGCGCGGGCCCAGGCCCGTCGCCTCCCGCAGCTCCTTCTTGCTGGCCGGCCCGCGCCGCAGCAGGGCCGCCAGGTCGCGCAGCTCGGTGGCGTCCGGCAGGCCGCCGCTGAAGAACCGTTGCAGGCCGACGTCCTCGGCCTGCCACAGCAGGAGCACCCGGGCCGGCTCCCCGTCGCGCCCGGCCCGGCCGATCTCCTGGAAGTAGCTGTCCGGCGAGTCCGGCAGCGCCATGTGCACCACCCAGGCGATGTTCGGCTTGTCGATGCCCATGCCGAACGCCGAGGTGGCCACCATGATGGGCACCCGGTCGGCGAGGAACGCCTCGTGCAGCTCGCCGCGCGCACCGGCGGGCATCCCGCCGTGGTAGAACTCCGCCGGGAAGCCGGCGTCGGTGAGCCGGGCGGCCAGCTCCTCGGCCGCCCGCCGGGTCGGCACGTAGATGATCCCGGGGCGCCGGTCCTCGCGCAGCAGGGCGAGCAGCCGCCGCCACCGGTAGTCCTCGGTGGGGCAGTGCGCGACCTCCAGGAAGAGGTTCGGCCGGTCCAGCCCCGAGACGACCACCTCGGCGTCGCGCAGCCGCAGCCGGGCGACGATGTCGTCGCGTACCGGAGGGGAGGCGGTGGCGGTCAGGGCGACCACCGGGGGCCGGCCGATGCCCTCGACGAGGTGGCCCAGCGCCAGGTAGTCGGGGCGGAAGTCGTGCCCCCAGGCCGAGATGCAGTGCGCCTCGTCGATCGCCACGAGCGCGGGCTTCAGCGACCTGACCTCGGCCATCCGGTCGGGGTTGGCCAACTGCTCCGGCGTGATGAACAGGAACTCGGCCCGGCCCGCGCGGACCTCGTCGATCGCCTCCGCCTGCTGGGCGGGCGTCTCGTCCGAGCTGATCCGCACCGCCCGCAGCTCGGGGCGGCGGCGCTCGTTGAGGGCCGCGATCTGGTCCTGCTGGAGGGCGAGCAGGGGGGAGATCACCACGGTCGGGCCGGGGATCAGGCTGGCCGGGATCTGGTAGATCGCCGACTTGCCGGCGCCGGTGGGCAGCACCACCAGGGCGTCGCGTCGCTTCATCACCGCGCGCATGGCGGCGAGCTGGTTGGGCCGCAGCGCTTTCCAGCCGAAGAGGCTCCGCGCCGCGCGGCGCAACGTCATGGAGTGCGTGGACAGCTTCATCGAGGGCCGGTGGTACCCGGGTCGATCACCCCCGAAACCCGCCCTAGCGGAAGGAAGGGCCCCCTGTTAACGCATTCTGTTGCACAGGGGGCCCTTCCAAACACGGCAAGCGGCTGCGGGGTCAGCGGCGGCCGAACATGGCCCGGATCGCGGCGAGCAGCAGGAGGCCGCCGACGATCAGGCCGAGCAGGCGGACGCCGGGCACGTCGGCCGCGCCGGTGGCGTCGGCGAGCGGCGGAACAGGCATGTGGGAACTCTCCCACGAAGGGGCCGGACCGCGCCAGACAGTAACAGTAAGGTTTATTGACTATTTGCCGGCGGTGGTGTGACCATGGCAGCACCGCCGCGGCCCGCGGCCGGTCCGACACGGCACAAGACGGGGGTACGGCAGCCGCATGAGCAGCGCACCGAGGGGGAACCTGGCGAGCCTGGCGGCCGCCGTCCTGCAACCCGGATTCGTCGGCACCGCCCCGCCGCCGTGGGTCCTGCGGTGGCTCGGCGACGGACTCGGCTCGGTGGTGCTCTTCGCCCGCAACATCGTCGACCTCGACCAGGTCGCCGCGCTCACCGCCGCGCTGCGCGCCGAGCGCCCCGACGTGATCGTCGCTATCGACGAGGAGGCCGGCGACGTCACCCGCATCGAGTCCGGCCAGGGCAGCTCCCGGCCCGGGAACTTCGCTCTCGGCGCCGTCGACGACCCGGAGCTGACCGCCGGGGTCGCCCGCGACCTGGGCCGCGAGCTGGCGTCCGTCGGCGTCACCCTCGACTACGCCCCGGACGCCGACGTCAACTCCAACCCCGCCAACCCCGTGATCGGGGTACGCGCCTTCGGCGCCGACCCGGCCCTCGTCGCCCGGCACACCGCCGCCTGGGTACGCGGCCTCCAGTCCGGCGGGGTCGCCGCCTGCGCCAAGCACTTTCCCGGCCACGGCGACACCCGCGTCGACTCCCACCACGACCTGCCCCGCATCGGCGGCAGCCGCGAGCAGCTCGACGCCGCCGAACTGGTGCCGTTCCGGGCCGCCGTGGCGGCCGGCGTGCAGGCGGTGATGACCGGCCACCTGCTCGTGCCGGCGCTCGACCCGCGGCTGCCGGCCACCCTCAGCCCCCGCATCCTCGGCGGCCTGCTCCGCGAGGAACTGGGCTTCTCGGGCGTGATCGTCACCGACGCGGTGGAGATGCGGGCGGTCGCCGACCGGTACGGCTTCGCCGGCGCGGCGGTCCGCGCCCTCGCCGCCGGGGCGGACGCGATCTGCGTCGGCGGCGAACGCGCCGACGAGGACGCCGCCCGCGAGCTGCGCGACGCGATCGTGGCCGCCGTCGTCGCCGGTGAGCTGCCCGAACAGCGGCTGGCCGAGGCAGCCAAGCGGGTCGGCCAGCTCGCCGCCTGGACGGTGGCCGCCCGGGCGGATGCCCCGTCCCGCCCCGCCACCGCACCCGGCGGCTCCCCGATCGGGCTGGCCGCCGCCCGCCGCGCCGTACGGGTCACGGCGAGCGCCGCCGAGGCCCTGCCGCTGGCCGGGGCCCCGCACGTGGTCGAGTTCGAGCCGCCCCGCAACATCGCGATCGGCGCGGAGACCCCGTGGGGGATCGCCGCCCCGCTGGCCGCCCTGCTCCCCGGCAGCACCGCCGTCCGCCTCGGCGTGGACGATCTCGGCGCTCTTGGCGGTGCTGTCGCCGAGGCCGCCGGCCGGCCGCTGGTGCTGGTCGTCCGCGACCTGCACCGGCACGACTGGATGCGCGCCGCCGTGGCCCGGGCCCTCGCCGCCCGCCCGGACGCGGTGGTGGTCGAGCTGGGCGTGCCTGCCCTGGTCACGGGCGCGGTGCACGTCGCCACCCACGGCGCGACCCGGGCCGGTTCCCTGGCCGCCGCCGAACTGCTTGCCGGCACGGGGCGCGTCGCCGCGATGCCGCTGGCGGGCGTGGCCGAGCCCGTGGTCGGCTGAGCCCTCCGGTCGGCTGAGCCCCTCGGTCGGCTGGGCCCTCCGCTCGGCTCGGCCTCTGCTCGGCTGGGCTCTCTGCTCCGCTGGGCCCCCTGCTCGGCTCGGCCCGGGGCGAGCAGAGGGCGGCGGCCGTCAGGGGGCGGGGGCGACCAGGTCCGCGTACTCGGGGTGACGCTCGATGAAGGCCGCCATGAACGGGCACCTCGGCACCACCCGGCCGCCGCGCTCGCGGACCTGGTCCAGGGTGGCCCGCACCAGCGCTGCCCCGACACCCTTGTTCTGGAACTTCGCGTCGACCTCGGTGTGGGTGAAGATCAGCACCTCACCCCGGGGCAGGTACGCGGTGAACCCGGCCAGCGCGTCGTCGACCAGGATCTCGAAGCGGTGGCGGGCGGGATTGTCCTCGACCAGGAAGCTCACCCGGCCATTCTGCCCCCGCCACCGGCCGCCCGGTCCAGTTCAGCCCCGGTGGGGGTGGGTGAGAAGGGTGCCCTTCTCTACCGTAAGCGTTAACAGGGGGCCCTTCCTTGCACCATGGGCGGGTCGCGGGGGTCTCGTACCCTTGATCGCGTGACGAACCGACGCGGCACCTTCCCGTCCACCCCCACCCGTCGCGCCGCCGGCCTGCTGGCCGGCCTGGCGCTCGGCGTCGCCCTGCTCGCCGGGTGCAGCTCCGAGGGCGCCTCCACCGACTGCGGCCTGGACTCCTGCGCGGTGACCTTCGACCGGGGCGTCGAGGCCAGCGCCACCATCCTCGGCGTCGAGGCCAAGCTGGTCGGCGCCCAGGGCGACCAGGTGACCGTCGAGGTCGCCGGCGAGCAGCTCTCGCTGACCGTGGGCCAGCAGGCCACCGAGGTCGGCGGCTTCGCCGTGACCCTGGACAGCGTCACCAACGAGCAGGTCGTCATCCGCGTCTCGCGCAACCCCAACGGCTAGCCGACGCCGCCGCGTGGGCGGTGGCCGACGTTTGGGGATCTCCGCAATCGGAGATTGAGGCGCCATGTCACTCACCCGGAACGCCGAAGCCACCGCCTCGCAGGCCGCGAGCAGCCGGTGGCTCGAACTACTCGCCCGGGCCGGCTTCATCGGCTACGGCGTGGTGCACCTGTTGTTCGCCTGGCTGGCCCTGCAGATCGCCTTCGGCGACTCCGGCGGCAAGGACGGCGACCAGGCCGGTGCGCTGAGCACCCTGGCCGAGCAGCCGATGGGCAAGTTCCTCTGCGTCGCGATCGCCGTCGGCATGCTTGCCATGGCGATCTGGCAGGCGCTGGAGGCCGCCGTCGGGCACCGCGCCGAGCGCGGCCGGGAACGGCTCGTCGAGCGGGTCGCCTCCGCCGGCCGTACCCTGGTCTACCTCTACTTCGCCTGGACCGCCTGGAAGGTCTTCTCCAGCGCCGGGTCGAGCGGCGCCGACCAGCAGGAGGCCCTCACCGGCAAGCTGATGGAGTCCGGCGGCGGCCGGCTGCTGGTCGGCCTGGCCGGGCTGGTGCTCGCCGCGATCGGCGTCGGCCTGGTGATCTACGGCTGGAGGAAGACGTTCCGCAAGCACCTCAAGACCGGCGAGATGGACGCGCACACCCGCACCCTGGCCCTGCGCCTCGGCACGGCCGGCTACGTCGCCAAGGGCGTCGCGTACGGCATCGCCGGCCTGCTGGTGGTCGTCGCCGCGGTCAACTACGACCCGGAGAAGGCCCGCGGCCTCGACGCCGCGCTGCGCGCCCTGCGCGACCAGTCGTACGGCCCGTTCCTGCTCGCCCTGGTCGCCCTCGGCATCGCCTGCTTCGGCGTGTACTGCTTCCTCCAGTCCCGGTACCGCAAGGTGTGATCCGTCCCGGCCCGGCCGGTCTCGGCCCGGCCTGGTCGACACGGCGGACAGCGGGCAGCATTGGGCCTTTGCCCGGATCGAGGGACCGCCGAAGGGGGAGAGACACCCGTGCAGAGCTACCTCATGACGATCGTCGCCGCGCTCGCCGCGGCGGCGATCGCCCTTTTCCTGGCCGAGGTGGTGCACCGGACGACCCGCCGGCTCGGCCGGCGCTCGTTGCTGATGACCGAGCTGACCGACCACGCGCACCGCCCGTTCCAGGTCGCCGCGACCGTGCTCGCCGTGCAGTTCGCCGTCCGGTTCTCCACCGGCTACGCCGTCGGCACACCGTGGCGGCAGGTGGTGCTGCACGTGCTGGTGCTCGGCATCATCGTCACCCTGTCCTGGCTGGTCGCCTCGCTGCTGGTGGTGGTCGAGGACGTCGCCCTGGCCCGGTTCCGGGTGGACGTGCCGGACAACCGGCACGCCCGCCGCGTGCGTACCCAGGTGGTGATGCTGCGCCGGCTGACGATCGCGGTGATCGTGATCCTCGCCGTCGGCGTGATGCTGATGACCTTCCCGAGCGTCCGGGGGGTCGGCGCCGGCGTGCTGACCTCCGCCGGTGTGGTCGGTGTGGTGGCCGCGCTCGCCGCGCAGAGCCTGCTCGGCAACGTCTTCGCCGGCCTCCAGCTCGCCTTCAGCGACGCGGTGCGCCTCGACGACGTGGTGGTCGTCGAGGGGGAGTGGGGACGCATCGAGGAGCTGACCCTCAGCTACGTCGTCGTGCAGATCTGGGACGACCGCCGGCTGATCCTGCCCACCTCGTACTTCACCAGCAAGCCCTTCCAGAACTGGACCCGCACGGAGGCGGCGGTGCTGGGCACCGCCGAGTTCGACGTCGACTGGTCGATCAACGTGCAGGCGATGCGGGAGGAGCTGCGCCGGCTGGTGGAGGGCAGCGAGCTGTGGGACGGCCGGGTCTGCGTCCTTCAGGTCACCGACGCCACGGGCGGCCTGATCAAGGTGCGGGCGCTGGTCAGCGCGGCGAACGCCGGCAGCCTGTGGGACCTGCGCTGCCTGGTGCGGGAGCACCTGGTCGGCTGGGTCCGGGACCACCGCCCGACCGCCCTGCCCCGGATGCGGGCCGAGGTCGGCGACGCGTCCGGCGCGCTGCCCTGGCAGGCGGTGCAGCCCCGCCGCCCGGCGCGCCGCCGGGCCGACGCGGACGTGCCCGACGACGCCCGGGTCTTCGGCGGCAGCGACGACGGCGCGGCCCGCAGCGAGGCGTTCGTGGGCCCGGACGAGCCCGCCGCCCGCCCGGACGCCCCGGCCCCGCCGCCCGGCGACGCCCCGGCCCCGCCCCGTGACGCCGGGGGCACGTCGACGGACGCGCCGGCCCCGTCGAGCGGCACCCCGGCCCCGTCCGACAACCACGCCGCCGCCCCGCGCTGACGCCCCGCGCTGACGCCCCGCGCTGACGGCCTGCGCGGCGCGTCCTGCCCGGGTGGCGGCGCGTTGAACCGCCGGAGGCCCCGTCGCGGGGCCGGCCGGGTTTGAACGGCCGTCTCCCGGGGACTGCTGCGCGGCGCGGTCAGTGCGACTGGCCGCCCCGCGCAGGATTGACGGGCGGCGACTCCGGGCATACAGCGCGGTGATGACGAAAGGAGGACAGCATGGCTGACGTCGCGAATCACCGCACGTCGCGGACCGGGAACGAGCCGTCCACCGCCGAGCTCGTGCAGCGGGCCACGGAGCAGGTCTCCCGACTCGTCCGCGACGAGCTGGCCCTGGCCCGGGCGGAGCTGACCCAGAAGGGCAAGCACGCCGGCGTCGGGATCGGCCTCTTCGGCGGCGGCGGCGCGCTGGCGCTCTACGGCCTGGGCGCGCTGATCGCCGCCGCGATCCTGCTGCTGGCGCTGGTCGTGCCGGCCTGGTCGGCCGCGTTGATCGTCGCGGTGGCGCTCTTCCTGCTGGCCGGGATCCTCGCCCTGGTCGGCAAGAAGCAGGTCGGCCAGGCGGTCCCGCCGGTTCCGGCGGCGGCGGTACGCAGCGTCCGGGCGGACGTCGACACCGTCACCGCCGCGGTGAAGGACAGGGGACGGGCATGACGGGCGGCACGGGCAACGGCGCCAATGGCAGGGGAGACACGGAGGCGCTGCGCGAGGAGATCCGGCGTACCCGGGTGGAGCTCGGCGAGACGATGGAGGCGCTTGCCGCGAAGGCCGACGTGAAGGCCCGGCTGCGGTCCTCCGCCGAGCAGGCGAAGGGGCGGGTGCGCGAGCAGGCCGCGCAGACCGTGGCCCGGGTGCGCGGGCAGGCCGCCCAGGGCGCCGAGGCCGCCCGGGAGCGGGCCGCCTCCGGCGCGGAGCTGGGCCGCAGCCCGGTGCCGTGGGCGGCGGTGGCCGCCGGCGCGGTGGCTACCATGATCGTGTTGTTGATCGTGCGGGGGAGGCGCAGGTGAGCAAGGGCATCGGCAAGGCCGCGTACAAGCCTGTCGGGGTGCTGATGGGGCTGGCCGCCGGTGCGGTCGCCGGCGTGATCTTCCGGCAGGTCTGGAAGGTGACAGCCGGCGACGGCGAGGCTCCGAGCGCGACCGACGAGGACCGCGGCTGGGGCGAGATCCTGGCCGCCGCCGCCCTCCAGGGCGCGATCTTCTCCGTGGTCCGCGCGGCCGTCGACCGGGGCGGCGCGGTGGGCGTACGCCGGCTGACCGGCCGCTGGCCCGACTGACCAGCCAAGACAGCCGCAGGCCCCCCTCCCGGGCAGACCGGGCGGGGGGCCTTTCGCTCGGCGGCGTCGACCCGCGAGGCCGGAACTCGGGCGTCCTTCAGGTCACATGTCGAAGAATTTCGTCGGGTAGGCTGTGCAGAGTTTTCGCTACGTGGTTTGCTGTTCCACGCTGTTGCGAGATGGCGTGGGTTGAGAGAAGTCTCCTGCACAGGGGGCCGCCTCAGGCGCCGCTGCTCGAAAACGGCCAATCGGCCGCACGGCGTGCTCGGCCGCCAGTTTTAGAAGGAGATACACATGGCGCAGGGAACCGTGAAGTGGTTCAACGCAGACAAGGGCTTCGGCTTCATCACCGTCGACGGCGGGGGTGCTGACGTGTTCGTCCACTTCTCGGCCATCCAGACCAGCGGCTACCGCACGCTGGAGGAGAACCAGCGGGTGGAGTTCGAGATCGCCCAGGGTCAGAAGGGCCCGCAGGCTGAGCAGGTCCGCCCGATCTGAGCAGCCGTGGCCGGCCCGCCGGCCGAGGGGATGATCCGACCCGGATCAAGTCAAGCCCCGTGTCCCGTTCGGGATGCGGGGCTTTTCACGTGCCGGGCCCCGCCGCGGCCAGCCCCCGCCGCCGGCGCTTCCAGGCGGCCGGCGGGCAGGGGCGGGCAGGCGTCAACGTCAGGTGCGGCGGCGTCGGGCGCGCAGGCCGTACCAGAGGGTCGCGAGTCCGATCAGGACCAGCACCGGGCCGAGCAGCGCCCAGATCCGCTGGCCGGTCATCATGCTCCCGCCGACGTAGCCGAGGCCCTGCACCGTCCAGACGGCGCCGACGACCACCGCGAGCAGGCCGAGGGTGAGCCGCAGCCACCCCTTCATCGCGTCCCCCCTCCGCTCACCGGGCGGGCGCGCCCGCCCGGTCCAGCATGCGCGTCGTCGCCGCGGTGCGCGAGCACCGCCGCCGGGCGGGTCACCACCGGTCGTGCACCTGCGGCCGGATCAACTCGTCGTAGGTGTCCCGCACGGCGGCCAGCTCGTCGGGCGTGAGCGGCGGGAGGTCGGCCGTGGCGGCGTTGCGCCGCGCCTGCTCGGCGTCGCGGGCGCCGGGGATGACCACCGTGACGCCGGGCTGGTCGAGCACCCAGCGCAGCGCGAACTGGGCCATGGTGCGGCCCGTGCCGACCAGCGGGGCGAGCCGGCGCACGGCGGCGAGCCCGGTGCCGAAGTCCACCCCGGAGAAGGTCTCCCCGACGTCGAACGACTCGCCGTGCCGGTTGTAGGTGCGGTGGTCGTCGGGGGCGAAGGTGGTGTGCTCGTCGTAGCGGCCGGAGAGCAGGCCGCTGGCCAGCGGCACCCGCGCGATGATGCCGACCCCGGCGGCCGAGGCGGCCGGCAGCACCCGGTCGAGGGGCTTGCGGCGCAGCGCGTTCAGGATGATCTGGACGCTCGCCACGCCGGGCCGGGCGATCGCGGTGAGCGCCTGGTCGCAGGTCTCCACGCTGACCCCGTACGCGGCGATCCGCCCGTCGGCGACGAGGGCGTCGAGGGCGTCGAAGACCCGGTCGTCGGCGAAGACGGCGGTGGGCGGGCAGTGCAGCTGGACCAGGTCGAGGGTGTCCACGCCGAGGTTGGCCCGGGACCGGTCGGTCCAGGCCCGGAAGTTCTCCGCCGTGTACGCCTCCGGCCGCTGCTCGACCCGGCGGCCCATCTTCGTCGCCACGGTGAGCCCCGCGTCGGGGCGGGACCGCAGGAACCGCCCGATGATCTGCTCGCTGCGCCCGTCGCCGTAGACGTCGGCGGTGTCGACGAACGTGACGCCGGAGTCGACGGCGGCGGTCAGGACGGCCATCGCGTCGGCCTCGTCGACCCGGCCCCAGTCCGCGCCGAGCTGCCAGGCGCCGAGCCCGACCACGCCGACGTGCCGTCCGAGCCGGGAAAAGGTGCGCTGCTCCATGCCCCGAGCCTAGTGATCGGCTTGTCCGGCGCGGCGGCGGGCCGTACCTTGGAAACAAGACGGACGTACGGTTTGGGGGCGCGATGTGGGATCCGACGACGTACCTGCGCTACCGCGACGAGCGGGGCCGGCCCTTCCACGACCTGCTCGCCCGGGTCCCGGCCGAGCGGCCGAGGGCCGTGGTGGACCTCGG
Source organism: Micromonospora sp. NPDC002575 (assembly GCF_042889525.1). Classification (NCBI taxonomy): domain Bacteria; kingdom Bacillati; phylum Actinomycetota; class Actinomycetes; order Micromonosporales; family Micromonosporaceae; genus Micromonospora; species Micromonospora sp. NPDC002575. The sequence continues at coordinate 65,148 of NZ_JBIARA010000018.1, read as the reverse complement.
CTGCGGGCCCGGGGCGCTGACCGCCGGCCTGGCGGCCCGCTGGCCGCACGCCCGCGTCGCCGGCCTCGATGCCTCGCCGGAGATGATCGCCCGGGCCGCCGCGCTGGACGCGCCGGTGGACTTCGCGGTCGGCGACGTGCGCGAGTGGCGTCCCGCCCCCGACGTCGACGTGGTGGTCAGCAACGCGCTGCTCCAGTGGGTGCCCGAGCATCGGGAGCTGCTGACCCGGTGGGCCGCCGAGCTGCCCGCCGGGGCCTGGCTCGCCTTCGCCGTGCCGGGGAACTTCGGCGCGCCCTCGCACCGGGCGCTGCACGCCGTGGCCCGGGGCGGGCCGTGGGCTGCCGCGCTCGCCCCGGCGCTGCGCGACGACCCGGTCGACGACGCGGTCGGCTACGCCACGCTGCTGACCCGCGCCGGCTGCGCGGTCGACGCCTGGGAGACTACGTACGTGCACCTGCTGCCGGCCCCCGCCGACGCCGACCACCCGGTGCTGACCTGGATGGAGGGCACCGCCCTGCGCCCCGTCCGGGCGGCCCTGGACGACGCCCGGTGGACCGACTTCCGCGCCCAGCTCGCCGCCCGCCTCGCGGCGGCGTACCCGGTCTGGCAGGGGCGGGTGTGCTTCCCGTTCCGCCGCGTGTTCGTCGTCGCCCGCACCGGTGCCCGTCCGCCGCACCCTCCCGAGGAGAGCCCGTGACCGACCTGTCCGCCTTCATCGCCGGCCTGCCCAAGGTGGAGCTGCACGTGCACCACGTCGGCTCCGCGTCGCCGCGCATCGTGGCCGAGCTGGCCGCCCGCCACGAGGGGGCCAGCCCGGTGCCGGCGGACCCGGACGCCCTCGCCGACTACTTCGCCTTCCGCGACTTCGCCCACTTCATCGAGGTCTACCTCAGCGTGGTGGACCTGGTCCGCGACCCCGAGGACGTCTGGATCCTCACCCACGAGGTGGCCCGCGAGCTGGCCCGCCAGCAGGTCCGGTACGCCGAGCTGACCGTCACCCCGTACTCGCACGTGCGCCGGGGCATCCCCGCGCCGGCGTTCTGCGAGGCGATCGAGGACGCCCGCAAGCGGGCCGAGGCCGACTTCGGCATCGCCCTGCGCTGGTGCTTCGACATCCCCGGCGAGGCGGGGCTGCCGGCTGCCGAGGAGACCCTGCGGATCTGCCTCGACGAGCAGCCCGCCGGGCTGATCAGCTTCGGCCTGGGCGGCCCCGAGATCGGCGTGCCCCGGCCCCAGTTCAAGCCGTACTTCGACCGGGCGCGGGCGGCCGGGCTGCGCTCGGTCCCGCACGCGGGCGAGACCACCGGCCCGCAGACCGTCTGGGACGCGCTGCGCGACCTCGGCGCGGAGCGCATCGGCCACGGCATCTCCGCCGCCGAGGATCCCGAGCTGCTGGCCCACCTGGCGCAGCACCGCATCGCCCTGGAGGTCTGCCCCACCTCCAACGTGCGCACCCGGGCCATCGCCTCGCTCGACGCCCACCCGCTGCCCCGGCTGGTCGAGGCCGGCGTGCTGGTCACCATCAACTCCGACGACCCGCCGATGTTCGGCACCACCCTCAACGACGAGTACGCGGTGGCGGCCCGGCTGCTCGACCTCGGCCCGCAGGGGCTGGCGGCGCTGGCCACCGACGCGGTGACCGCGTCGTTCCTGCCACCGGGGGAGAAGGCGCGGCTGGCCAGCGAGATCGACGGATACCTGGCCGCGTCGGCCGGCTGATCGGGCCTCGTCGGCCCCCGCCGGAGCGCGGGCCGACGGGCACCCGGATCCGGGGCTGGCGCGCGGCGGGAGGAGGTTGTGGGGGGACCGCACTCCCGCCGCGCGCACGGCTCCACCGACCGCAGGAGATCCCGGAATGGCCGGTGGAACTGATGGGTTCGCCCCAGATCCTGCCACCGTGCGCACGGCGTGCCGCCATGGTTAATCCGGATCTAAGGAAGACTTGCGTCTGCGCACAACCGGCCGCGACCCCGGCCGGCGCGCAGCGGGGCGGGCCGGTCGCCGGGAAGTCAGCCGTCCGACGGGCGTCGGCGGGGCCAGCGGCGGCCCTCGGCCTTCGGCTCCCGCGCGTCCCGGGCCATCCGCCCGACCAGGCCGAACCGGTTGACCTGCCGCGGAACGGCATCCGGGTCGGCCAGCAGCATCACCACGCTGGCCCCGCCGAGCCGGGCCCGGTCGATGCTCACCGACCCGTTGGCCTGCAACGCCACCCGCTTGGCGATGTCCAGGCCCAGGCCGGTGGAGCCCTGGTCGCTGGCCCCCCGGGCGAGCGCCCGGTCCGGGTTGGCGATGCCGGGGCCGGCGTCGTCGATGCGGATCGCGACATACCCGTCCCGGCGGGAGACCGCCACCTCGAACGCGGTGCCCTGCGGGGTGTAGCGGAACACGTTGCCGATCACCGCGTCGAGCGCGGCGGCCAGCTCGGCGCGTGGCACCGGCGCCGGGATGCGCAGCTGCGCGCCGCTGACCCGGTGCGGCCGGTTCTGGTCACCGGCGAGGGCCGACCAGAACACCATCCGGTCCCGGACGACCTCGCTGACGTCGCACATCGCCGGCCCGGCCTCGTGGGCGACCGCCTTGCGGGTCGTGTTGATCAACACGTCGATCTCGCCCTCCAGGGTGACGATCGCCTGCCGGATCCGTCGGATCGCGCGCCGCCGGTCCAGCTCCGCCTCGGTGAACGAGCCGACGCTGGTGTCGTCGGAGTCCAGCCCGTCGGCGTCCAGCCGCAGCACCGTGAGCGGGGTACGCAGCCGGTGCGACAGGTCGGCCACCAGCTCCCGTTCGTCGGTGCGCGCCGCCACCAGGCGGTCGGCCATCCGGTTGAACGCGTAGCCGGCCTCGGCCAGCTCGCGCGGGCCGGTCGGCTCGACGCGTATCCCCAGGTCGCCGTCGCCGACGGCGAGGGCGGCCTGCACGAGCCCCCGGGTCGAGTCGACCGTGCGGGCCGCGACCCGGTCCACCACCAGCACGGCGGCGCCGACCAGCGCCAGCGCGACCGCCGCCAGCAGCAGCCACCGGCCCGTGGCGCCCTCGTCGAGGGCGGCGTCCGGGACGAACACCTCGACCACGGCCACCGAGCCGCCCAGCACCACCGGGTCGAGCCGCAGCACCCCGCCCGGCACGTCGGTGACCACGGACCGCCGGTCGGCGGCGGCCCGGGCCAGCGCCGCCTCGTCGGCCCGGCCGGCCGCGTCGTCGCCCAGCCCGTGCACCACCGGCCGGGTCGCCGGGTCCTCGCCGCTGGCCTCCACCGCGCGCTGGATGACGGCCGGCTCGGTGCTGACCGCGAGGGCCCCGGTGACCAGCGCGCTGCGCCGGGCGGCGTCCGCGATGGCCTCCTCGCGGGTCTGCTCGCTCAGGCTGATGCCGAGGGGAACCAGGAAGGCGAGCGCGACGAGGGCGGACATGCCGGCCGTGAGCCAGGCCAGCGCGGCCCTCAGTCCGGGGCCACCAACCGGAAGCCCACCCCCCGCACGGTGCGCAGGTAGCGCGGCTTCGCCGCGGACTCGCCCATTTTGCGACGTAGCCAGTAGAGATGAACGTCGATGGTCTGGTCCTCGCCGACCGACGGCTGCCGCCATACCTCCTCCAAGAGTTCCCGGCGGGACACTACCCGCCCGGGTCGGGCGGCGAGATACGCCAACAGGTCGAATTCCTTGCGGGTCAGCGCGAGGGGCACCCCGTCGAGCAGGGCGCTGCGCTCCCCGACGTCCACCCGCAGGCCACCGACGGTGTGCACGGCCGGCTGCACGATCCGGCTGGCCCGGCCCGCGCGGCGCAGCACGGTGGTGATGCGGGCGTCCAGGTGCGCGCCGGTGAACGGCTTGACCATGTAGTCGTCGGCCCCCGCCCGCAGCAGCCGCACCACCGACTGCTCGTCGTCGCGGGCGGTGGCGATGATGATCGGCACGTCGGTGATCCCGCGCAGCATCCGCAGGGCGTCCGAGCCGTCGAGATCGGGCAGGCCCAGGTCCAGCACCACCAGGTCGGGGGTCTCGGCCGCGACCCGGCGCAGCGCGTCCAGCGCGGTGCCCACGGCGTGCACGGCGTGCCCACGGTCGGCGAGGGACCGCAGCATCGCGCCGCGTACGACGTGGTCGTCTTCGACCAGGAGCACCGTGGCCACGTCAGCACCGTACTCGCGATGGCAAGCGGGGCGCGTTGCGGCGCACCCGGCGAGGGGGCAAGCTGGTACGGCCATGGCATTCACGCTCTTCGCGGACACCCGTGCGGCGCTCGCCCGGGACAGCCTGCACGGCCTCTCCGTCGGCGACGCCCTCGGCTCGCAGTTCTTCGTGCCGGGCCGGCGGCCCGCCGACCTCGCCGCCGGCCGGTTCCCGCCGCCGCCCTGGCAGTGGACCGACGACACCGAGATGGCCTGCTCGGTGGTGGCCGAGCTGGCCGAGGCCGGGGAGATCGACCGGGACCGGCTGGCGCTGGCCTTCGCGCACCGCTGCGAGCCGTACCGCGGCTACGGGCCCGGCGCGGTGACCATCCTGCGCCTGATCCGCACCGGCACGCCGTGGCCCGTCGCCGCGGCCTCCGCGTTCGACGGGCAGGGCTCGTGCGGCAACGGCGCGGCGATGCGGGTCGGCCCGCTCGGGGCGTGGTTCGCCGACTCGACCCGGCAGGCGGCGGCCCAGGCCCGGGCCTCCGCCGAGGTCACCCACGCCCATCCGGAGGGCATCGCCGGGGCCGTCGCGGTCGCGGTGGCCGCCGCCCTGGCCACCCGGGCCCGCCTCGACGGGGACCGACCGCCGCCGTCGCGGTTGCTCGCCGCGGTGGCCGCGGCCCTCGACCCCGGCGAGGTGCACCAGGGGGTACGCCGCGCGGCCGGCCTGCTGGGCCGCTCCCTCGCGGTCGCCGTGGACGCGCTCGGCAACGGCGCCCGGGTGACCGCGCAGGACACGGTGCCGTTCGCGCTCTGGGCGGCGGCGACGCACCTCGACGACTACCCGGCCGCGATCCGGGCCTGCGTCGAGGCGGGCGGGGACGTCGACACCACGGCCGCCATCGTCGGGGCGGTCGTGGCCGCCCACACCGGCGTCGGCACGCCGGGCGGGGTGCCCGCCGACTGGCTGGCCGCCCGCGAGCCCCTGCCCGACTGGGTCACCTGACCGACCCGGCCCCCTGACCGACCCGGCCGGGTGACGGGCCGCCGGCCGGGTCGCCTGCCCGGCGGGGTCCGGCCGCCGGTCTACCGCCCCGCCGGCTGCGGCTCCGCCCCGACCGCCACCCCGGCGGTCCCGGCCGGCTCGCCGGGGGCGGTCGTCCCGTCCGTGGTCCGGGCCGGGTCGCTGGGGTCGGTCGTCCCGCCCGTGGTCCGGGCCGGCTCGCCCGTGTCCGGCGGCGGGAGGTCGCCGTCGAGGATTCGGCGCAGCTCGTCGCCCTCGGGCGCGGTCGCCCCCGCCGGGTCGGTCCGTCGCCGCCACCGGGTCGCCAGCCAACCGAGGGCGGCGCCCCCGCCGAGCCCCGCGACCAGCCCCGCCGCCAGCAGGGCATCGGTCATGCCGCGGTCGCCGGGCGCGTCGCCGTCCGACAGGGCGACGGCCGGCGTGGGAGCCTCGCCGGCCGCCGTCGTGTCGGACGGGCCCCCGCCATGCGCGCCGGTGGCGGCCTCCCCGCCATGTCCGCCCGCCGCCGGCAGCAGGGTCAACACCGGTGCGGGACGCGCACCGCCGGCCGGGTCCGCCCAGCGCACGACCGTGCCGTCGGCGTACGTCTGCACCACCTCGAACACCATCCTCTCGGCCTGCGGCAGCGGGCCCATCGAGACGGCGAGCCGGGCGGGGCCGGCGGGCGCGCCCTCGGCGCGGACCCAGACCACCGAGGCGGTGACCGTGTCCATCGTCGTGCCGTGGATGCCGGGGATCGGCTCGGCGAGCTTCCGCGTGGTGATCCGGGGCGCCCAACCGGGCACCGACATCGGGTACGCCTCGCCGACGGGCGCCGCCGCCGGCAGCCGCAGCTCGATCCGCTCGGTCCGGGTGCCCGGGCGCTCCTCGGGCACGACGATCTCCAGCCGTACCGGGTCGCCCTGGCGGGCCTGCTCGGGGGTGCTCGTCACGTCCGCCGCCAGCGCCGGGCCGGCCCAGCCCAGCGTCGCCGCGACGACGGCCAGGACGGCCGACGCCGACACCCGGAGCCCGCGCCTGTCCCTGCGGATCATCGCCACCCTCGCCCCACCCCTTCGTCGTCCTCCGGCCGCTTTCGGCGCCGGCCCCACCCGGTAGTTCGGCTGGCGCGGCCGAAAGGTTCAATGCGGCGCCCGCTCGTCGCCCGCCCGCGGCCCGCGTTGCCCGGCCCTCGGCGTTAATAGGGGGCCCTTCCGCTACCGAATGCGATAAGAAGGGGCCCTTCCTTGCCCGCTAGCATCAGCGGGGGCGGCCAGCCGGCCGCAGCCGTCGTCCTCTGGAGGAGTCACCGTGTCCGCACCCCGTACCCCCGTCGTGGCCGACCCCGTCGTCGTCGCCGCCGGGACGACGGCGGCCGACGCGGTGGCCGCGGCCGGGCTGCCGTCCAGCGGCCCGAAGGCGGTCGTCGTGGTCCGCGACCCGCAGGGCAACCTGCGCGACCTGGACTGGGCGCCCGCCGAGGAGACCGTCGTCGAGCCGGTCGCCCTCGACACCCCCGACGGGCTCAACGTGCTGCGCCACTCGACCGCGCACGTGCTCGCCCAGGCGGTGCAGGACGTCTTCCCCGACGCGAAGCTCGGCATCGGCCCGCCGATCGAGAACGGCTTCTACTACGACTTCGCCGTCGACAAGCCGTTCCAGCCCGACGACCTGGCGAAGCTCGAGAAGCGGATGCAGGAGATCGTCAAGTCCGGGCAGCGCTTCCGGCGGCGGCGGTTCGCCAGCCTGGACGAGGCGAAGGCCGAGCTGGCCGCCGAGCCGTTCAAGCTGGAGCTGATCGACGTCAAGGGCGAGGGGCTGGACTCCTCCGAGGTGATGGAGGTCGGCGGCGGCGAGCTGACCATCTACGACAACCTCGCGGCCAAGGAGGACAAGGTCTGCTGGTCGGACCTGTGCCGGGGCCCGCACCTGCCGAGCACCCGGCTGATCGGCGCGTTCAAGCTGATGCGCTCGGCCGCCGCCTACTGGCGGGGCTCGGAGAAGAACCCCCAGCTCCAGCGGGTGTACGGCACCGCCTGGCCGACCCGCGACGAGTTGAAGGCGTACCTGAAGCTGTTGGAGGAGGCCGCCCGGCGCGACCACCGCAAGCTCGGCGCGGACCTGGACCTGTTCAGCTTCCCGGACGAGATCGGCTCCGGCCTGGTGGTCTTCCACCCGAAGGGTGGCGTGATCAAGCGGGTGATGGAGGACTACGTCCGCGCCCGGCACATCGAGGAGGGCTTCCAGTACGTCGGGACCCCGCACATCTCGAAGGAAGGTCTCTTCCACACCTCGGGCCACCTGCCCTACTACGCCGACGGCATGTACCCGCCCATGGAGCTCGAGGGCGCGGACTACTACCTCAAGGCGATGAACTGCCCGATGCACAACCTGATCTACCGGTCGCGCGGGCGGTCCTACCGCGAGCTGCCGATGCGGCTGTTCGAGTTCGGGTCCGTCTACCGCTACGAGAAGTCGGGCGTGGTCCACGGGCTGACCCGGGTGCGTGGCCTGACCCAGGACGACTCGCACTCGTACTGCACGCGGGAGCAGGCACCGGGCGAGATCAAGCACCTGCTCAACTTCGTGCTGAGCCTGCTGAGGGACTTCGGAATCGACGACTTCTACCTGGAGCTGTCGACCCGCGACGAGGCAAGGCTCGACAAGTTCGTGGGGTCCGACGAGGACTGGGCGACGGCGACCGCGGTGCTGGAACAGTGCGCCCGGGAGACCGGGCTGAACCTGGTGCCGGATCCGGGCGGCGCGGCCTTCTACGGCCCGAAGATCTCCGTGCAGGCCAAGGACGCCATCGGCCGCACCTGGCAACTGTCGACCATCCAGTACGACTTCAACCAGCCGAAGGGCTTCGGGCTGGAGTACCAGGCGGGCGACGGCACCCGGCAGCAGCCGGTCATGATCCACTGCGCCAAGTTCGGGTCGATCGAGCGTTTCATCGGTGTGCTCACCGAGCACTACGCGGGGGCGTTTCCGGCCTGGCTGGCCCCGGTGCAGGTGGTGGGGATCCCGATCCGCGAGGACCACACCGACTACCTGCACGACTTCGTCGCCACCCTGCGCCGGCAGGGCGTCCGCGCCGAGGTCGACGCGGGAGACGACCGGATGCAGAAGAAGATCCGCAACGCCCAGCAGCAGAAGATCCCGTTCATGGTGATCGCCGGGGACGACGACGTGGCCGCGGGCACGGTGTCGTTCCGCTACCGCGACGGCTCGCAGCGCAACGGCGTGCCGGTCGACGAGGCGGTGGCCCACGTGCTCGACGTGGTCAACTCCCGCACCAACGCCGGCCCGTCGGCCCAGGGGTAAGGAAGGGCCCCCTATTAACGCATTCGGTAGAGAAGGGTTCCCCTCTCACGGCTGCCGTGAGAGGGGAACCCTTCCTGCCCGGTGACCGTCGGACCCGGTGACCGTCAGGCCCGGTGACCGTCGGACCCGGTGAACGTCAGATGCCGCAGCTCGGGGCCGACCAGCCGCCCGCCGCTCCGACGTGGACGTGGTCGTTGTGGTCCGGGTAGCCGGGGCCGAGGATCTGCGCGAAGCCGTGGTTGCGGGCCTGCTGGGCCAGCCGGCACAGCGAGTGCGGGCCCGAGCCCAGGTCGACGCCGTCGCCGTAGAGGTGCCTGCTGTTGGACGCGCCGCCGACCGCGCTGTTGCAGGCGTAGCTGCGGAAGCCGCTGGTGACCCGGATCGACTGGTCGCCGAGGGCGTGCCGCAGGGCCTGGAGCTTCCACATCGACACGAGGGCGTTGAACCGCGCGGTGCTCGCCGAAACCGCCCCGCCGGACCAGTCGCCGTTGCAGTTGTTCAGCTCGGCGTAGCTGAAGTTGGCCGGCGTGCAGTCGTCGTCCTGGAGCGCGTACAGCTTGTTGAAGGTCTGTGGGCCGGCGACGCCGTCGGCGGAGAGGCCGTACGCCTGCTGGAAGCGGATCAGCGCCGAGCGGGTCGCCGGGCCGAACGAGCCGTCGAGGCCGAGGACCGCGCCGTAGCCGGGGTAGCCGGCGAGCCGGATCTGGAGCTGCCGGACGTCCTCTCCGGTGGCGCCGGAGGCCAGCGACCGGCCCCACGTGTAGCACCCGTCGGCGTGCGCGACGCCGGTCGTCACGGTCAGCCCCACCAGGGTGGTGGCGGCGGCGAGGGCGCAGGTGGCCAGGGCCCTGCCGAGCCGTCGGAGCGTGGTCTTCACGTGATCTCCCATCGACGATTGTCGAGATTTTTCCTGACCGGAAGTTTCATTGACCAGTGTCTCTTCGTCAAGATTCTTCACCCCCTATCCGCCGCCGGGAACGTAGGATCGACGGCGTGACAGGGGCGGAACGGCACACGGGCAACGGCATGACCGACGGGCTGGAACGGCTCTGGACTCCGCACCGGATGACGTACGTCTCCGGCGAGGACCGCCCCGAGGGCGGCTACGACAAGCCCGGGGGCTGCCCGTTCTGCCTGGCCCCCGGCCTGCCGGCCGAGGAGAGCCTGGTGGTGGCCCGGGGCGAGCGGGTCTTCGCGGTGCTCAACCTCTACCCCTACAACCCCGGGCACCTGTTGGTCTGCCCCTACCGGCACGTGCCCGACTACACCGACCTCGATCTCGCCGAGACCGCCGAGCTGGCGGCGTTCACCCAGACCGCCATGCGGGTGGTGCGGCGGGTCAGCAACGCCCACGGGTTCAACCTGGGGATGAACCAGGGCGGCGTCGCCGGGGCCGGCATCGCCGAGCACCTGCACCAGCACGTGGTGCCCCGGTGGGGCGGCGACGCCAACTTCATGCCGGTGATCGGGCGGACGAAGGTGCTGCCGCAACTGCTCACCGACACCCGCGACCTGTTCCGCCACGCCTGGCCGAGCTGACCGTCCGTGGCCGGGTCGTCTCGTTGCGGTGAAACGACCGCCCGCGCCGGCCCTCCGAGTGGCACGATCTGGCGGTGGCAGTGACGACACGGAGATTGGGCCGCAGCGGCATCGAGGTCAGCGCCCTCGGCATGGGCTGCTGGGCCATCGGCGGCCCCTGGGCCGAGGGCGACCAGCCGCTGGGCTGGGGCGCGGTCGACGACGCCGAGTCGATCCGGGCGGTCCGCCGGGCGCTCGAGGTCGGCGTGACCCTCTTCGACACCGCCGACACGTACGGCGCGGGGCACGGCGAGCGGGTCCTCGGCCGGGCCCTCGCCGGCCGCCGCGACGAGGCCGTGATCGCCACCAAGTGGGGCTACACGTTCGACCCCGCGACCCGCCAGGCCACCGGGCAGGACGCCTCGCCGGCCCACCTGCGCCGGGCCGTGGCCGACTCGCTGCGTCGGCTCGGCACCGACCACATCGACCTCTACCAGCTGCACCTGGGCGACCTGCCGGTGCCGCGCGCGCAGGAGCTGTTCGCGGCCTGCGACGACCTCGTCGCCGAGGGGCTGATCCGGGCGTACGGGTGGAGCACCGACCGGGTCGACCGGGCCGACGCCCTCGGCCAGGGCGCCCGCCTCGGCACCGCCGTGCAGCACGAGCTGTCCGTGCTGCGCGACACCCCCGACATGCTCGCCGTCTGCGACAAGTACGACCTGGCCAGCGTCAACCGCGGCCCGCTGGGCATGGGCCTGCTCACCGGCAAGTACGCCGCCGGCTCCACCCTGCCCCGCGACGACGTGCGGGGGGCGACGGCGACCTGGCTGGAGTGGTTTCGCAGCGGCCGGCCCGCCCCGGAGTGGCTGCGCCGGGTCGGCGCGGTCCGGGCGGCGCTGACCGCCGACGGCCGTACCCCCGCCCAGGGGGCGCTGGGCTGGCTCTGGGCCCGCAGCGACCGCGCGATCCCGATCCCCGGCTGCCGCACGGTCGCCCAGGTGGAGGAGAACGCCGCCGCCATGGCCCTCGGCCCGCTGGCCCCGGACCACTTCGCCGAGGTGGAACGCCAACTGGCGGCGCTGCGGTCGGCGGCCCTGCGCTCCGCCGACCGCCCCTACTGGCCCATGCCGCCCACCCCGCCCACCCGCCCCTGAGCGCGGGGGTCAGTGCGTGGGGGCGGGGTCGTAGCGGGCGAACTGGCGGCGGAAGACGCCCGTGCCGGAGGTGAGCGAGCGCAGCTCGACGGCGTAGCGCAGCAGCTCCACGGCCGGCACCTCGGCGCGCACCAGCGTGTGCCCCTCGGCGTCCGGGTCGGGCTCGGTGCCGAGCACCCGGCCGCGCCGGCCGGCCAGGTCGCCCAGCACCGCGCCGACGGTGTGCCCCGGCACCCGGACGACCACCTCGTCGACCGGCTCCAGCAGGACGGGCTGGCCCTTCTCGGCCGCGTCGCGTAGCGCGAGCGCCCCGGCGGTCTGGAACGCCGCGTCGGAGGAGTCGACGCTGTGCGCCTTGCCGTCGACCAGGGTCACCCGCAGGTCCACCACCGGGTGCCCGGCGACCAGGCCCCGCTCCAGCTGCGCCCGGACGCCCTTCTCCACCGACGGGACGTACTGGTGCGGCACCGCGCCGCCGACGACCCGGTCGACGAACTCGAAGCCCGCGCCCCGGGGCAGCGGCTCCACCTCGATGTCGCAGACGGCGTACTGGCCGTGGCCGCCGGACTGCTTGACGTGCCGGCCGTGCCCCTTCGCGGGCGCGGCGAGGGTCTCCCGCAGCGGCACCCGCACCGGCTCGGTGTCCAGCTCGACGCCGCCGCCGCGCAGCCGGTCGAGCACCACGTCGGCGTGCGCCTCGCCCATGCACCACAGCACGAGCTGGTGGGTCTCCGGGTTGCGTTCCAACCGCAGGGTCGGGTCGCCGGCGACGAGCCGGGCCAGGTTGCGGGCCAGCGCGTCCTCGTCGGCGCGGCTGCGCGCGACGACGGCCACCGGCAGCAGCGGCTCGGGCATCTCCCACGGGGCGACCAGCAGCGGGTCGTCCTTGGCGGAGATGGTGTCGCCGGTCTCCGCGCTGCCCGATTTGGTGATCGCGCAGATGTCGCCGGCCAGGCACGCGCCCACCTCGCGCAGGCTCGCGCCCAGCGGGGTGTAGACGTGCCCCACCCGCTCGTCGGCGTCGTGGTCGGGGTGCCCCCGCTCGGCCATGCCGTGCCCGGCGACGTGCACGGTCAGCTCGGGGCGCAGGGTGCCGGAGAAGACCCGGACCAGCGACACCCGCCCGACGTGCCGGTCCACGGTCGTGCGGACCACCTCCGCGACGAGCGGGCCGGCCGGGTCGCAGGCCAGCGGCGGCCGGGGCGAGCCGTCGACCCCGGTGACGGCGGGCAGCTCGTGTTCCAGCGGCGAGGGGAACGCCGACACCAGGCCGTCGAGCAGCACGTCCAGGCCGACCCCGGTGGCCGCGCAGACCGGCAGCACCGGGTGGAAGTGCCCCCGGGCGACGGCCTTCTCCAGGTCGGCGACCAGCACGGCGGTGTCGATCTCCTCGCCGGCGAGGTAGCGGTCCATGAGGGACTCGTCCTCGCTCTCGGCGATGATCCCCTCGATCAGCTCGTTGCGGGACTCGGCGATCGCCGGCAGGTGCTCCGGGTCCGGCTCGCGCACCTGCGCCGGCAGGCCGGCGGTGTAGTCGAAGACCCGCCGGGTGACGAGGTCGAGCAGCCCCGCGACCGACTCGCCGTCGTCGCCGAGCATCGTCAGGTGCAGCGGGAGCACGTTGTCGCCGAAGACCCGCTGGCACAGCGCCACGGCCTCGTCGAAGTCGGCGCGCGGGTGGTCCAGCCGGGTCACCGCGACCGCCCGGGGCATGCCGACGGCGGCGCACTCCTCCCACAGCGCGGCGGTGGTGGCGTCCATGCCGTCGACGGCGGAGACCACGAACAGGGCGGCGTCGGCGGCCCGCAGGCCGGCGCGCAGCTCCCCGACGAAGTCGGCGTAGCCGGGGGTGTCCAGCAAGTTGATCTTGACGCCCTGGTGCGCCAGCGGGGCGCAGGCCAGGCTCACCGAACGCTGCTGGCGCACGGCCGCCGGGTCGTGGTCGCAGACCGTGGTGCCCTCGGCGACCGAGCCGGCCCGGCCGATCGTGCCGGCGGCGGCGAGCAGCGCCTCGACCAGGGTCGTCTTGCCCGCCCCGGAGTGCCCGACGAGCACCACGTTGCGTACCCCGGCGGGTTCGGTGACCGTCGGCGCGCCGCCGGCGGGCCCCTTGTCCTGACTCTTCTGCGCCATGGGGCGCACCTCCCTTGGCCGGTGGTGGGTGGCGACCGCCGCGCGCGACGGGAAAGCGGCCTGGTGCTGCTGCCGCGGCGACATCCTCCGGTGGTCCGCTGCGCGACGGGCACGGGACGGTCCGGCGGGTGAGCAAACTCACCCCCACGCTCGATCTCACACCTCTTGCGGAGCCGGCACAAGACTTCCTCGGGCGGGTCGGCGACCGGGGCGTACCGTCCCGGGGTGCCGGCCGTTATCGTGGGACCCCCATGGCGAAGATCTTCCAAGTGTCGGCCCGCGCGGGGATGACCCGCGTCGTCGAGCCGATCGCGCGCCGCCTGCTCCGCGCGGGCGTGACCCCGAACGCCGTCACCGTGACCGGCACCCTCGGGGTGCTCGTCGGCGCGCTCGGCCTCGGCGCCCGGGGCCACCTCGTCGCCGGCGCGCTCGTCGTGACGTTCTTCGCGCTCACCGACCTGCTCGACGGCACGATGGCCCGGATGAGCGGCGGCTCGACGCGGTTCGGCGCGTTCCTCGACTCGAGCATGGACCGCGTCGCCGACAGCGCCGTCTTCGGCGCGGTCGCCTACTGGCTGGCCACCGAGGGCGACCACGCAGGCGTCGCCGCCGCGCTGCTCTGCCTGGCCGCCGGGGGCCTCGTCTCCTACGTCAAGGCCCGCGCCGAAGGACTCGGGATGACCTGCAACGTCGGCATCGCCGAGCGCACCGAGCGGCTGCTCATCGTCGGCGTCGGCGGCCTGCTCACCGGCGTCGGCGTCCCGTACGCCCTCCAGGTCGCGCTCTGGCTGCTGGCCGCCGTCTCGATCTTCACCGTGGGCCAGCGGATGGCCCACGTCTACCGGCAGGCCCAGGCGAGCACGCCGAGCGGGTCCCGGGGGTGAACCTCACCGAGCTGGGCTACGTCGCCGGCTGGCGGCTGGCCCGCGCGCTGCCCCGGCCCGTCGTGGCCGCGGCCTTCCGGGCGGGCGCCGACCGCGCCCACCGCGCCGGCGGCGGGGGTACGGCCCGGCTGCGCGCCAACCTGCGCCGGGTCGTCGGCCCCGAGCTGCCCGAGGCGGAGCTGGACGACCTGGTCCGCCGCGGCCTGCGCTCCTACGCCCGCTACTGGATGGAGGCGTTCCGGCTGCCGGCGCTGAGCCGCGAGCAGATCCTCACCGGGTTCCGGCTCGCCCCCGACGGCGTCGACCGGCTCGCCGACGACGTGGCCGCCGGCCGGGGCGCGGTGGTGGCGCTGCCGCACGCCGGCAACTGGGACGCCGCCGGCGCCTGGGTGGCCGCCACCGGCTGGCCGATCACCACGGTCGCCGAGCGGCTCAGGCCCGAGGGCGTCTACCAGCGCTTCCTCGCCTTCCGCCGGGGCCTGGGCATGGAGATCCTGCCCACCCACGGCGGGGACCGCCCGGCCTTCGACGTGCTGGTCGACCGGCTGCGCAGCGGCGTGGTGGTGCCGCTGCTGGCCGACCGGGACCTCTCGGCCCGGGGCATCGAGGTCGACTTCTTCGGCGCGCGGACCCGGATGCCCGCCGGCCCGGCGCTGCTGGCCATCCGCACCGGCGCGCCGCTCTACGTCGCCTCGATGTGGTACGAACCGGACGCCGCGTGCGCCTCGATCGCCGGCCCGCTGCCCCTGCCCGACGCCGACAGCGGGCCGCTCGACCAACGGGTCCGGGCGCTGACCCAGCGCATTGCCGACGGTCTGTCGGCGGGCATCGCCCGGCATCCGGAAGACTGGCACATGTTGCAGCGGATGTGGCTGGACCAGCGCGGCGACGACGGGTCCCGGCCCGCCGCCGGCCCGCCGGCCGCCACCGGGACGGCCTGAGGCGAAGGGGCGCGGGAATGCGGATCGGCATCGTGTGCCCATACTCCTTCGACGTGCCCGGCGGGGTGCAGAACCACGTGATGGACCTGGCGGAGGCGCTGCTCGGGCTCGGGCACGAGGTGAGCGTCCTCGCCCCCGCCGACGAGGACTCCCCGCTGCCGCCGTACGTGGTGCCGGCGGGCCGGGCCGTGCCGTTGCCGTACAACGGGTCGGTGGCCCGTATCGCGTTCGGCCCGGTCTCCTCCGCCCGCGTCCGGCGCTGGATCGCCCGGGGCGACTTCGACGTGCTGCACGTGCACGAGCCGCTGACCCTGAGCCTGTCGATGCTGGCCGTGCTGTCGGCCAAGGGGCCGGTGGTGGCCACCTTCCACACCGCGATGACCCGTTCCCGGGTGCTCGCCGCCGCCCAGGGCGTGCTCCAGATCGTGCTGGAGCGGATCACCGCCCGCATCGCGGTCAGCGCGCTGGCCCGCAAGGTCCAGGTCGAGCACATGGACGGCGGCGCGGTGGAGATCCCCAACGGCGTCACCGTCGCCAAGTTCAGCCACGCGGCGCCGCTGCCCGGCTGGCCCGGGGAGTGCGGTCCCGGCGAGGGCGGCACGCTGGGCTTCCTCGGCCGGTTCACCGAGGCCCGCAAGGGCTTCCCGATCCTGCGCGACGCGTTCGTCGAGCTGGCCGCCGCCCGGCCCGGGCTGCGGCTGCTGGTCGCCGGGCCGGGCGACCCGGACGACCTGTTCGACCGGTTTCCCGCCCCGCTGCGTGACCGGGTCACCTTCCTCGGCCTGGTCTCCGAGGCCGACAAGGCGCGGATGCTGCGCAGCGTCCACCTCTACGTGGCCCCGAACACCGGCGGCGAGTCGTTCGGCATGATCCTCACCGAGGCCCTGGCCGCCGGCACGACCGTCGTGGCCAGCGACCTCGACGCGTTCCGCCGGGTGCTCGACGGCGGCCGGGCCGGGCAGCTCTTTCCCACCGGCGACGCCGTGGCCCTGCGGGCGGCCCTCGCGGGGCTGCTCGACGATCCGGCGCGGCGGGCCGAGCTGACCGCCTGCGGCGACCAGGTGGTGGCGCACTTCGACTGGCCCGTGGTCGCCCGCCGGGTCCTGGAGGTATACGCGGCGGCGATCGAGGCGACCGACGGGCGGGTCATCGACCAGGAGTGGGCGGGGCTCGGCTGACGTGTGTGACCGCGGTGGCTCCGTGACGGGAGTGACAGGCGCCGCGTCGGCCGCACCCCGGACGAGGCGAACGGAGCAGCACTACGATGCCGGGCATGTGGTGGGTGGTGGGCGCGAGCCTGGTCGTGGGGCTCGGCGCGGCGTACCTGATCTGGACCGCCGGCCGGGTCGAGCGGCTGCGCGTCCGCGCGGAGTCCGCCGCCCGGGCCCTCGACGCGCACCTGCTGCGCCGCGCCGCGGCGGCGGCCGTGCTGGCCGAGCGGCGCTACGGCGTCGAGCTGTACGCGGCGGCCCGGATCGCCCTCGACGCCGAGCCGCAGGACCGGGAGGCCGCCGAGAACGACCTCACCCGGCAGCTGCGGGCGGTGCGGCTGGACCCGACCGACCCGGACTGCGAGGCGGTGATCGCCGCGAGCCGGCGGCTCGCCCTGGCCCGCCAGGTGCACACCGACCTGGTGCGCGACGCCCGGTCGGCGCGCGGCCGGCCCCTGGTGCGGCTGTTGCGGATGGGGCGACGCCACCCCTGGCCGCGCTACTTCGACATCGACGACCCGACCCTGGAGCTCCCCGCCGACGTGCCCGCCTGAGGCGCGCCGGGCGGGGTGACGACGGCCACAGGCCAGGCCACCGTGGGTCTGATTGGCTGTCGGAGCGGCGTTGTGCCCGACGTAGCATTCAGCTAGCCGTCACCCCCCGAGCACGCCGAGGAGCGATGACCCGTGCCCGAAACCACCTCCCCGAACGCCAGCGCCACCCCCGTCGTCGGGACCGCCCGCGTCAAGCGCGGCATGGCCGAGATGCTCAAGGGCGGCGTGATCATGGATGTGGTCACCCCCGAGCAGGCCAAGATCGCTGAGGACGCCGGTGCCGTCGCGGTGATGGCCCTGGAGCGGGTCCCCGCCGACATCCGCGCCCAGGGCGGGGTGTCCCGGATGAGCGACCCCGACATGATCGACGGCATCATCAACGCCGTGTCGATTCCGGTCATGGCCAAGGCCCGCATCGGCCACTTCGTCGAGGCCCAGGTCCTGCAGGCCCTCGGCGTGGACTACGTCGACGAGTCCGAGGTGCTGACCCCGGCCGACTACGCCAACCACATCGACAAGTGGGCGTTCACCGTCCCGTTCGTGTGCGGGGCGACCAACCTGGGCGAGGCGCTGCGCCGGATCACCGAGGGCGCGGCCATGATCCGCTCCAAGGGCGAGGCCGGCACCGGCGACGTCTCCAACGCCACCATGCACATGCGCAGGATCCGCCAGGAGATCGCCCGGCTCGGCGCCCTGCCGGCCGACGAGCTGTTCGTCGCGGCCAAGGAGCTCCAGGCCCCGTACGAGCTGGTCCGGGAGGTCGCCGAGACCGGCAAGCTCCCGGTGGTGCTGTTCACCGCCGGCGGCATCGCGACCCCGGCCGACGCCGCGATGATGATGCAGCTCGGCGCGGAGGGCGTCTTCGTCGGCTCCGGCATCTTCAAGTCCGGCAACCCGGCGCAGCGCGCCGCCGCGATCGTGAAGGCCACCACCTTCCACGACGACCCGGACGT
The DNA here is from genome assembly GCF_042889525.1 of Micromonospora sp. NPDC002575. NCBI lineage: Bacteria > Bacillati > Actinomycetota > Actinomycetes > Micromonosporales > Micromonosporaceae > Micromonospora > Micromonospora sp. NPDC002575. The sequence goes on along the minus strand of NZ_JBIARA010000018.1, from coordinate 47,359 downwards.
GCTGGCCAAGGTCTCCCGGGGCCTCGGCGAGGCGATGGTCGGCATCAACGTCGACGAGATCCCGCAGCCGCACCGCCTGGCCGAACGCGGCTGGTGACGTGCAAGGAAGGGCCCCCTGTTAACGCATTCTGCATAGGAAGGGCCCCTTCCTAACCAACCAGCCGACGAGAGGAGCGAACGTGACGGCAGCACCCGCCATCGGTGTGCTCGCGCTCCAGGGCGACGTCCGGGAGCACGTGGCGGCCCTGACCGGCGCGGGCGCGCACGCCCGCCGCGTACGCCGGCCGCAGGAGCTGGACGCGGTCGACGGCCTGGTCATCCCGGGCGGCGAGTCCACCACGATCAGCAAGCTCGTCGACATCTTCGACATGCGCGAGCCCATCGACAAGCGGATCGCCGCCGGCATGCCGGTCTACGGCTCCTGCGCCGGCATGATCATGCTGGCCGCCGAGGTGCTCGACGGCCGCCCCGACCAGCGGGGCTTCGCCGGCATCGAGATGACCGTGCGGCGCAACGCGTTCGGCCGGCAGGTCGACTCGTTCGAGGCTCCGGTGACGATCGCCGGGGTCGAGGGCGAGCCGTTCCACGCGGTGTTCATCCGGGCCCCCTGGGTCGAGCGGGTCGGCGCCGGCGTCGACGTCCTCGGCGAGGTGACCGAGGGGCCGGCCGCCGGGCGGATCGTCGCGGTCCGGCAGGGCAACCTGCTGGCCACCTCCTTCCACCCCGAGCTGACCGGCGACCTGCGGCTGCACCGCTACTTCGTGGACCTGGTCCGCGCCGCCTGAGCCGCGCCCGAGGGGCCCGCCCGGACGTCCGGGCGGGCCCCGGCGCGTCCGCCGCCGGGCGTGCCGGTGCCGGGTGTGACACCGCCGCGTGCCACCTCGGTAGGATTGCCGCGGTTCGGCAGGGCTCCGTGCCCGCCGCGGCCATCCACGCAGAGCCGACCGGCCCGTCGTACGCCGGTGGAGAAGTGGAGTTGGCGCGGGCAGTCGACGCAGGCGTGATCAACAGACGGAGGTAGCAGATGTCCGGCCACTCAAAGTGGGCGACCACCAAGCACAAGAAGGCCGTGATCGACGCCAAGCGCGGCAAGATGTTCGCCAAGCTGATCAAGAACGTCGAGGTCGCGGCCCGCACCGGCGGCGGCGACCCGGCCGGCAACCCGACGCTCTACGACGCCATCCAGAAGGCGAAGAAGAACTCCGTACCGAACGACAACATCGACCGGGCGGTCAAGCGCGGCTCCGGGCTGGAGGCCGGCGGCGCCGACTGGCAGACGATCATGTATGAGGGGTACGGCCCGAACGGCGTCGCGATGCTCATCGAGTGCCTGACCGACAACCGCAACCGGGCGGCGACCGAGGTGCGCACCGCGCTGACCCGTAACGGCGGCTCGCTCGCCGACGCCGGCTCGGTGTCGTACATGTTCTCCCGCAAGGGCGTGGTGATCGTCCCCAAGGCGGGCACCAGCGAGGACGACGTGATGCTGGCCGTCCTCGACGCCGGCGCGGAGGAGGTCAACGACCTCGGCGAGGCGTACGAGGTGGTCTCCGAGCCGGGCGACCTGATCGCGGTCCGCACCGCCCTGCAGGACGCCGGCATCGAGTACGAGTCGGCCGAGTCGTCCCTCATCCCCAGCGTCAACGTGCAACTGGACGAGGACGGCGCCCGCAAGGTCTTCAAGCTGATCGACGTCCTCGAAGACTGCGACGACGTGCAGAACGTATACGCCAACTTCGACGTCTCGGACGAGGTCATGGCGGCGGTCGGCTGAGCCGTGGCGGGCGGGGGCGGGCGGCGGTTCGCGCCGGGCGACGTGGTCGTCCGGCGGGAGATCCTGCGCGGTGAGGTCTGGTTCGGGGTCCCGACCGTCTGCGTCGTCGACTCCGCGGAGTTGCTCGCCCTCTACCTGCCCGGCGGTGCGGAGTTCGGCTTTCCCGAGCGCGGCAGCTTCCCGTGCGGGCGGCACCCGTGGCAGGTGGCCGGGCAGCGGGCCTGGCGCGGGCACGGCAAGCTGATGCTGCACCGCCCCGGGGAGGCGCACTCCGTCGACGTGTTCTGGACCGGGCCGGGGCGAAAGTTCGCCGGCTGGTACTTCAACCTCCAGGATCCGGTGCGGCGTACCCCGATCGGGGTGGACACCCTCGATCACGAGCTGGACCTGTGGTGGGCGGCGGACGCCGACCGGTACGTCTTCAAGGACGTGGAGGTGTTCGCCCAGCGCCTGGCCGAGGGGCGGTACCCGGGGATGGCGGACGCCATCCGCGCGGAGGGCGACCGGATCGCCGCGCTGCTCGACGCGGGGGAGCGCTGGTGGGACCCGGCCTGGGCGCGCTGGCACCCGGACCCCGCCTGGCCGGTGCCGACGTTGCCGGCCGGCTGGGAGGCCGTGCCCTGGTGAGCCCGGCCGACGCCCCGGCGTCGTGGCCGTCGGCGAGCCCGGGCCGGGCCGCGGGTGGCGGACCGGCCCGGGACGGGCGCTGCCGGGCGGTCAGGCCGTCCGGCGGCGGGCCTGCGCGGCGATGGCCACGGTGTTGCGCACCAGCGACGCCACCACCGCCACCAGCGCCACCGTGTAGACGAGGTCGAGGTTGGCGCCGTCGCGTAGCCAGTCGACGCGCTGCGCGAACTCGGGGTTGAGCAGCCGGTCGGTGAGGACGAGCCACGCCACCGGCGCCGCGAACGCCAGGTCGAGGGTGACCTTCGCGGCGACCAGCGGCCAGGTCCAGCGGCCGGCCCGGTGCCGGACCACCTGCAGGACGATCTCGGCGACCAGCACGGCGATGAGCGCCGGCAGCCAGAACCGCCACAGCGCGGGGTCGAGCACCGGGACGTGGTCGCCGCCGTCGTCGCGCACCCAGGACCGGAAGTGTTGCCAGGGCAGGAACGCGATCAGGAGCACCAGGGCCGCGATCGACACCGCCGTGTCGGCGAGCGGGGCGCCGCGCCCGGCCGGGCGGTCCTCGGGCAGTTGGTCGACGGTCCACCGGGGCAGGTCGAGCGGCAGGCTCAGCCGCTCGACGACCGCGAAGGTGAGCGTGACCCAGAAGGCGACCTGGACCACCACCTCGATGCCGGTGGTGACGCCGGCGCCGATCGCCGAGCCCACGCTGCCGCCGTCGACGGCGGCGAGCACGGCCACCAGGGCGCCGATGGCGATCGGCACGGTGGCGAGCAGCAGCCGCAGCAGCCGCCGCCAGGCCAGGTAGTAGGTGGGGCCGATGAGCTGGAGGCGATGGTCGGCGTACCGGGCGGCCAGCCGCTCGGGGTTGCCCAGCTCGGTGAGCACCTCGCGCTCGGCGGTCTCGCGGTCCTGGCCGGCGTCGGTGCGTCCGTCGATCATGTCGGCGATGGAGGCCCGCAGCTCGTCGGCGATCTCCGCCCGGCGCGGGGCCGGCACCGCCCGCAGCGTGGCGGCGAGATAGCGGTCGGTCAGGGAACTCATCGGGCCACTCCTTCGATCAGGCCGGTGAGGGATCTCTGCACGGCGGAGAAGTCGGCGAGCAGCAGGCGCAGCACCGTTTCCCCCTCGTCGCTGGTCCGGTAGAACTTCCGGGGCCGGCTCTCCTCGGTGTTCCACTCGCTGGTCAGCAGGCCCTGCTCCTCCAGCCGGCGCAGCAGGGGGTAGAGCGTGTTGGCGTCCACAGGGAAGCCGTGGTCGGTGAGCCGCTGGAGCAGGGCGTAGCCGTAGTCGGGCCGGCGCAGCGCGACCAGGCTCGCCACCACCACCGTGCCCCGGCGCAGCTCCTGGAGATGGGTACGCAGGATGTCGTCGCTTACCACGACTCATACGATAGTGTGTGGCACACAATATTGCCACCCGGCACTGCCCCCGCCGGCCACGACCCGAGCCGCCGTCCGGCATCGCCGAGGCGACCGGCGTCGGCCGGCCTCCTGTCGCCGCGGGGGTGTGCCGGCGGGGACGGACTAGCCGGAGGCGACGGTCACCAGGTCACCGGCAGGGTGTCCACTCCGTAGACCGCGCCGAAGGGCCGGAAGGCCGGCTCCGTGTCCGGTTCGGCCAGGGCGAGGCCGGGGAACCTTCGCAGCAGCGCCGGAAAGGCGAGGCGCATCTGTAGGCGCGCCAGGGGCGCTCCCAGGCAGCGGTGCACGCCGTGGCCGAAGGCCACATGCCCCGGGGCTGCCCGGGTGACGTCGAGCCGGTCGGCGTCCCGGACGAAGGCCCGGTCCCGGTTGGCCCGGGGCAGCGAGACCAGCACCGACGAGCCGGCGGGGATGGTGTGACCGGCGAGGCGTACCTCGGTGGTCGTGGTGCGTCCGGTGATCGACACGACCGACAGGAAGCGCAACAGCTCCTCCACCGCCGCCTGGGCCGTCGCGGGGTCGTCACGCACGATGGCGAGCTGATCCGGGTGTTGCAGGAGCGCCAGGGTGCCGAGGCCGAGCATGCCCGAGGTCGTCTCGTGGCCACCGATCAGCAACGAGGCCACGATGCCGACCACCTCGTCCGTGCTGAGCTGGGCATCCTGCTCGCGCACGAGCATTCCCAGCAGGTTCTCGCCGGGCGCGGCCCGGGCCCGGGTGACCAGCTCCGCCAGGAAGCGCCGGTTGTCGGCGTGCGCCGCGGTGTGCTGTTGCGGCGTCAGCGACAGGTCCATCAGGCGGGTGAACCGGTCGGTCATCTCGGCGTGGTCGTCCCCCTCGACTCCCACCAGCTCGCAGATCACCAGCAACGGGACCGGCAGGGCGAAGTGTCGTACGAGGTCGGCCGGCTTGCCGGCGCGCTCCAGGTCGTCCAGCGCGCCGTCCACGATGGCGGCGATCCTCGGCTCCAGGCGCTTGAGCCGGCGCGCCGTGAACTGTGCGGTCATCGTGCGCCGCAGGCGGGTGTGCTCCGGCGGATCGAACAGCAGCATGGTCCCGGCCTGTAACCGCTTGCGCTCCTCGTCGTCGAGGTGCGCTCCGATCGAGCGGGGCAGTACGCTGGTGAACCGCTGCGGATCGGACAGCACCTGCCGGGCGTCCTCGTGGCGGCAGACAAGATAGGCGGGCGCGCCGCCGGGCAGGGTGACCTGGACGACGCGCTCGGTCTCGAGGATCTCGTCCAGCTCCTTGCCCGGGTGCAACCCGCAGCGCCGCATGTACAGCGGCACCTCCAGTGCTTCGGTCATCACGGCCCCCTCCGTAACGGATCGTAGCGAGGAGGCTACTATAGATGCCTACTGATCCTTCGATGTCGGGGTCCACATCATTCGCATCATTTGCGTTTTTCGTTATCAATAGACGGGCGTCATCGTGCCGGCTGGTGCGCCACGACGTGCCGTCGACGCCCGGCCGGTTTCCCTTTCAGCGCGGTTTTAGGGAGCGTCACTGTACTGAGTTGGCCCACGACGACGTTGTCCTGCGTTCGACAACCATGCGAGGTCAATCCGTGCGAATTCTGTTCACCTCGATGGCGGTTCGCTCCCACCTGTATCAACTCGCCCCGCTGATCTGGGCATGCCGCACGGCCGGTCACGAGATACGGGTTGCCTCGCAGCCCGAGCTCACCGAGGCGACGGTCGGCTTGGGGCTGCCCGCGGTCGAGGTCGGCCACGGCTACGACATGCTGGAGCAGCTGGGCAGGAGACAGCAGGCCGAGCGTTACAAGGAGAGCCTCGGGCCCTCCGTGCCGGTCGACGAGCGCCGCCGGATACAGCAGGAGTCGCTGCGGCCACTCGTCGAGACGGTCACCGTGATGGCGCCGGACCTCGTGCGCTTCGCGCAGCGCTGGGAGCCGGATCTCGTGATCACCGACCCGCTGATGCTGGCTGCTCCGCTGCTGTCGCAGACCGTGGGCGTTCCGCTGGTGCGTCACCTCACGGGCCCCGACCTGCTGCGCCGCCTGTGCCCGGTGCAGGGGCAGCCGACCACCGGCGAGGAACGGGAGCAATGGCCTGCCGGGTTGGTCGAGCTGTACGACCGGTACGGCGTCGAGGTCCGCGACGACCATCCGGTGCGGACGGTCGACCCGTGGCCGGGCAGCCTGCAGTTGCCCGACGTCGTCGGCCGGATCCCCACCCGTTTCGTGCCCTACAACGGCGCGGCTGCTGCCCCAACGTGGGTCCTGGAGCCGCCCTCCCGGCCCCGGGTGTGTGTGACCTGGGGCACGACGACCACGAGGCTCGGCGCGGACGACACCGTCCTGGCCCGGGTCGTCGGCGCTCTGGCGGGCCTCGACGTCGAGGTCGTCCTCGCGGTGGTGCGTGCGGACCGGGAGCGCCTGGGCTCGCTGCCGGACAACGTGCGCGTGGCCGACAACGTGCCGATCAACCTCTACGTGGAAACGTGTGGCGCGGTCGTCAACGCGGGCGGCGCCGGCTCGGTGCTCACCGCGGCGTGCTACGCCGTGCCGCAGGTGATGCTGCCGCAGTCCTCGGACACCCCGGGCGTGGCGTTCAACTTCAGTGCCTCGGGGGCCGGCGTCATGCTGGATGCCACGACGGCCGACACCACCACCATCGCGTCGGCGGTCGACGCGGCGCTCACGGACGGCAAGATCCGGGATGCCGCCGAGCGGCTGCGGGAGGAGATCGCCGCCACCCCGTCTCCGGCGGACGTGGTGCAGGTTCTGGAGCAGCTCGGGTGAGGACCCCGTCCCGGGCGGGGTGCGTTCGGTGCTTTTAGCGCTCGACTAGCCCGCCGTTAGGGCGTACGCCCAAGCTTCGTACTGGCAGACCGGGCGGTCGGCGACAGCGGGCGAGGACTCGATTCCGATTCCCGGTAGACCTGATCAACACCCTCGACTTCCCGGCGACAGCGTCGGAGGACGGCTATGGAGGTACCCATTCATGGGCGAGGACAAAGACGCCATTCTTGAGCTGGTACGGAAATACCACCGGGACCAGGTCGTCGACGCATTCGTGCCGGGGACGACCCCGGTCCTCACCTCCGGGGCCGTGCTGGAGGAGAGCGATCGTGTCGCCCTGGTCGAGGCGGCGCTGGAAATGCGGATCGCGGCGGGCCCGAGCGCGCGCCGTTTCGAGCGGGAGTTCTCGCGCTACTTCGGGCTCCGCAAGGCGCATCTGACGAACTCGGGGTCGTCGGCGAACCTGCTGGCGCTCAGCGCGCTCACGTCACCGCAGTTGGGAGACGCGCGGTTGCGCCCCGGCGACGAGGTGATCACCGCTGCCGCCGGATTCCCCACGACCGTCAACCCCGTCCTGCAGAACGGCTTGAAGCCGGTGTTCGTCGACGTCGAACTGGGGACCTACAACCCGACCCCGGAACGTATCGCCGAGGCGATCGGGCCGCGTACCCGGGCCATCATGACCGCGCACGCCCTCGGCAACCCCTTCGCGGTGGCCGAGGTCGCCGCGCTGGCCCGGGAGCACGACCTGTATCTGATCGAGGACAACTGCGATGCGGTCGGATCGCTGTACCAGGGTCGGCTGACCGGCACCTTCGGGCAGTTCGCCACGGTGAGCTTCTATCCGGCGCACCACATCACCTTCGGCGAGGGCGGCTGCGTCCTGACCAACGACCTGGCGCTGGCCCGGCTGGTGGAGTCGATCCGTGACTGGGGACGCGACTGCTGGTGTGAACCCGGCGAGGACGACAGGTGCCTCAAGCGCTTCGACCAGCAGCTCGGCTCCCTGCCGCGCGGCTACGACCACAAGTACATCTTCTCCCACGTCGGATACAACCTGAAGAGCACGGACCTGCACGCCTCGATCGGCCTGTCCCAGCTTCAGCGGATCGACGAGTTCGGTGAGGCGCGGCGGCGCAACTGGCGTCTGCTGCGGGACGGGCTCGACGGGCTGGACGGCCTGCTGCTGCCGGAACCGACGCCGGGCTCGGACCCGAGTTGGTTCGGCTTCGTGCTGACGGTGCAGCCGGACGCGCCGTACACCCGGCAGGAGCTCGTCGCCTTCCTGGAGGGGCGGCGCATCGCCACCCGCCGGTTCTTCGGCGGCAACCTGACCCGTCACCCCGCGTACGCGGACGTCGAGTACCGGATCGCGGGCGACCTGTCGGTCAGCGACATCATCACCCAGCACACCTTCTGGATCGGCGTGTATCCCGGCATCACCGGCGAGATGATCCAGTACGTGGTCGACTCGATCCGCGAGTTCGTGGCAAAGCATCGGTGAGAGCGGGGGGCCAGGCAGCGGAGAGCGGGCGGGAAGCGGCGGCGGCATCCTCGTCGCCGCCCTCCGGCCGCCCTCCGGTGTCGCGCCGGCAGCGTGGTCGGCGCGCCGGTGCCCGCCGCGCCGACCGAGGGTCGCGCCGACGCGGGAGCGGACGGATCCGAGGGTCAGGGTCGCGGCGGCGTCGCCGCCGTCCCCGCGGCGGCCCGGCCAAGCTGATCCCGCATCGTCACGAGAGCCTGCTCGATCGGGGAGAACCGGATACCGAGCACCCGGGCGGCGCGCTCGTTGGAGATGTTGAGGTAGCGGGGGTAGGGGCGGCCGGCGGCGCGCTCGTAGTCGGCGTAGCGCCCGGGCCGCAGCTGCGAGCCGTCCAGGCCGAAGGTGCGGGCCACCAGCACCGCGAGGTCGTAGGGCGAGAGGCTGGTGCTGCCCGCGCAGTGGAACAGCCCCTCGGGGGGCCTCAGCTCGGCGACCCGGTCGACCGCCGCGACGAACTCGTCGACGAAGACCGGGCTCACCAGCGTGTCGCAGAACATCGGCGGGGTCCGCCCGGCGGTGAGCCCGCTGATGATCTTGCGGACGATGTCCTCCCGACGCAGGCAGCGGGCCCGGAAGGGAAACGAGGGCCGGAGGATGGAGAACTGGCACCCCGACTCGCGCACCTCGCCCTCGGCCCAGTACTTCGTCCGGCTGTACCAGTCCCGCGGCGCCGGCACGTCCGACTCCCGGTAGGGCGTCTCCTCGGCCCCGCTGAAGACGTAGTCGGTGGAGACGTGGACGAGGTACTTGCCGTTCTCCCGGCAGGCATCCGCGAGATTCCGCGTCCCGTCGACGTTCACCCGGTAACAGGATCCGTCGCGGTCACCGCTCTGCGCGTGGGCGGCGGCGAGATCGGTGAACGCGGCGAAATGGACGACGACCTCGGCCGGTGTCCGCGCGACCGCCCGGTGCACGGCGGCGGCGTCGGTCACGTCGCAGTCCAGCGCCCGCCATCCGTGCGGTGTGCCCAGTTCCACGGCGCGCTCGCCGACCATTCCGCGCAACCCGGTGCCGGCGCGCGGCCACGCCTTCTTCGTACCCATCGGTCCTCCCGTCACCACACCGGCCTGCGCGCGACGCGGGCGGCGTCGGGTGGACGCCTCCCGCCCCACGGGTCAGGGTTCGAGGGAGAGCGCCCGGGCCGGGCAGAGGGCGACCGCGGTCTCGACCGCCTCCGCCGTCTCCGGAGTCGGCCGATCCGTGTTCAGCTGCACCATGCCGTCCTCCTCGCTCTGCCGGAAGACGCTCGGCTCGGTCAGTACGCACTGACCGGCCCCGATGCAGGCGTCCCGCTCGACAACGATGCGCATGTCCTTCGCCTCCGCCTCACGGTCCAGCCGACGACTCACCACTGGACGGGCAGCTCGTGGAGGCCGTACGTGTTGGAGTCGAACTTGAACGGCAACTCCGCCAGGGGCTTCGCCAGGCGCAGGCCGGGCAGCCGGGTGAACAGCGTGGTGAAGACGATCTCCAGCTCGGCGCGGGCCAGGTTCTGCCCGAGGCACTGGTGGATGCCGTAGCCGAAGGCCATGTGATGCCGCGTGCCCCGGTGGATGTCCAGCTTGTCGGGCTGTTCGAAGATGGTCTCGTCCCGGTTGGCCGACCCGAGGCAGAGCAGCACGCCGTCGTGCGCCCGGATCGTCACACCCTCGATCTCGATGTCCTCCTTGGCCACGCGGACCAGGACGTCCGAGATGGTGAAGTACCTCAGCAACTCCTCGACGGTGCGGCCGATGAGGCTCGGATCGGCCCTCAGCTCGGCCAGGACGTGGGGGTTCTCCAGCAGGCCCGTGGTCCCGAGCGAGATCATGTTCGCGGTCGTCTCGTTGCCGGCGACCAGCAGGAGATAGGCCATGTGCAACAGGCCCTGGTGGGTGAAGACCTTCGTCTCGCGGTTGTTGACGATGAGGCGGCCCAGCAGGTCGTCCGTCGGTTCGCGGTCCTTCTCGATGAGCAGGCCGTTGATGAAGATGGCCAGTTCCATCATGGCGGTCCGGCGCTCCTCGGGACTGGTCGTCCTGCCGAGCATCTTGGATGCGCGCACGTGGAAGAACTCGCGGTCGGGCGGGTTCACTCCGAGCAGTTCCGACAGCACCTGGGACGGCACGCTCACCGCCACCGTGCTGACCAGGTCACTGCCGGGGCCGGCCGCGATCAGCTCGTCGATGCAGCCGTCCACGATCTCCTGGATGCGGGGGCGCATCTCCTGGATGCGGCGGACCGTGAACTCGGCTATGACGGAGCGGCGCGGCGCGGAGTGCTCCGGCGGATCGAGCCCGACCAGCGTGTTGACGGGCTCGTGCGGGGTGTCGATGTCCTCCGGGCGCAGCGGCGCCAGCATCGGCAGGTTCGGGTGGGTGTGGTCCGAGCTGATCCGCGGATCGGTGACCAGCGCGCGCACGTGGGCGTAGCTGGTGACCAGCCACGCCTTCTGCCCGCTGGGCAGGGCGACCTGGGTGACCGGACGCTCCCGGCGCAATCGCGCGTAGGCCGGCGCGGGGTCGAGAGCGTGGCCACGTGGCATCGGGAAGTCGGGCACGTCGGGAAGGTCGCCGACGTGCGCTGCCGTCGTGGCCTCGGTCATGGTCAACTCCTGTTTCGGGACGCTGCGGAATTCCGGCGGGCGCACGATAATTGCATTGAATTGCCTTTGCTTGCGGCGACGGCAATCTTATCGGCGGCAGCTAAAATGCTGCTAATTTTCCCATCGGATCGATCGGTAAGGACAAATGGCCGAGATGTTTGCTAGCTTTGCCGTTGTTGTTGTTCCTCAGCAGGGTGCAGCGAGACCGTGCGCGGTCCGACGTGGGAGGCGCGATGAGTGCCGATGAGCTTGTCCGGATGCCGCTGTTCACCGACGGCGGGGCCGAGATCCTCGAGTGGATGAAGGGAATGCGCGACGACCGGCCGGTCTGGCGCGACGAGCACAACCGGTACTACGTCTTCCGGTACGCCGACGTCCAGGCGGTGTTCTCCGACCCGGCCCGTTTCTCCTCCAACATCGGCCGGCTCATGCCGGTCTTCGGCGCGGAGAAGCTCAGCGCCAATCTGCCCTGGCAGGATCCGCCCGACCACCGCCGGCTGCGTCAACTGGTCAGCCAGGCGTTCACGCCGAAGACGGTCGCCGGGATGCGACCGCGCATCGGCGAGGTGGTGGGCCAGTTGCTCGCCGACGCGTCCGGCGACGAGTTCGACTTCGTGGAGCAGCTCGCGTACCCGCTGCCGGTGATCGTCATCGCCGAGCTGCTCGGCATCTCCCCTGGTGACCGGGCGTTCTTCCGCCGGTGCGCCGATCGGCTGCTCGGCATCGGCGCGGAGAAGGGGGAGTCGGAGCAGAAGGTGGTCGAGGCCATCGCGGAAGCCACCAAGGAGCTCGACGAGTACCTGCTCGCCGAGGTCCGGCAGCGGCGCGCGAAGGGATCGGCCGACGACGTCCTCGGCGCCCTGGCCGCCGCCGAGCTCAACGGCGAACGACTGACCGACCTGCAGGTGGCCACGTTCGCCGCGCTGCTGCTGAACACCGGGCACATCACCACCACCCTGCTGCTGGGCAACACCCTGCTGTGCCTCGACGACAACCCGGACGCCGAGGCCCGGATCAGGGCGGACCGCTCCCTGGTCCCCGCGGCGCTGGAGGAGGTCGTACGCCGCCGGCCGCCGTTTCCCCGGGCCTGCCGCATCGCCACCACGGAGGTGGAGGTCGCCGGCGAGGTCATCCCGGCCGACGCGTTCGTCATGCCGTCGATCCTCTCGGCCAACCATGACGAGCGGCAGTTCGAAAAGCCCGAGGAATTCGACATCCGGCGTGACCCCAACCGGCATTTCGGGTTCGGTCACGGGATCCATTTCTGCCTGGGCGCCCCGCTGGCCAGGCTGGAGACCGAGATCGCGCTGGACCGGCTGCTGACCGAGTTCACCGACCTGCGGATCAGCGCGGATCCCGTTTTCCACCCGTCGGAGTTCTACGGGGTCAAGGAGATGACGGTATCCGTCCGGAGGCCATGACGACGGGAACGGACGGGTCCGGTAAGCACGGCGAGAGCCGCATCCACCGGACCCGTCGGTGACCCTTCGAGGCGGTCAGGCCAGCTTCTCCAGCGTGTGCGCCAGTTCCACCGGCGAGGGCGCCTCGGCGATCTCGTCCCGGACCCGCTGCGCCGCGGCGCGGATCCGCTCGTCGCCGAGCACGGCGTCGACCGCCCGGCCGATGGCCTCCGTGTCGGCGCTGCCCGCGTCCAGCGTGATCCCCGCGCCGCTCTCGCAGAAGGTGGCCGCGTTCGGTGGGCGCTCGACCAGCGGCACGAGCACCTGGGGGACACCGAGGGCGGCGGCGGTGAGGATGGTGTGGGTGCCGCCCTCGCTGACCACGGCGTCGCAGGTGGGCAGCACCACGTCGGCCGGCACGTCCCCGGCGACGCGGACCGTCCCGGGAAGCCCGCCGAGCCGCTCCCGGTCGATCCCGCTGCCGGTGAGGACGACCTCCACGTCCCGGCCGGCCAGCGCGTCGATGATCCGGGGCAGCGCGGGCGCCTGCGCCGCCCGGGCCGCGTCGCCCGGCTCGCCCCAGCTCACGCAGATCCTCGGCCGTCCGGAACGGGCCCAGGCCCACTCCGGCGAGGGCGCCGCACCGTGGTAGGGGATGTGGCGCACCGGGATGCGGGCGTGCGCGTCCGGCACCTGAACGCTGCCCGGCCACGGGTCGATGCTGCCGGCCGAGTGGTCGTTGTGGATGGCCACGCCGAACTCCTCGTACAGCTCACGCAGCCCTTCGGGCCAGTTCGGGCTGTATTCGTCGCCGGTGATCGGCCCGTGCATCGGATAGATGGTGCGGTGCATGACGTCCGGGCCGGTGAGGTGGCGCAGCAGGGGGATGCCCAGGGACGCCGAGACGAGTGGGGCCGCGAAGGCCAGCGAGTCGGCGATGACGAGGTGGGGCTGCCAGCGGTCGGCGAACCGCACCAGGCCCGGGGCCATCTCGGTGGCCAGGTTCACCATGGGCGCGAACCGTCGGTCCAGCAGCCGGTGCCGCTCGTCGCCGGACGTGCGGGCGAGACCGGCCTGGGTGACGGCGGCGTCGTGCCTCCGCTTGCCCGTGCCGTCCCCGCCGACCTCGACCGGGCTCAGGCCGGTCCGCAGCGTCGCCTCGGTCAGGTGCGGGTGGCCGGCGACCCGCACCTCGTGCCCCGCCGCGCGGCAGGCCCACGCCAGCGGCGTCACGAAGAAGAGGTGCGGCGGGCTGGGAAACGGGATGAACAGGACGCGCACGGGGCTCTCCCCTCGGGATGGTGGTACCCCATCGAAGGTCGCCGCGCTAAACGAGGACTGAACCTCGGGCCGGCGCGGCCGGCCGACACGAACCGCTCTGCGTAATCGGCACATAGTTGCGTGATCAGCAACGTTGTGGAAACCTCACTCCGTGTCGAGACCGACATGGAAGCGCTGGTTCGAGGGGCGTGTGATGCTGAGAAAACGATCGACAAAACCTCGCGCGGCAGGCGGTGACGCGCCGCTGCCCAGGGAACTACAGAAGATCGCCGTGGTGGTCCTGGTCGGCCTCCTGCTGATGCAGCTCGACGGCACCATGGTGGGCATCGCGCTGAACACCCTCTCCGGTGAGCTCTCCGTCTCCGTGTCCACCCTCCAGTGGGTCGTGACCGGATACCTGCTCGCGCTGATGGTGGGCATGCCGATCGCGGGCTGGGCGGCCGACCGGTTCGGCACCCGCAGGATGTGGACCGTCTCGCTCGTCGTCTTCCTCGTCGGTTCGGTCCTGTGCGGCATCGCCGTCAACATCGAGACGCTGGTGTTCGCGCGGGTGGTGCAGGGCCTCGGCGGCGGCATGATGGTCCCCGTCGGGCAGGCGATGCTGATGCGCGTCGCCGGCGCCGAGCACCGCGCGCGTCTGGTGGGGCTGATGGCCATCCCGGGCGTGATCGGTCCGACGCTCGGCCCCGTCGTGGGTGGCGTCATCGTCGACGACTTCAGCTGGCGGTGGATGTTCCTCATCAACATCCCGATCGGGCTGATCGCCTTCTTCCTGGCCGGCCGCAACCTGCCCAACTTCAAGGAGGAGGCCGCCGCCGCGCTGGACGTGCTCGGCGTCGTGCTGCTGGTGCCCGGCCTGGTGGCGGTGGTGTTCGGGCTGTCCCAGGCGGCCGCCGGCGGCTTCGGCGACCCCATGGTCGTCGCGCCGCTCGTCACGGGCGTCGTGCTGATCGCCGGATTCATCGTGCACGCCGCCCGGCCGAACATCGAGGCCCTGGTGTCGATGCGGCTGTTCAAGTACAAGAACTTCGCGGCGGCCAGCGCCTTGACGTTGCTGGCGGCGCTGACGATGGGCGCCGGGATCGTGCAGCCGCTGTTCCTGCAGCAGGTGCACGGGGAGAGCCCGATGGGCGCCGGCCTGCTGCTGGTCGGGTTCGGTGTGGGCTCGGCGCTCACCTCCGTCGTGCTCAGCCGCGTGTTCAACCGGCTCGGGGCGAGACTGGTGGGCACCGTCGGCCTGGCCCTGACCTTCGTCGGAACGGTCGCGTTCACGCAGTTCTACGCCAGCACCGGGCGCGTGTTCATCGTGGTCGCCATGCTGCTGTCCGGGGTGGGGCTCGCGATGGTCACCCTGACCATGTCCACGGCCCTCTACGTCGGGTTGCCGCCGCAGCAGATCGCCCGTGCCACCGGCGCCTCACGGATCGTCCAGCAGCTCGGCCTCTCGACCGGCACGGCGGTGATCAGCCTGGTGCTGCAGATCCAGCTCACCAAGCAGACCGCCGGGGCCGACGTGAACACCCTCGCGAACGCCTACCACCACGCGTTCTGGTGGAGCGCCGGCTTCCTCGCGCTCGCGCTCGTCCCGGCGCTGCTGCTGCCCGGACGAGTCTCGGCGAGCCCGGACGCCCAGGGCAAGAAGGTGGCGGAGGCGCAACCCGCGTGACCCGGGCCGGGACGGCCTCACCGGTCTTCTCGACTTCTCGTTGATCTGAAAGGAAAACAGGAACATGAACGCGAACTCCAGCACGGCCGCGGCCGCCGGGACGCTGACGCTCGGCGGTGACCTGCCCGTGCACCGGCTCGGCTTCGGCGCGATGCGGCTGGCCCTGGGCGGTTCCGTGCGCGACCCCGAGGCCGCCGCCGCGGTGCTGCGCAGCGCGGTCGACAGCGGGGTGAACCACGTCGACACCGCCGGCTTCTACGGCTTCGGCGACCTCTACGCGCACGACGTCATCCGGCAGGCGCTCTTCCCGTACCCGGCCGATCTGGTGATCGCGACCAAGGTGGGCCCGGTGGTCGAGGGCGGCGTCGTGCCCACCGCGGAGGCCAAGCCCGACCAGCTCCGCCAGCTCGTCGAGGAGGATCTGCGTCGCCTCGGCGTGGACCGCCTCGACCTGGTCTATTTGCGGGTGGGCGGCGCGACCGCGGCACCGGGCGGCGTGTCGATCGGTGAGCGTTTCGCGGCCCTCGCGCAGCTTCGCGAGGAGGGCCTCATCCGGCATCTCGGGGTGAGCAACGTCGACGCGGCGCAGCTCGCCGAGGCGCAGGCCATCGCCCCGGTCGCGGCGGTGCAGAACCAGTTCCACGTGCACTTCCGCGGCGACTCCGAGCTCGTCGCGCAGTGCGCGAAGGAGGGCATCGCGTACGTGCCGTTCTTCCCGGTCGGCGGCGGTGGCGCGCCCATCGACCACGACCGGCTCAAGGTCGTCGCGGAGCGCCACGGAGCGACGACCCGGCAGGTCGCGCTCGCGTGGCTGCTCGCCGTGTCGCCGGCGATCCTGGCCATCCCCGGCACCAGCGTGCTGGACCACCTCACCGAGAACATCGCGGCGGCCGGCCTTGCCCTCACCGACGAGGACATGGCCGCCCTGTCCGAGTAACGCGCCACGCAGGGTCACGCCTGCCGGAACTCCCGATCGATCAGGTCCATCAGCTCGTCCGCCGAGGCTGCGCCGATCATGGCGCCCTCGGCGGCGCGCTGTTCGGCCTCGTCCAGCGCCCCCGGGCGCACGGCCAGCAGCCGCAGCCGGTGGTCGATCAGGTCCCGGGTGATGTCGTCGGGAAGCGCCGCCAGGGCCGCCTCCAGCTTGTCCAGGTGTTCGAGGACGGCCTCCGCGGGTGACGGCTGCGGCGGGACCAGGCGCTGCCGCACGTAGTCCGCGAGAGCACCCACCGTCGGGTAGTCGAAGACGAGCGTGGCGGGCAGCGGCAGACCGGTCGCCCGGCGGAGCCGGTTGCGCAGTTCGAGTGCCGTGAGGGAGTCGAACCCCAGGTCCTGGAACGGGCGGTCGGTGGCGATGTCGCCCGGCGACCCGTGCCCCAGGACCGCGGCCAGGTGGCCCCGCAGCACCTCGACCGTGACGGCCCGCTGCTCGTCGTCGCCGCGTCCGGCCAGGCGGGCCGCGAGGTCCGGCTCGGCGCTCTCGGCCCGGCGGCGCGGCACCCGGACCAGGTCGTGCAGCACCGGGGGCAGCGCGTCGGCGACGGCCTGGGCGCGCAGTTCCCGCAGGTTCAGCCGGGCCACGACGGCGGCGGGCAGGCCGGCGTCGAGGGCCCCGTCGAAGCAGGCGAGCGCGTCGCCGGTGGGCAGCGGGACGAGCCCACGACGAGCCGCGCCGGCGTGCCTGGCCTCGTCGAGTCCGCCGGTCAGGGCGCTCCTCTGCTGCCACGGACCCCACGCCAGGGACACGGCCGGGAGGCCGAGGGCGTGACGGTGCCGGGCGAGCGCGTCGAGGAAGCTGTTGGCCGCGGCGTAGTTGGCCTGGCCCGGCGCGCCCAGGACGCCCGCGGCGGAGGAGAACAGGACGAACGCCGAGAGGTCGAGGTCCCGCGTCAGCTCGTGCAGGTTCCAGGCAGCGTCGACCTTCGGGCGCAGCACCGTGTCGAGCCGCTCGGGGGTGAGGGACCCGACCGTGGCGTCGTCGAGCGTCCCGGCGGCGTGGACCACGCCCGTGAGCGGGTGCTCGGCGGGTATCGCCGACAGCACCCGGGCGAGCGCGGCGCGGTCCCCGGTGTCGCAGGCCGCGACGGAGACGCTCGCGCCGAGGCTGGACAGCTCGGCCGCCAGCTCGGGCGCGCCCGCCGCGTTCAGGCCACCGCGGCTGACCAGCACGAGATGCCCGACCCGGTGTGCGGTGACGAGGTGCCGGGCGACGAGGCCGCCGAGGGTGCCGGTGCCTCCGGTGATCAGCACCGTGCCGCCGGGCCGGAAGGCCGCCGCTGCCGCAGGCCGGGCGTCGGGCCCGCCGGGCGTGTCGTCCGCCGCCGACCACCGGGCCAGGCGAGGCACGTACACCCTGCCGTCGCGGACCGCAGACTGCGGTTCCCCGGCCGCGACCACCGCGGCGACCGCCTGCTCCGTCGCGGCGTCGTCCACGTCGACGAGCTGGAAGCGCCCCGGGTTCTCCGCCTGCGCGCTGCGGACGAAGCCCCAGACGGCGGCCGCCGCGAGATCCGTCACCGGCTCCTGCTCGGTGATGCCGGCCGCGCCCCGGGTGACCAGGGCGAGGGACGACCCGGCGAAGGCGTCGTCCGCGAGCCACTCCTGCACCGTGTGCAGGATCCGGTGCGCGGCGAGGTGCGCCCGCGCCGCCGGATCGGCTGCCGCGTCATCCGGGACGGACACGACCACGACCGGGGGCGCCGGGGCGTCGCCGGTGAGGGTCGCGCGCAGGTCGTCCAGGGTCGCGTACCGCGGGGCGGTGAGCCGGTCGACGATGCTCTCCCCGACGAAGACCAACGGCGGGGCGGGGGCCGCCGACGCCGTGGCCTCGGCCCACCGCCACCGCAGCATCGGCGTGCGGTCGCGGGCCGCCCCGGCGAGGTCGCCCCGCAGGGGGCGCATGCGCAGCGCGGCGATCCGCCCGGCCGGCCGGCCCTCGGCGTCGGCCAGGTCCAGGCTGACCGCCTGGTCGGCGGACGACCTGATCCGGACGCGCAGCGCCCTGCCCACGGTCGCCTCCAGCGAGAGCCCGGTCCAGGAGAACGGCAGCAACGCCGCGCCGCCGGACACCTCCCGGGCGCGCGTCGGATCGGCCATCAGCGTGTGCAGGGCCGCGTCGAGCAGCGCGGGATGGACGCCGAACCCCTCGACGTCCACGTCCTCCGGCAGGGTCACCTCGGCGTACAATTCGTCGCCGCGCCGCCAGGCCGCCCGCAGGCCCTGGAAGGCCGGGCCGTAGAGCTGGCCCTTGGCGAGGAACCGGTCGTACACGGCGTCGAGGTCGAGGCGATCGGCGTCCGGCGGCGGCCAGGCCGCCAGCCCCTCGGCGGGCGGCGGCGCGGTGGCGGTCAGCGCGCCGCTGGCGTGCAGGGTCCAGTCCGCGTCCTCCTCCTCGGAGTCCGGCCGGGCGTGCACCGTGAGCTGCTGGGTCCCGTTCTCCTCGGCGGCGACCACCAGTTGCACCCGCACCCCGCCCCGCTCGGGCACCACCAGCGGCGCGAGCAACGTGAGCTCGTCGACGGCGGCGTCGCCCACCGTGTGGGCCGCGTACAGCGCCAGCTCGACGAAGGCCGTTCCCGGCACGACCACCACGTCCTCGACGCGGTGGTCCGCGAGCCAGGGATGGGTACGCAGCGAGAGCCGGCCGGTGAAGATCCGCTGACCGTCCGCGGCGACCGACAGCCCCGCGGCGATCAGGGGATGGCCGGTGTCGTCCAGGCCCGCCGACGTGACGTCGCCCGTCGCGGTCTCCGCCTTCAGCCAGTAGTGGCCGCGTTGGAACGGGTAGGTCGGCAGGTCCAGCCGGGCGGATCCGCGGGGCAGCACCGTCGTCCAGTCCACCGGCGCGCCGTAAACATGGGCCCTGGCGAGGGCGGCCAGCACCTCCCGGACGCCGTCGTGGTCGCGGCGCAGCGTCCCGCCGACCTGGCCGGGGCGGCCGGCGCGCTCCAGCGACTGCTCGATGCCCACGGTGAGCACGGGATGCGGGCTGGCCTCGACGAACAGGTGGTGGCCGGCGTCGAGCAGGGCTTCGGTCGCCGCGGCGAACCGGACGGTGTGGCGCAGGTTCCGGAACCAGTAGCCGGCGTCCAGCCCGGTGGTGTCCACCAGCGCGCCGGTGAGGGTCGAGTAGAACGGCACGGTGCCGGCGCGCGGCTGGACCGGCGCGAGGGCGTCCAGCAGCTCGTCGCGGATCGCCTCGACGTGCGGGCTGTGCGAGGCGTAGTCGACGGGGACGAGCCGGGCGCGGACGCCGTCGGCCGCGCAC
This sequence comes from Micromonospora sp. NPDC002575, assembly GCF_042889525.1. NCBI lineage: Bacteria > Bacillati > Actinomycetota > Actinomycetes > Micromonosporales > Micromonosporaceae > Micromonospora > Micromonospora sp. NPDC002575. The sequence goes on along the minus strand of NZ_JBIARA010000018.1, from coordinate 28,029 downwards.
CGGGCCACGAAGTCGGCCACGGCGGCGACGTCGCCGGCCACCACGCAGTCGTGCGGTCCGTTGACCGCCGCGAGATGGACGTCGCCGGCCTCCGGCAGCCGCGCGGCGACCTCCTCCTCGGCCAGGGACACCGAGGCCATCGCGCCCAGGCCGGCGATCCGGGTGAGGATCCTGCTGCGCAGCGCCACGACGCGGGCGGCGTCGTCGAGGGACAGCGCGCCGGCGACGTACGCGGCGGCGATCTCGCCCTGGGAGTGCCCGACGACCGCGTCCGGCACGACGCCGGCGGCCCGCCAGAGCGCGGCCAGCGACGTCATGACCGCGAACAGGGCGGGCTGGACGACGTCCACGCGGCTCGGGTCGGCCGAGCCGGGCACGCCCCGCAGCACGTCGAGCAGCGACCAGTCGGTGTGCCGGTCGATCGCGTCGGCGCAGGCGCTCAGGTGCTCGGCGAACACCGGCGACTGCGCCAGCAGGTCGAGCGCCATGCCCGTCCACTGCGAGCCCTGCCCGGGGAACACCAGGACGGTCCGCGCGGGGCCGGCGGGCGTCCCCTCCCGGACCACGGCGGGATGCTGTTCCCCGGCGGCCACGGCGTCCAGCCCGGCCAGTAGCTCGTCCCGGTCCCCGCCGAGGACGACGGCGCGGTGGTCGAACGTCGTCCGTGCCGTCGCCAGGCTCCAGGCCACGTCGACGGCCGGCGCGCCGTCGTGCTCCCGCACGTACGAGGCGATCCCGGCGGCCTGCTGCCGGAGTGCGGCCGGGGTCCGCGCCGAGACGAGCCACGCGAGGGGGGCCGGGCCGCCGTCGGGGCGGCCGGGCGACAGGGCGGCCGGCGTCGTCGCCTCCGGCGCGGGCGCGGGGCGGCCGTCGGCGTCCGCCGGCTGCTCCAGGATGACGTGGGCGTTGGTGCCGCTGATGCCGAACGCGGACACCCCGGCCCGCCGGGGCCGCCCGGTCTGCGGCCACGGCGCGGTCTCGGTCAGCACCGCGACGCCGCTGTCCGTCCACTCGACGTGCGGGGTGGGCGCGTCGACGTGCAGCACCGCGGGAAGCAGCCCGTGCTCGATCGCCTGCACCATCTTGATCACGCCCGCCACCCCGGCGGCCTGCTGCGTGTGGCCGATGTTGGACTTGACCGAGCCGATCCACAGGGGAGCGTCGTCGGAGCGGGCACGCCCGTACGTGGCGATGAGCGCCTGCGCCTCGATGGGATCACCGAGGGTGGTGCCGGTGCCGTGTGCCTCCACGGCGTCCACGTCGGCGTGGCCGAGCCCGGCGTTGGTCAGGGCCTGGTCGATCACCCGCTGCTGGGCGGGGCCGTTCGGGGCCGTCAGGCCGTTGCTGGTGCCGTCGGAGTTGACCGCGCTGCCCCGGACGACCGCCAGCACCCGGTGGTTGTTGCGCCGCGCGTCCGACAGCCGTTCCACCAGCAGCAGGCCCACGCCCTCGGAGAAGACGGTGCCGTCGGCGGCGGCTGCGAACGGTTTGCAGTGGCCGTCGGGCGCGAGGCCGCGCTGCCGGCTGAAGCCGACGAACACGCTGGGCGAGGGCATCACGGTGGCCCCGCCCGCCAGGGCGAGGTCGCACTCGCCGTTGCGCAGCGCCTGCACGGCCAGGTGCAGGGACACCAGCGACGAGGAGCAGGCGGTGTCGACGGTGACGGCGGGTCCTTCGAGGCCGAGCGCGTAGGCGATGCGGCCGGAGGCGACGCTGCTGGACGCGCCGGTCAGCAGGTAGCCCTCGACCGCCTCGGCCGCCCGCGACGCCCCGCCCGGGTATCCGTAGGAGGTCATGCCGACGAAGACGCCAGTGCGGCTGTGCCGCAGCGACTCGGGCCGGATCCCGGCGCGTTCGAGGGTCTCCCACGCGGTCTCCAGGAGCACCCGCTGCTGCGGGTCGGTGCCGAGCGCCTCGCGGGGGCTCATGCCGAAGAACTCCGCGTCGAAGTGCCCGGCCTGGTCGAGGAAGCCGCCCCGGTCGACGTAGCTGGTGCCGGCGTGGTCCGGGTCGGGGTGGAAGAGCTGGTCCAGGTCCCAGCCGCGGTCCTGCGGGAACGCCGACACGTGCTCGCCGCCGGAGACCACGACGTCCCAGAGGTCCCTCGGCGACCGGATGCCGCCGGGGAACCGGCAGGCCATCCCGACGATCACGACCGGATCGCCCGCCTGTCGCGTGGTCGCCGCCCGGGTCGTGGCCGTCCGGTCCTGCCCGCTCACCCGCTCGTGCAGGTGGCCGGCGAGCGCCGCCGCATGGGGATAGTCGAAGATCAGCGTGGCGGGCAGGCGCAGCCCGGTCTCGGCGTTGAGGCGGTTACGCAGCTCCACCGCCGTGAGCGAGTCGAACCCGATCTCCTGGAACGGACGCCGCGGGTCGATGGTCTCCGGCGCCGGGTGGTTCAGGACGGCGCCGACGTTGTCGCGGACGAGATCCAGCAGCAGGGCCCGCTGCTCCGCCTCGGAACGGCCGGCCAGCTCCCGCTGGAGCGCGCCCTGGCGGGCGGCGCGCCCGCCGACCTGGCGGCGGGCGGGGTGCAGGAAGCCGCGCAGCACGGCCGGGGCCGACCGGGTCTCGGCTGCCGCCCGTACCGCAGCGAGGTTGATGCCGGCGGGGACCAGGTCCGGCCGGCCGCCGCCGAGCCCGACGTCGAACAGGGCGAGGGCCTCGGCGTCGGACATCGTGGTGAGCAGGCTGTGCGCGACGGCGTGCCGCTTGTCGTCGAAGAGCTCGGCGGTGATGCCGCTGGCGCTCTGCCACAGCCCCCAGGCGAGCGAGACCGCGGGCAGGCCGCGGGCGTGCCGGTGGGCCGCGAGCGCGTCGAGGTAGGTGTTGCCGGCCGCGTAGTTGGCCTGGCCGGGGTTGCCCAGGGTGCCGGCGAGCGAGGAGAAGAGCACGAACGCGCTGAGGTCGTGCCCCGCCGTGAGCTCGTGCAGATGCCACGCCGCGTCGGTCTTCGGTCGCAGCACCGGGTCGAGCTGCCGGGGCTCCAGGACGGTGACGGCGGCGTCGTCGGTGACCCCCGCCGAGTGGACGACGGCGGTGAGCGGGTGCTCCGGCGGAACCTCGTCGAGCAGCCGCCGCAGCTCCTCGCGGTCGGCCACGTCGCAGGCGCGGACGACGACGTCGGCGCCCAGCCCGGCCAGCTCGGCCTGCAACTCCGCCGCGCCGGCGGCCTCGACGCCGCGCCGGCTCACCAGCAGCAGATGCCGTACGCCGTGCGCGGTGACCAGGTGCCGCCCGACCGCCGCCCCGAGGGTGCCGGTGCCGCCGGTGACCAGGACGGTGCCGTCGGCGTCGAGCGGGCGCGCGACGGTGAGCACCAGCTTGCCGGTGTGCCGGGCCTGGCTCATCAGCCGGAACGCCTGCGGGGCCTGCCGGACGTCGAAGGCCGTGACCGGCAGCGGGGTCAGCGCGCCCTGCGCGAACAGCCGGCCCAGGTCGGTCAGCATCCGCTGGACGTGGTCGGGGCCGCTCTCCACCGTCTCGAAGGCCCGGTACGCGACGCCGGGATGCCGGGCCGCCACCTCGGCCGGATCACGCACGTCGGTCTTGCCCAGGTCCAGGAAGCGCCCGCCGCGCGGCATCAGCCGCAGCGAGGCGTCCACGAACTCGCCGGCGAGCGAGTCGAGGACGACGTCGAAGCCGGCCCCGCCGGTGGCGGAGCGGAACCTCTCCTCGAAGGCCAGGCTCCGGGAGTCGCCGATGTGCTGCTCGTCGAAGCCCATCGCGTGCAGGGTGCCCCACTTCGGGGCGCTGGCGGTGGCGTAGGTCTCGGCCCCCCAGTGACGGGCCAGCTGCACCGCCGCCATGCCGACGCCGCCGGTGGCGGCGTGGACCAGCAGCCGCTGCCCGGGCCGCAGGTCAGCGAGGTCACGCAGGGCGTAGTAGGCGGTGAGGAAGGCGACCGGCGCCCCGGCGGCCTGCACGAACGTCCAGCCGGCCGGCACGCGGGTCAGCGCCCGCCGGTCGGCGATCGCGACCGGCCCGACGGCGCCGTCGCTGAACAGCCCCATCACCGCGTCGCCGGGGGCCAGGTCCGGCACGCCCGCGCCGACGTCGAGGACGACACCGGCGGCCTCGCTGCCGATGAGCGCCTCGCCGGGGTACATGCCGAGCGCGATCAGCACGTCGCGGAAGTTCATTCCGGCGGCCCGGACCGCCACCCGCACCTCGCCGTCGGCCAGCGGCTGCCGGTCGGCGGCGCAGGGCTCCAGGACCAGGTTGTCGAGGGTGCCCGGGCCACTGCTGGACAGCCGCCACGCGGTGGCGTCGGCGGGCGGGACCGCCATGGCTTCGGCGTCGGCGTGGATCAGGCGGGCCGCGTACGCCTCGCCGTCGCGCAGCGCGAGCTGCGGCTCGCCGGAGGCCAGGGCCGCCCGCAGCCGCCGCAGCGAGCTCTCCCGGCCGTCCACGTCCACCAGGTGGAACCGGTCCGGCTGCTCCAGCTGGGCCACGCGCAGGAACCCCCACGCCGGTGCGGCGGCCAGGCCGGTGACGTGGTCGTCGGCGCGTGCGGCGACCGCCCGTTCGGTGACGACGACCAGCCGGCTGTGCTCCAGCCGTTCGGCGGCGAGCCACCGCCGCACCAGGTCGTGGACCCAGTGCGTGGTCGCGTGGGCCCCCGCGGGCGGGTCGGCGTCGTCCGGCGGGGCGGGGGCGAACGCGACCACGGTGCCCGGGACCGGCGCGCCGGCGTCGATCGCCGGCCACCAGGACTCGGGATCGGTGACCACCCGCAGGCCGCCGAGCCACTCGACGGGATGCGGCGGCGCGCCGAGGACGATCCAGTCGCCGTCCTGCCCGGCCTCGGCGCTGCCGGTCACCGGCTGCCAGGAGAGCCGGTAGAGCGAGCCGCGCCGGGCGGCGACCGCGGCGGTCCGCCCGGCGGAGAGCGGCCGTACGGTCAGCGCCTGCACCGACGCGACCGGCAGCCCCGACTGGTCCACGACGGACACGCTGACGGTGTCGGTCCCCTCCGGGCGCAGCCGGACCCGCACGGCGGTGGCGCCGACGGCGTGCACGGACACGCCGCGCCACGCGAACGGCAGCCGGGTCCGGCCGTCGTGTTCGCCGCCGGACAGCGCGGTGGCGTGCAGCGCGGCGTCGAACAGGGCGGGGTGCAGGGCGAACCCCTGGGCGTCGACGTCGTCGGGCAGCTCGACCTCGGCGTACAGGTCGCCGCCGAGGCTCCAGGCGGCGCGCAGCCCGCGGAAGACCGGGCCGTACGCCAGGCCGATGTCGCCCAGCCGGGGGTAGACCTCCGTGGTGTCCAGGCGGGTCGCGCCGGCCGGTGGCCACGCCTCGACCGGATCGGGCGTCGGGGCGGCCTGCGGGAGCAGGAGGCCGGTCGCGTGGCAGATCCACGGGACGTCGTCGGCGTCCGGGTCGTCGCCCTCCGGCCGGGAGTGGACGGTGACCGGGCGTTCCCCGTCGGCTGCGGCTGCACCGACCAGCACCTGGATCTGCACCGCGTCGCGTTCGGCCACCACCAGCGGCGTTTGCAGGGTCAGCTCGGCGAGTTGGCCGCAGCCGACGCGGTAGGCGGCGTGCAGGCCCAGCTCGACCAGGGCGGTCGCGGGGACGATCACCTCGCCGTGCACGGCGTGGTCGGCGAGCCACGGGTGGGTACGCAGCGACAGCCGGCCGGAGAACAGGTGGCCGCCCCCGTCGGCCAGCATGGTCTCGGCGGCCAGCAGCGGGTGGCCGGCCGAGCCCAGCCCGGCCGACCGGACGTCGCCGCCGGTCTGCGTCCCGTCGGGCCAGTACCGGTGCCCGGCGAAGGGATAGGTGGGCAGGTCGACCGGGGTCACGTCGGGCCCGGGAAGGACGCGCGCCCAGTCCGGGGCCGCGCCGTGGACGTGGGCCTGGGCCAGGGATCGCAGCAGCCGGCCCGGGCCGCCGTGGTCGCGGCGCAGCGTGCCGTGGGCGGTCGCCGGCGTCCCGCTGTCGTCGATGGTCTCCTGCACCGGCGTGGTCAGCACCGGGTGCGGGCTGACCTCGACGAACAGGGTGTGGCCGTCGGCCAGCAGGGCCCGGACGGCCGGTTCGAGCGCGACGGGCTGGCGCAGGTTGCGGTACCAGTAGGCCGCGTCGAGCGAGGCCGTGTCGGCCGGCGCGGCGGTGACGGTGGAGTAGAACGCGATGTCGGCCGCGGCCGGGGTGATCCCGGCGAGGGCTTCCTCCAGCCGTTCCCGCAGCGGCTCGACGGCCTCGGTGTGCGAGGCGTAGTCGACGGGGATCACCCGGGCCTGCACCCCGTCGGCCTCGCAGGCCCGGACGAGGTCGCGCAGCTCGTCGGGGGGCCCGGCCACCACGGTCGACCCGGGCGCGTTGACCGCGGCGATGCTCAGGCCGCCCCGGCCGGGAAGCTGGAGCAGCCGCTCGACGTCGGACGCGGGCAGCGGCAGCGACGCCATGCCGCCCGTGCCGGCCAGGTCGAGCAGCAGCCGGCTGCGCAGCGCGACGATCTTCGCGGCGGCGTCGAGGGGCAGCGCGCCGGCGATGTGGGCCGCCGCGATCTCCCCCTGCGAGTGGCCCACGACCGCGTCCGGCTGTATTCCGGCGGCCTGCCAGACGCGGGCGAGTGACACCATGACGGCGAACAGGGCGGGCTGGACCACGTCCACCCGGTCCAGGGCGGGCGCGCCGGGGACCCCGTGCAGCACGTCCAGCAGGGACCAGTCGGTGTGCGGCGCGAGCGCGTCGGCGCAGGCCCGCAGGTGCTCGCGGAAGACGGGACTGCTCTCGGACAGCTCGACGGCCATCCGCTCCCACTGCGAGCCCTGCCCGGGGAAGACGAACACGGTCCTCGCCGCCGTGCCGTGCCCGCTCACCACGGACGCCGCCGGCTTGTCGTCCGCCACGGCGGCGAGGCCGGCCAGCAGCTCCCCGGCGGTGTCGGCGACGACGGCCGTACGGTGCTCGTGGTGCTCGCGTTCGAACGCCAGCGCGTGGCCGATGTCGGCGAGCCGGTCGGCGGGCTGGGCGGTGGCGAACTCCAGCAGCCGTGCGGCCTGCCGGCGCAGGGCCTCCTCGCTCCTGGCGGAGAGCAGCCAGGGCAGCGCGCCGCCGGTGAGCACCGGTCCGTCCGGGGCCGCGCGGCCCGGGGTCTGCTCCGCCGCCGGCCGGGGCGGTGCGGCCTCCAGCACCACGTGGGCGTTGGTGCCGCCCACGCCGAACGATGACACGGCCGCCCGGCGCGGACGGCCGGTCTCGGGCCACGGCCGCGCCTCGCGCAGCAGGCTCACCTGCCCGGCGTCCCAGTTCACGTGCGGCGTGGGTGCGTCGATGTGCAAGGTGCGCGGCAGCAGGCCGTGCTGGAGGGCCAGCACCATCTTGATCACCCCGGCCACGCCGCCCGCGCCCTGCGGGTGGCCGATGTTGGACTTGACCGAGCCCAGCCACAGCGGCTGGCCCGTGGGCCGGTCCTGCCCGTACGTGGCCAGGAGCGCCTGTGCCTCGATGGGATCGCCGAGCGTCGTGCCGGTGCCGTGCGCCTCGACGGCGTCGATGTCGCCGGGGGTGAGCCGGGCGTCGGCCAGCGCGAGCTCGATCACCCGCTGCTGCGACGGGCCGTTCGGCGCGGTGAGCCCGTTGCTGGCCCCGTCGGAGTTGACCGCCGACCCGCGCAGCACGGCCAGCACCCGGTCGCCGTCGCGGTGGGCGTCCGACAGGCGGCGCAGCATCAGCATGCCGACGCCCTCGCCCCAGCCGATGCCGTCCGCCGCCGCCGCGAACGGCTTGCACCGCCCGTCCGGCGCCAGGCCGCGCTGGCGGCTGAACTCCGTGAACCAGGCCGACGTGGCCATGACGGTGACGCCACCGGCCAGCGCCCGGTCGCACTCGCCGTTGCGCAGCGCCCGGACGGCCAGGTGCAGCGCGACCGCCGAGGTGGAACAGGCGGTGTCCACCGTGACGGCGGGGCCTTCGAGCCCGTACGCGTAGGCGATCCGCCCGGACATGATGCTGGCCTGCGTGCCGGTCAGCACGTAGCCCTCGACCTGCGCCAGGGCGGGCAGCAGGCTCATGTTGTAGGTCTGGCCGATGCTGCCGACGAACACCCCGGTACGCGTGCCGCGCAGCCGGGCCGGCGGTATCCCGGCCCGCTCCAGCGTCTCCCAGGTGACCTCCAGCAGCTGGCGCTGCTGCGGGTCCATCGCCAGGGCCTCCCGCGGGCTGATCCCGAAGAACTCGGCGTCGAAGCGGTCGGCGTCGGCGAGGAACGCGCCCTCGCGGGTGTAGCTCTTGCCCACCGCGTCGGGGTCGGGGTCGTAGATGTCCTCGATGTCCCAGCCGCGGTCCGTTGGCACCCGGGTGACGGCGTCCCGCTCGGCCACGAGCAGCTCCCACAGCTCCTCGGGGGAGCCCACGCCGCCGGGGAAGCGGCACCCCATGGACACGACCGCGATCGGTTCGTGCCCGCGGTCCTCGACCTCCTGGAGACGCCGGCGGGCCTGGCGCAGACCGGTCGTCGTCCGCTTCAGGTACTCGCGCAGCTTCGCCTCGTTCGCCGTCGGGTCGAGCTCGGCCGACTCAGAACTCATCCATGCCTCGCACGGGACTCGAAATGATTGCATAACGGCGTCGCGGTGGGCGGTCGCCAGCGGCAAGAATGGCACCGGATTCTAACGGTCGGCTTGGTCGCCGCTAAATCACGGAATCGCCGGCGACGAATTCCTGACGGGTGGTTGCCGAGGTCCGGGCGTCGGGGCCGATGTGTCCCGGGCCGCTTTGTCCCGGGCCGGCCACGTGCGCGCGGCCGGGCGCGGAGAGCCCCGGCGGAAACGGAAAGGGCTTTAGGGCGAATTTAAAGAACGCCAGCATAATGTGTGGACGGCGTTCGCCGAGGAGGGGTGAATGTTTTGAGTGGCATTCTCAGTCGATCTGATTCGCGGCCGTCGGTCCTGCCGGACGGGCTCCGCGTCCTGCGCTCCGGTTCGGCCACCCAGGGCGTGGCGACCACGAACGAGGAGTTCTCCGCGTGGCTGCGCGAACGCGAGACGACCGACTCGATGACCGTCGAGCAGGTCCCGCTCGACGAGATGAAGGGCTGGCGCTTCAGCGAGGGCCGCGCCTCGCTCGTGCACGACAGCGGCAAGTTCTTCAGCGTCGGGGGGCTGGACGTCTCCCGCGCCGGGCGCAGTCCGCGGTCCTGGCAGCAGCCGATCATCCGGCAGAACGAGGTCGGCATCCTCGGCCTGCTGGCCAAGGAGTTCGGCGGCGTCCTGCACTTCCTGATGCAGGCCAAGATCGAGCCGGGCAACCGCCGGCAGGTGCAGCTGTCGCCGACGGTGCAGGCCACGCGCAGCAACTACACGAAGGTGCACGGCGGGGCGTCGACCCCGTACCTCGAACACTTCCTGCGTCCCGGCCGCGGCCGGGTCCTCGCCGACGTGCTCCAGTCCGAGCAGGGCACCTGGTTCCTGGGCAAGCGCAACCGCAACATGGTCGTGGAGACGGACGACGACGTCCCGGTCCGGGACAACTTCCGGTGGCTGACGTTCGGTCAGATCCGCCAGCTCCTCACCGTGCCAAACATGATCAACATGGACTCCCGCACGGTGCTCTCCTGCCTGCCGAGCGACACGTCCGGCTGGCTCTTCGACCCGCTCGCGGGCAACGTCGACTGCGCGGACCCGGAGTTCGCCTTCGATCTCCAGCGGTCGCTGCAGGCCGCGGAGGCGGAGGGCCAACACACCGACGCCGAGATCATCAGCTGGCTCAACGACGTCCGCATCGACACCACGATGGACGTCCGGCCGGTCGGCCTGTCGCAGCTCGAGGACTGGCGTCTGTCGCGTTTCAGCATCGAACACCGGCAGGGCAAGCACTTCCGCGTCATCGGTGTCTCGGTCGCCAGCGGGCAGCGTGAGGTCACGCAGTGGTCGCAGCCCCTCATCGCGCCGTGCGACGTCGGGGTGGTGGCCTTCCTGACCCGCCGGATCAACGGTGTGCTGCACATTCTCATGCGCGCGTCGGTGGAGGCCGGGTTCCTCGACGTCGCCGAGCTCGGCCCCACCCTGCAATGCAATCCGGCGACCTATGCCGACGTGCCGCCGCACGAGCGGCCCCGCTTCTACGACTACGTCCTCGCGGCGCGGGACAACATTCGATACGATGTGCTGCTTTCCGAAGAGGGCGGCCGTTTCTACCATGCCGAATGTCGATACCTGGTGCTCGAATGCGATGCGGAGCCGGCGGTGCTGGAGCCGCATCCCGACTTCCGCTGGATGACCGTGCGGCAGTTGATGGCTCTGCTGCGCCACCACAACTACGTCAATGTCCAGGCGCGCACTCTGCTGGCCTGCCTGCACGCCCTCTGGTGAGGGCCGGGCGGCGGCGGACGGCGCGGTGCGCGGAGGGGGGATGAATGACGACGGCTTCACAGGTGAGCGCCCGGTGGGCCCGGCGGTTCGTGCCGGCGACCGAGCGCGCCCCCGTACGGCTGCTGTGCCTACCGCACGCGGGCGGCTCGGCCAGCTACTTCCACCCGCTGGCCCGCCTGCTCGACGCGCGCGTCGACGTGCTGGCCGTGCAGTACCCGGGGCGTCAGGACCGGCGTCTGGAGCCGTGCATCGACGACATCCGGGCGCTGGCCGACGCGGCGTTCGAGGCCCTGCGGCCGGTGCTCGACCGGCCGGTGGCCCTTTTCGGGCACAGCATGGGCGCCACGCTCGGCTTCGAACTGGCGCGTCGGATCGAGGCCACCGACGACGCGAACCCCGTGCGGTTGTTCGCCTCGGGGCGTCGGGCGCCGATGACGCAGGGCGGTGAGCTGGTGCACCGTTTCGACGACGACCGCCTCCTGAGCGAGCTCGCCAGCCTGAGCGGCACGGACGTCCGGGTCCTCGGCGACGAGGAGATGATGCGCTCCGTGCTGCCGGCGATCCGGGCCGACTACAAGGCGGCGGAGTCCTACCGGCTCACCGAAGAGGTGCGGCTGCGGTGCCCGATCACGGCCCTGGCCGGCGACGCGGACCCGAAGGCCAGCCTGGACGACGTCCGGGCCTGGCAGCGGCACACGACGGCCGAGTTCGACCTGCGGGTCTACCCGGGTGGCCACTTCTTCCTGGCCGAACACAGCCAGGCGATCGTGCGACTCATCACCGAGCAACTGACCGTGTGCACGGCATGACAGCGAAGGAGAGCGACGCGTGCCAACCCGCAGAACACTACTGAAGGGCGCGGCAGCGCTGGCCGCGGCCGGCACGGGCATCGTCGGGGTCGGCCAGGGCGCCTCGGCGGCGGCGAACAACCGCTGGAACAGCCTCCGCAGGAACCTGTCCGGCAAGCTGGTGCTGCCCTCGGACAGCAACTACGACGTCGCCAAGCAGTTGCACTTCTCGGCCTTCGACGCCGTGCACCCGGCGGCGATCGCCTACTGCACGTCCCCGAAGGACGTCCGGACGTGCCTGTCCTACGCCCAGCACCACGGGCTCCCCGCCGTCGCCCGCAGCGGGGGGCACAGCTTCGGTGGCTACTCCACCACGTCCGGGCTGATCATCGACGTGTCCCGGCTCAACGGGATCCAGGTGGAGCAGAACCGGACGGTGGTCGGCCCGGGGGCGCAGCTCGTCGACCTCGTCGACACCGCGTCCGCGCACGGCGTCGCACTGGCCGGCGGCATCTGCCCCACCGTGGCGATGGGCGGCTATCTGCAGGGCGGCGGCGTGGGCTGGCAGACCCGGGCGCTCGGCCTGGGCTGCGACTCGTTGCTGTCGGTGCAGGTCGTGCTGGCCGACGGCCGGGTGGTGACCTGCTCCGAGCAGGTCCGGCCGGATCTCTTCTGGGCGCTGCGGGGCGGTGGCGGCGGCAACTTCGGCATCGTGACCAGCTACGAGCGGAGGAACAGCACGATCCCCCGCATGGTCAACTTCACCCTCGCCTGGGTCTGGGACAGCGCGCAGAGCGTGCTGACCGCGTGGCAACAGTGGCAGCGCGCGGCGCCGCGGGCGCTGAGCTCGCGCTGGTTGCTCGGCCTCCTGGACGCGACGCCGGGAGCGGTGCCGTTCCTGCTCGTCGACGGCACGTTCCTCGGCACCCCCGAGGATCTCGCCCCGCACCTGAACGACTTCGCCTCGGCGGTCGGCACCCCGCCCGCGTACAACAGCGTGCAGGATCTCGGCTACCGCGACGGCATGATGGCGTTCTTCAAGTGCGGGGACAAGACCGTCGACCAGTGCCACCGGGTCGGCACGAACCCGGAGGCCATGCTCGCGCGCAGCGGCTTCATCATCCAGCGCTCGCGGTTCTTCCGCGAGGACATCCCCGGCACGGGAGTGGCGGAGATTCTCGCCGCGTTCGACGCCGACCGCCGAGCCGGGCAGACCCGGATCGCCACCGGCTTCGCCCTCGGTGGCGCGGCCTCCGACATCCCACGCACCGCGACCGCCTACGTCCACCGGGACGCGCAGTTCTCGGTGGACTGGGCGGTCGCGCTCTCCGAGGCGGCCGACACCGGCGAGGGCCGGGCCGCCGCCTCGGCCTGGGCGGACCACGCGTTCACGGTCACCGACCGGTACTCCACCCACGAGACCTACCAGAACTACATCGACCCGGCGCTGACCGACTGGCGACAGGCGTACTACGCCGAGAACTACCCCCGCCTGTCGACGGTGAAGCACACGTACGACCCGCACGGGTTCTTCACCTTCGAGCAGGCCATCAGCTGACCCGCTAGGCGCGCACCAGGGCCTGGAGGGAGTCGACGACGGCGGACGGCGGGGGAGTGGCCGCGATCTCTTCGCGGACCTTCTCCGCCGCCGCCCGGTACGCCTCGTCGGTGAGGACCCGGGTGACGGCCGCGCCGATCTCGTCGTCGGTCGCCCTGGTCACGTCGAGGGCGACGGCGGCGCCGCTCGCGCTGTAGTTCGCGGCGTTGAACGGGTTGTCCGCCGTCTGCGGCATCATCACCTGCGGCACGCCGTAGCAGGCGGCCGTCAGCAGCGAACTGGTGCCGCCCTGGTTGACGATGGCCGAACAGCTCGGCATGAACAGGTGCAGCGGGACGTTCTCGGCGACGCGGGCGTTGTCCGGCAGCGTGCCGAGCTTCACCCGGTCGGCCGCGCTGATCGCCAGGACGATCTCCACGTCCATGCCGGCGAGCGCGTCGACGACCCGGGGCAGGACGAATGCCTCGTCGCCGGCGAGCGCGGCGGTGGAGGTGCCCCAGGTGACGCACACCCGCGGCCGGTCCGGCCGGTCGAGCGCCCAGTCCGAGACGGCAGCCGCGCCGTTGTACGGAACGAACCGCACCGGCAGCCGGCCCGCTATCCCGGGCAGCTGAAGGCTGGTGGGCCAGGGGTCGACGGTCCGCACGGGATAGTCGTTGCGGACCTCCACGCCGTAGTGGTCGTACAACTCGGGCAGCCCGACGGGCCACTGGCCGCGTACGTCCCCCGCGTCGGAGAAGCCCTGCAACGGTTGGCTGATCATCCGCATCACGTCGGGTCCCCAGGTGTGGCGGACCAGCGGGATGTCCAGCTTCGCCGCCACGATCGGCGCGGCGAACACCATCGCGTCGGTCACCACCAGGTCCGGCCGCCATCTCTCGGCGAACCGCAGGAGGTCCGGCGTCATCCGGGCGGCGCCCTCGACGAGCGGCGCCATCGCCGCGTTGCGGAGATCGGCCAGCCCTTCCTGGTCCGGAGCCGCCGGGGCGGAGCCGGCGCGGTCGGCGCTCGCCAGGCCGCTCCTGGTCCAGTCGCTGGCCGGGGCCTCGATCACCCGGTGACCGCCCCGGGACTCGAGCACGCCATCCATGATCTTGTAACCTCGGCCGACCTCGGCCACGGTCAGCCCGGTGGCCGTCACGGCCGGGGCGAGGTCCGGGAGCACGGCCACCCGCACCTCGTGGCCCGCCGCCCGGAACGCCCAGGCGAGCGGCACCAGATGAAACAGCGGAGTGGCCGTCGCGGCGACCGGGGTGAACAGGATACGCAAGGCTTCTCCTCGGGTGTCGCTGGTACGGATTCAGGCGGCGAGCTTCACGAGCGTGTCGACCACCTCGGCCGGCGCCGGCATCCCGGCGATCTCCTCGGACACCTTCCGGGCCGCCGCGCGGATTGCCTCGTCGGTCAGGACGCGGGTGACCGCCGAGGAGATGGTCTCCTCGTCCGCCTTGGCGTAGTCGAGAACGATGGCGGCGCCGCTCTCCCGGAAGCTGAGGGAGTTGACCGGGGTCTCGCCGGTCTCCGGCAGGAGCACCTGCGGGACCCCCACGGTGGCCGCCGTCAGCAGCGAACCCGTGCCACCCTGGTTGACGATCGCCTGGCAGGTCGGCATGAACAGGTTGATCGGCAGGTTCTCGGCGACCCGCACGTTGTCCGGCAACTGCCCGAGCTTGGCCCGGTCGGCGGGGCCGATGGCGAGCACGATGTCGATGTCGAGCGGCGTGAGCGCCCGGATCACGCGGGGCCAGACGTCCTTGGCGCCGCCCAGGATCTCGTTGGTCGTGCCCCAGGTGATGCAGACCCGGGGGCGATCGGGGCGTTCGGTGACCCAGTCCGGGGCGACGCCCTCCCCGTTGTACGCGACGAAGCGCCGCGGCAGGCGGCCGGGGGAACCGAAGTTCTGGAGGCTGCCCGGCCACGGGTCGACGGTGTGCTTGGGGTGGTCGTTGCGGACCTCCACCCCGTAGCGGTCGAAGAGCTCGACCAGCCCGGTGGGCCAGTCGGCGCGCTCCGTGCCGGTGTGGGGCTGGCCCTGGACCGGGTGGCCGTAGAGGATGTCCGGGCCCCAGATGTTGCGCACGACCGGGATGCCCTGCGCCGCGGCGACCAGCGGGCCGGCGAAGATGACCGGGTCGGTGATCACCAGGTCCGGCTGCCACCGCTGCGTGAACCGCATCAGGTCGGGGGCCATCCGGGTGGCCAGCTCGACCGGCGGCACGAACCGCTCGTCGCGCAGCCGGACCCGCTCCTCGAAGGTCAGGTCGGCGACCTGCGCGGCGGTGAACTTGTTGCCGCTGCGCAGGGCGACCATGCCGGCCATGAAGTCGTAGTCGTCACCCACCTCCACCGGGGTCAGGCCGGTGTTGGCGATGATGCTCGTGAGCTGCCGCTGGGCGGCGATGCGCACGTCGTGTCCGGCCGCCCGGAAGGCCCAGGCCAGCGGGACCTGGTGGTAGTAGTGGGACCGAACGGTAAGCGGGGTGAAAAGGACGCGCACGGGCATATCCCCCAGACTCGATGACGACGTCCCCAGTTCATCCGGTCGGCCTAAAGGGCCCCTGAAAAGCGCCTGTGACGTGCGCTCTTGCCGGCCGGGCAACAACTTGCCGAGCCCGCAGCGGCGTGTCACCCTGTCTGCGTGTCGACAACGATTCGGGCCAACAAGGTGGCCGCGGTCCGCCGGGTGCTCAGCGAGGCGGCCCTCGGCCTCGCGGTCGAGCGCGGCTGGGACAACGTCCGGGTGGAGGACATCGCCGCCCGGGCGGGCATGTCCACGCGCTCGTTCAACAACTACTTCCACAGCAAGAACGAGGCCCTCTACGCTGCCGACCTCGACCGGTCCGCGGCGATCCGCGAGCAGCTGCGCTCCCGGCCGGCGGACGAGCCGCTGACCCAGGCCGTCATCAACGCGATGCTCGCGGCCTTCCTCGCCTGGGACAACCTGGACCGCGACCTGGTGACCAAGGTGCGGCTCGCGGTGGCGACCTCGCCGCTGGGCGGCGAATACCTCAAGGCGCACGCCGCGCGGGAGACGGCGCTCGCCGAGGGGATCGCCGAGCGGCTCGGGATGGAGCTAACCGACGACATCTACCCGAGGCTGCTCGCCACAATGGTGGTCAACGCGGTCCGGGTCGCGGTCGAGTTCTGGGTCGACTCGTCGAGGGCCACCTCCCTGTCCGACGCGATCCGCGACACGCTGGAACGGATCGCCCCCGGGCTGCCCGCCCCGCCGACCGGCCGGTGAGGGCCACCCCCGGCGGCCTCCGGCCGGCGGGCACGGCCCGACCGCGGCTCAGCCGGGGCCCGGGGCGCGCAACCGCGCGAGCCGGTAGAGCAGGTCGATGACCAGGTGGACGGGGGCCTTGACCTCGCGGACCCGCAGCAGCGACCGGATCAGCCAGAGCTGGGTCTCCGCGGCGTGCGCCGGAGCGCCGTGCACGTCGTCGTGCCGCAGGATCTCGACGTCGCGGACGTGCCGGGCGAGCAGGTCGACGTCCGCGCCCGGGATGATCTCGTCGCGGTCGCACGCGACGTAGCGGACCGGGATGGTCAGGGCCCGCAACTGGTCGGGGGAGAGGGCCCACGAGGCCAGCTCGCCCAGCGCGCTGCCCGCCTCCTTGCCCATCAGGTGGGCCAGGGTGTCCACCGTGACCCGGGGCAGGCTCGCCTGCCACCGCTGATCGGTGAACAGGGCGTTGACCGGGGCGCCCGCCGTCAGCACGGCCCTGATCCTGCTGTCCTCCAGGGCGCAGCGCAGGGCCAGGTGACCGCTGAAGCTGAGCGCGAGGGCGTACGAGTGCGCGACGTCGGCCCGGTCGCTGACGTGGTCGAGCAGGTGCGACAGCATCCGCCAGCTGTCCCCGTCGTAGGGGAGGGTGTTCTCGCCGACCCCCGGCATCTCGGTGACGATGCCGGCCATGCCGAGGCGTCGGATGGCGCGGAGGGTGGCCGCCCACTGCTCCTTCACGGTCACGATGCCGCCGCTGACCACCAGCACCGGCCGCCGGACGCCGTCGGACATCCCGGTGGCCCACGCCGCGACCCGTCCGGCGGGAAGGTCGACCTCCAGCCGCTCGATGTCCCTGTCGCCGCGCCGCCACTGGTCGAACGTGCGCACCGTGTCGTCGAGCGCCCGCCGCCGGGCCGGCCCGTCGACGAACGGGAACCGGGCCATCGTGTAGTGGCGGCAGGCGTCCAGCAACCGCCCGTCGCGCTCCAGCGCCCGCGCGGACCGCGTCCACTCGACCGCCCAGGACCCGTCCCCCTCGCCGTCGGTGCGAATCCGCGCCAGCACGTCCTCGTGACCGGTGACCCCCTGCCCACGGGTGTGCGCCAGGACGAACTGCTTGAGCTCCGCGACGTCGTTGGTGCCGTCGTCCTCGGCCGGCGGTTCCTCGAACTGCTCCAGCGCCCGCTTGAGGTCCGTGAGCAGGTCCGCGGCCTCCGCGCCGTCGATCACCCGATGGTCGAACGTCAGGTTCAGCCGCATCACCGGCGCGACGGACACCGCGCCGTCGCGGACCACGGGGCGCTCGGCGATCCGGCCCAGGCCAAGCGTGACGGTCGTCCCGCCGGTGGAGTGGAAACCGTCGACGTCCCGGTGGGACAGGGAGGTCACCGCAAAGGTGCCGACCGTCGTCGCCCGGGTACGCAGGGGCCGGGTCCGGCTGCGGTACGCCGCGCTGCCCAGCGCCCAGGGCAGCTTCCGCAGCAGGCGGGCGCCGGCGAACTCGGGCAGCTTCTCCGCGTCGCCCCGGGTGAAGTAGTCGACCCGCTGCTGGATCTCCGCCAGGCCCGCGCTCTGCACGTGGGGCACGGTGGCCGAGAGGACGACCCGTTGGCCGTTCACCGTGTGGTCCATGGTGAACTTCCCGTGCGCCGAGGGGAAACGCACCACCTTCGGGCGGACCCGGCCACGGATCGCGGCGTTGGCCTCCGGGTGGGCCGCCACGGCGCGGCCCGCCGCGTACAGGACGTAGGTGAGCCAGGAGAAGCGCCGTCCCCGCGCCCGGGCCGCGGCGCGATGGTCCCGGATCCGGGTCATGTCGACCTCGGTGTCGAGGTGCACCGGCGCGAAGGACCTGATCTCCCGCAGGAAGTACAGGGTGGGCCGCCGCTCCCTGGCGATGCGTTCGATCGTCACTCGGCCACCACCGCCCGGTAGATCTCGTCGAGGTTGGTCGCCTGCAACACCGCGGGCAGCGCGATCTGCCGGCCGGTCTCCCGTTCCAGGATGGTCAGCAGGGACAGCAGGTGGATCGAGTCCCATCCGGGCACCGAGTCGAGCGGCAGGCCGACCTGTTCGTGCCGCACCGGCAGGCCGAGCTCGGCGCTGACGATGGCCAGGAAGTCGTCGATGGTGGTCATCGGTTCTCCTCGAAGGAAGCGGTGAGCTGCACGTGCGCGGGGGGCGGCCCGATCTCGGCGAGGTCGTGGCGGAAGACGAGGACGTCGCCCTCGTCGGCGACCAGGGTGAAACCGTTGTCCGGGTAGAAGCCGCGCGCGCCGGCGTTCTTGGCGGTGGGCCGAAGGCGGGCCTCGACCGCCCGCGCGCCGGTGGCCCGGGCGTGGAGCAGCACCGAGCGCAGGCAGGCCGTCTCGATGCCCCGGGCGAACACCCGGCAACTGAGCAGGAAGTTGTCGATGTGCAGCAGCTCGCCGTCGACCCGCGTCAGGACCAGGCCCACCATGCCGTTGTCACCGAAGCGGTCGCCGGAGTGGATGCCGAGCACCCGGCTGCCGTGCCGTTCGGCGGCGGCCCGTACCTCCGCGGGCTGCAACCGGTGGCCGGTCAGGTTGAACTGGTGGGTCCGCAGCGTGATCTGCGAGGCCCGCGCCACCTCCCGCTCGGCCACCGGGGCCAGCGACACCCAGGTCCGCAACTGCCGGAGGTAGTCGGCGACGGAGTCGAACGTGGCGAGGAAGCTCTGCCGGTCCAGCTCCTCCCGGTACCGCGCGGGGCGGGCCCGGTCGTCCGTGCTCACCTCGCGGGTGTCGAACCACCCGTCGCGCAGCAGGTCGCCGACGTGCCAGGCGGGTTCCTCGCCGAGCCGGACGACCGCGACGCCCGGCAGCGCGTGGCGCACCAGACCGCACTCGTACGCGCTGTCGTCGACGAACACGAACGAGTCCACGCCGAGGTTCAGCGCCTCGGCCAGCGCCGTCAGGTTCTCGGGCTTGGGACGCCAGTTCGCCGTCACCCGGACGAAGTCGTCCGGGCCCAGCGCCATGCCCCCGTGCCCGCGCAGCACCGCGTCGACGGGCGTCGGGTCGTTCTTGCTCGCCACGGCCAGCAGCACCCCCTGCGACCCGAGCTGCTTGACCACCCGCTGGAAGGCGGCGAACACCTCGCCGCGCGGTGTCCCGCCCAGCTCGATTCCGTCCGGGCCGTCGTCGCCGAGCACCCCGCCCCACAGCGTCCCGTCCAGGTCGCAGACGAGGACCTTCTTCGTCCTCCCCGTCAGGTGCCGGCCGAGGTGGCCGATCTCGCGTGCGTACCGGGCCAGCAGGGCGGGCGACAGCCCGGTCCCGGCGTAGCCGCCCAGCCGCGCGTCCTCCGCGGGGATCCCCTCGGCCAGCAACGGGTCGAGATCGAGCGGGACGACCGACGGGAACTCGTCGCCGAACGCCAGCAGCCGCGCGTTGGCCTCACGCCAGGCGGCGCCCAGCCGGGCGCGCGACCGGTAGTCCACCAACTGCGCGGTGAACCGCCTGGGCAGCGGGAGCGTGTTGAGCACCAGGGTGCCCGCGCCCCGCCGGTCGAAGGTGGCCGCGAGGCCGCGCAGCATCGCGACCTTGGCGTCCAGGGCCTGCTCGACGTCCGCGACGGTCCACGGCAGGGGCACCTCGTCGAACACCACCTCGGGGTCGAGCACGCACAGCACGAGACCGGGACCGGCGGCGTACAGCGCGCTGCCCGGGTCGCCGAGGTCGAAGACGTAGCTGTCGAAGTCGGACAGGCGCGGCCGAAGCAGCACGCCGTGCCGGGCGAGCTCCGCGGTGAGCGGGGGGACCAGCGTGCCCAGCGTCCGGTGCCCGGTGACGGCCACCGTGAGCGTGGGAGTGGACGGGTGCCGGCGCAGGATCTCGTCGGGGTCGGCCCGGGTCAGCACGTGCCCCGCCCGGGACAGCTCCGCGGCCGGCAGGTCCGCGAGCAGCGCCTGCACCAGGGGATACTCGGCCTCCAGCCGGCCGGCGTCGTGCAGGTCGCGCAGCGTACGCGCGGGCGCGGCGGCGTCCGGGGGGAAGGTGCCGGCCGCCGTCACGGTCCCACCTTCTCCAGGGCGAACCCCGCCTTGATCCACTTGCTCGACTCGATGGCGACGCCGACCGCGCGATCGCCGGTGATCATGCCGGGCAGCAGCCGTTCGAGCTGGAAGAACGGCAGCGCGTTGCCGGTGTTGCCGGTCTCGCCGACGCAACTGACCTCCTGCGCCTGCGGCACGTCGAGCCGGGCCTGGATCTCGGCGGTCATCCGGCCCGAAAGCTGCGGCGGCAGCAGGTAGTCGAGCCCGTCGCGGTCCCAACCGAGCACGTCCAGGACCTCGTCCAGGGTCTCGACGGCCATGGGCGGCACGGCCTCCTGCACCGCCCGGTAGTCCTCGACGGCCGCCGGGCGGCGCACGTGCCGTTCGGCGGCGCCGAACCAGTTCAGCGTCTGCCCCGGCGGCCGGTTGTGACCGACACAGTGCACCTGCGTCCAGCGCAGGGCGACCGGGTCCGGTGGCGGCTCGACGCCGAGGACCGCCGCCCCGGCGCCGTCGCCGAACAGCACCCCGTTGACCTGCTCCTCCGGCGGCAGCGCGCTGACGTCGGCGGTGAGGTCGAAGTGCTTGGCGCAGGAGTCGGCGCCGAGCACCAGCGCGGTGCGGGCCGCCCCCGAGCGGAGCATGTGCCGGGCGACGTCGAGGGCCTGCACCGCCCCGGTGCACCCCGACTGCAACTGGTACGTCGGCACGCCGTTGACGCCGAGCTGGTCGGCCACGACGTTGACCGTGGCGGGCATCAGCATGTCCGGGGAGGAGGTGCCCATGACCACCAGGTCGACGTCCGCCGCGGCCAGCCCCGCGGACCTGAGCGCCCGTTCGGCCGCCGTGGTCGCGAGGTCGGCGAGGGAGAACCGCGTCTCCCCGGTGTCCAGGTCCACCGAGTAGTGGCGCAGCGGCGTGCCGATGAACGCCTCCACCCACTGCTCCCAGATCGAGGTCATCTTGAACCGCTTGGCCAGGGTGGGGATGTCCACGGGCGGGCCGGGCAACATCGACCCGGCGGAGTACACGTACACGTCCATGCTCGTCCTCTTCGTCGCCTGCCACGGCCATGGTTTTCCGCGGCGCTTAATCGGTGCTAAGAGCCCTAGGCGGGGGTGCCGGCGAACGCCGTGAGGGCGGCGCGCAGGCCGGCGGTGTCTCCCCCGGCCGGCAGGGCCCAGGCGACCCGGCCGTCGGGCCGCAGCAGCACCGCCGCGGCGTCCACGTGGGGCAGCGGCGCGGACCGCAGCAGGGTCACCCGGTCGGCCGAACCGTTCACCGCCTCGCCGAGGGTGTCGTCGCCGGTCAGGTCGAGCAGGACCGCGTGACCGGCCGCCCACGCCTCGGCGAGCCCGGGAACGGCCCGCGCGGCTGCCGCGATCCCCGGCAACCGACGCCCGGCCAGCGGGTGCGCGTCGCCGGCCGGCTCCACCGGGTAGCGCGTGTCGGTGCCGCCGACCATCATCCCCAGGTACTCGTTGACGTCCGGGAACCGCACCAGCTCGGCGACGACGTCGCGCAGCTCCGTCAGGGGGTGCAGCAGCGCCACCTGGGCGCGCGTCGTCTGGCAGGCGCGCGCCCCGGCCGGGTGCCGTTCCGTGTGGTACGAGTCGAGCAGCCCCTCCGGTGCCCGGCCGTCGAGGTCCGCCGCGAGTTTCCAGCCGAGGTTCACCGCGTCGTCCAGTCCCGTGCTGAGCGCCTGCCCGCCGAGGGGGAAATGGGTGTGCGCCGCGTCCCCGGCGACGAAGATCCGTCCCGCCCGGTACCGCTCGGCCAGCCGGGTCACGTGGAACCAGCGCGCCGACCACGCCAGGGCGCCGCCGGTGAAGGCGACGCCGGCGATCCGGCGGACGCTGTCCTGGATCTCCGCCATGTCGGGCGCGCCGTCCCGGCGGGGCGGCTCGACCCCGAACTCGCCGGTCAGGAGGCGAACCCGTCCCGGGCCCATGGGGGTGACCGCCACCAGCCCGGCGGGATACTCCCGCGCGCCGACCAACTCGCCGAGCGGGCTGTCGGGGCCGACGGCCAGATCGGCGACCGTGCCGTGGAAGGGCTGCTCGTCGCCGGGGAACCCGATGCCCGCGGCCTGTCGTACCAGGCTGCCCACGCCGTCGCAGCCGACCAGGTACCGGCTCCGCACGGTCTGCTCGCCCGACGGGGTCTCGATCCTGGCCCGCACCGACTGCTCGTCCTGCGTCACCTCGACGACCCGCTGCCCCAACCGCAGGTCCGCGCCGAGTGACCGGGCCCGCGCGGCGAGGTGGTGCACCACCCGGGAGTGCGGGATCGCGAAGTTGAACGGATACCGGTCGGCGAGCGCGGTCGGGTCCAGCCAGATGTGCGCGAAGTGCGCCATCGGGAACTCGAACCCCTCGGCGCGGCAGGCGTCCATCAGCCCGCGCATCTCCAGCAGCTCGACGGCCCCGGCGTTGAGCGCCACGCCGGGCGCCTGCGCGCCCGGCTCCGAGCCGCTCTCCAGCACCACGACCGGCGTGCCGGCCAGCCGCAGCTCGCACGCGAGCATGAGGCCGACCGGTCCGGCGCCGACGATGACGACGTCGTGAGACATGAATATCCTCCGGATCTCGTTCAGCCGGCCGGGCACACGGCCGCGGCCAGGCTGGCGGGTGTCGGGTGGTCGAAGATCTGCCGGGGGGAGACGTCCAGGCCCACCGCGCGCAGTTGGGCGCTCAGCTCCAGGGCGGCGAGCGACGACAGCCCCAGGGCGAGCAGGTCGGCGTCCGGTTCGAGGCCGTCGGCCGAGTCCCTGCCCAGGACGTCGGCCGCCCTCGCCCGTACCAGCTCCAGGACGACCGCGGCGCGCTCCGCCGGCTCGCTGGCGGCGAGCCGGTCGAGCAGGGTGGTGTCCACGGCCGGCGGCGTCGCCTCCGACGCCTGCCGGAAGCCGGGCAGGTCCCGGAAGAGCCGGTCGGCGCGCGGCCACGAGCCGGCGTGCGGGTCGAGGTCGACCACGGTCACGTCCCCGACGCCGGGCTGGGCCACGTACCCGAGCGCCTCCACGGCCACGGCCGCGACCACCGGCCGCAGGCCGCGCGGCGCGCCGGTCCCGCCGTCGCCGACCGGCAGGGCCTCGGCGAGCGGTCCGAAGGCCACCGACAGCGCGCGGGCGCCCCGCTCCCGCCGCCGCCCGGCGAGCGCGGCGAGGTAGGCGTGCGCGGCGGCGAGACCGCCGGTGCCCGGCGCGCCCACCGCGCCCGGCCCGGCGGCGCACACCACGAACGCCGACAGCTCCAGCCGGGAGGTGACGTCGTCGACGACCGCCGCGCCCCGCGCCACGACGGCGAACCGCTCGGCCGGCGGGTCAGCCGCGTCACCGTCCCCGCCGCCGGGGGCGACGTGCACGACGGCGGTGGGGGGCCGCTCGGCGACGAGCAGTTCGAGCGCGGCCCGGTCCTCCGGACCGCAGTCGCTGACGGTGACGTCGACGCCGTACTCGGCCAGTTCCTTGCGCAACACCGTGACGTCGGCCGAGGCGTCCGCCGGACCGGTCAGCACGAGCTGCGTGGCCCCGTGCTCGGCGAGCCAGCGGGCGACGTGGCCGCCCAGCGCCGTCGTGCCGCCGGTGACCAGGACCGTGCCCTCCGGCCGCCAGACCTCCCGGTCGACGGCCGGCGGGGCCAGCCGTACCAGTCGCGGGGTGAGGACCCCGTCCCCGCGTACGGCCAGGCGGGCGTCGACCGGCCGGCCGCGCAGGAGCGCGGCGAGGGCCCGCCGTGCCGGCGCGCCGAGGGCCGGGGGAAGGTCGACCAGCCTGATCCCGCGGTGCGGGTGGCCGGCGACGAGCGCCTGCCCGAGCCCCCACATCGCCGCCTGCCCCGCGACGGCCGGGGGGTCGGACCGGCCGGTCGTGACGGCGCCGCGGGTCAACACCCACAGCGGCACGTCGAGCCCGGCCTGGTCCAGCGCGTGCGGCAGGGCGGCGGTCAGCCCCAGACCGGCCGGCACGCCGACGTCGGTGGCGTCGCGGGGCAGGCCGAGCAGGGACACGACGCCGTCGCCCACCTCACCCCGCCGGCCGCGCAGCAGCATGGCGAGCTCACCGGCGTCCCGCGCGGACGCGGGCACGAGCAGGGGCTTCGTGGCCGTGCCGAGGGCGTCGAGCGCCGCGGCGACCGTGGCGTCGCCGGCCAGGTCCGCCGGCACCAGGGCCAGGAGCGCCCGCGGCCCCGGCTCGGCGACCGCGCCGGGGACGGGCTGCCAGGACGTCCGGTGGTGCCACCCGGTCCAGCGCCGCCGCAGCGCGAGCGTCGGCAGGAGGGCGGCCAGCGAGGACCGCTGCTCCCGCGAGAGCCGCAGCGCCTGGCCCAGCGACTCGACGTCCTGGCCGTCCACGGCGGCCCAGAAGAGCGATTCGAGAGACGTACGGCTGCGCTCCTCACCGCCGGCCGTCCCTGCCGGCTTGGGGTCGAGCCAGTAGTGGCGACGCCGGAACGGGTAGTTCGGCAGCCCGACGCGCTCGGCGTCGGAGCCGGCGAAGTGCGCCGCCCACTCCACGCGGTGCCCCGACGCGTGCACCCGGGCCAGCGCCAGCAGCGCCGTCTGGGGCTCCGGGCGGCGGGCGCTCAGCAACGGAGCGAACGTGGGCGGCCGGCCGCCGGCGTCGTGGTCGCGCAGGCACTCGCGGGCCAGCGAGGTGAGCACCGCGTCCGGGCCCACCTCCAGGTACGTGGCGACCCCGCTCGCCCGCGCGGCACGGACCCCGTCGGCGAACCGGACCGTCCCCCGGGCGTGCTCACGCCAGTAGCCGGGCGACCGCAGTTCGGCGGGATCGGCGAACCGGCCGGTCACGTTGGAGACCAGGGGGATCACCGGATCGGCGAAGGTCAGCCGCGCCGCCGTGCGCGCGAAGTCGGCCAGCACGTCGTCCATGTGCGGGCTGTGGAAGGCATGGCTGACGGTGAGCCGGCGCACCCGCCGTCCCTCGGCCTTCCACCGCGCCGCGACCTCGCCGACGGCGTCCTGGTCGCCGGAGATCACCGTGGCCCGGGGACCGTTCACGGCGGCGATCGAGACCTGGCGCTCGCGCCCGGACAGGGAGGCGAGCACCTCCTCCTCCCCGGCGTCGAGCGAGACCATCGCCCCGTCCGTTCGGGCCTGCTGCATCGCGTGCGCCCGCACGGCGACCAGCTCGGCGGCGCTCGGCAGGTCGAGCATGCCGGCCACGTGGGCCGCGACGAGCTCGCCGATCGAATGGCCGACCAGCACGTCGGGGCGCAGCCCCCAGTGGCCGAGCAGCCGGAACAACGCCGTCTCCACGGCGAAGATCGCCGGTTGCGCGTACCCCGTCTCGTGCAGCAGCCGGCTCTCCGGGTCGTCCTTGGCCGCCCACAGCAGCGGACGCAGCGGGCGGTCGAGGTGCCGGTCCAGCTCCGCGCACACCTCGTCGAGGGCGGCGGCGAAGACCGGATGGGCCTCGGCGAGCGCCCGCCCCATCCCGGGACGCTGGCTGCCCTGGCCGGTGAAGAGGTACGCCAGCCCGCCCGGCTCCGGCGCGGCCCGGTCCAGGACCACGTTGCCGGGCAGCAGACCGCCGCGGGCCACCGCGTCCAGGCCCCGGGTCAGCTCGGCCCGGTCCGTGCCGACGACCACCGCGCGATGGGCCAGCGTGGCGCGGGTCGTGGCGAGGGAGTACGCCACGTCCAGGGGCCGTGGCGGCGGATCGGCGGCCAGCCGGGTGATCAGGTCGCGGGCCACGTCGCGGAGCGCCGGCTCGTCGTGCGCCGAGATCAGCAGCGGCAGCGGACCCTCCGGCGCGGGCCCGGCGGAGGGCTCCACCGGGTCGGCGGCCGGTGCCGTCGGCGGCTCCTCCAGGATGACGTGCGCGTTGGTGCCGCTGACCCCGAACGAGGAGACGGCGGCCCGGCGCGTGCCCTCCGGCCACGGCCGGGACTCGGTGAGCAGCTGCACCCGGCCGGCGGTCCAGTCGACGTGCCGGCTCGGTTCGCCCGCGTGGAGCGTGCGCGGCAGCACCCCGTGCCGGATCGCCTGCACCATCTTGATCACCCCGGCGACGCCGGCGGCCCCCTGCGTGTGACCGATGTTCGACTTGACCGAACCCAGCCACAGCGGCCGGTCCGCGGGCCGCCCCTGGCCGTACGTGGCGAGCAGCGCCTGCGCCTCGATCGGGTCACCCAGGACGGTGCCCGTGCCGTGCCCCTCCACCACGTCCACCTCCGCCGCCGTGAGGCGGGCGTCGGCCAGCGCCTGGCGGACCACCCGCTGCTGGGCGGGGCCGTTCGGGGCGGTCAGCCCGTTGCTCGCGCCGTCCTGGTTCACCGCGGATCCGCGCAGCACCGCCAGCACCGGGTGCCCGTTGCGCCGCGCGTCCGAGAGGCGTTCCAGCAGCACCAGCCCGACCCCCTCGCCCCAGCCGGTGCCGTCCGCGTCGGCGGAGAACGACCTGCACCGCCCGTCCGGGGACAGGCCGCGCTGCCGGCTGAAGTCGACGAACACCCCGGGAGTCGCCATCACGGTCACCCCACCGGCCAGCGCCAGCTCGCAGTCGCCGGCGCGCAGCGCCCGCGCCGCCAGGTGCAGCGCCACCAGCGACGACGAGCAGGCGGTGTCGACGGTCACGGCCGGACCCTCAAGCCCCAGGGTGTACGCGATCCGGCCGGTCGCGACGCTGCCGGCGCTGCCGGTGCCCAGATACCCCTCGAACCCGTCCGGCGTGTGCTCCATCAGCCGGGCGGCGTAGTCGTCGTACAGCACACCGGCGAACACGCCCGTGCGGCTGCCGCGCAGCGAGGCGGGGTCGATGCCGGCGTTCTCGAAGACCTCCCAGCTCGTCTCCAGCAGCAGCCGCTGCTGGGGATCGATGGCCAGCGCCTCGCGCGGGCTGATGCCGAAGAACTCGGGGTCGAACTCGGCCGCGTCGTACAGGAAGGCGCCCTCGCGGGTGTAGCAGGTGCCGACCCGTTCCGGGTCCGGGTCGTAGAGGGCGTCGAGATCCCAGCCCCGGTCGGTGGGGAACGTCGAGACCGCGTCCACCCCGTCGGAGACCAGCCGCCACAACTGCTCGGGCGAGCGGACGTTGCCCGGGAGCCGGCAGCTCATCGCCACGATGGCGATCGGCTCCCGGTGCGCCGCCTCGGCGCGGGCCAGCCGCCGGCGGGTCTCCTGAAGCTCGGTCGTCGTCCACTTGAGATAGTCGACGAGCTTCTGCTCCTTGTCCATGGCACTCTCTCCTCCGGGACTGCTGCCGGTGGTGGTATCGGACCTCCCGGGGCGCGGCCGGGTCATCGCTCGTCGAGCCCGGAGACGCCGAGTTCCTCGTCGAGGACCTCGAACAACTCGTCGTCGGTCACCGCCGCGAGATCGTCGTCGACGGCCGTGCGCGGGGCACCGCCCGACTCGGCGAGCCGCGCCAGCAGCGCCTGCAACCGGGCGCTGAGCCGCTCCCGGCCCGCGCCGTCCCACGATTGGGCGGCGACGGCCGCCTCCAGCCGCTCGAGCTCCGCCTGGACCGGCGTCTGCGCCCCGGCATCGCCCTGGCCGAACTGCTCGCCGAGGAAGCCGGCGATCGCGGCGGCGCTGGGATGGTCGAACACCAGCGTCGTCGGAAGCTGGAGCCCCGTCGTCTTCGACAGGTGGTTGCGCAGCGTGACGGCGGTGAGCGAGTCGAAGCCGAGCTCCTTGAGGGTCTGCCCGGGCGCGACGTCGGCGGGGGACGTGTGCCCGAGAGTGCCGGCGATGTGGGTGCGGACCAGGTCCAGCAGCAGTTGCTCGCGCTTGTCCGGGCTCAGGCCGCGCAGGCGTTCGGCCAGCGGCGCCGACGGGGACCTGCTGTTGCGGACCTGGGCCGGAACGAGCTTCTCGAACAGCGGCGGCAGCGTGCCCTCCCGGGCGTGCCGGTGCAACACGGTCCGGTCGACGTGCGTCAGCACCAGGTGCGGGCGGTCGGGGGTGCGCAGCGCGGCGTCGAACAACGCCAGCGCCTCGTCCGTGGCGAGGGGGACCAGCCCCGTGGCCTTGAGCCGGTCCACCTCCGCGTCCGTGAGTTTGTTGGTCATTTTGCTGGTGTCGGCCCAGAGGCCCCAGGCGAGGCTGGTGGCGGGTTGGCCTTGGGTGTGGCGGTGGTGGGCGAG
>NZ_JBIARA010000017.1:0-153392 GCF_042889525.1 Micromonospora sp. NPDC002575 | reverse complement strand
CGTGTCCGGTGAGCGGCGCGACCGGCACCCAGGACCTGTACCTGCGGTTCGTCGGCGGCAGCGGCAACCTGTTCAACCTCAACTGGTGGCAGTTCACCGCTGGCGCCAGCACCACCACGTCCTACCGCGTCACCAACCGCAACAGCGGCCAGGTCATGGACGTGCAGGCGCCCAACCTCAACGACCTGGCCGTCATCGGCCAGTGGACGAGCAACGGCAACGCCTGGCAGCAGTGGAGGTTCAACGACGCCGGCAACGGCAACGTCACCCTCCAGAGCGTCAACAGCGGAAAGTGCGCCGACGTGGTCAACGCGTCGACCGCGGACGGCGCGCAGATCGTCCAGTACACCTGCCACGGTGGGGCCAACCAGACCTTCACCTGGCGCTCGACCGGCGACGGCTACTACCAGCTGGTCAACCTCAACAGCAACAAGTGCCTCAACGTGGTCGGCGGCTCGACCACCCCGGGCGCGGCCCTGGAGCAGCGGACCTGCGGCTCCGCGACCAGCATGCAGTGGTCCCGCGCCTGACGGCCTGAGACCCGCCTCCCGTCATCCGCCGTCGCGGCTGCGGGAGGCGGGTCCACCGCGCCGGCGGAAGCCGGCGGGCGCGGTGCCCGGGTAATGTGATCTTCGTGGACGTATCGGGCGCTCGACACGCGCCGGCCCGACGGCGGGCAGCCCGCACGATGCCGGCGGCGCAGTGACCGCGGTCCCGGTCGTCATCGTCGGCGCGGGGCCCACCGGGCTCACCGCCGCGACGCTGCTCGCCGGGTACGGCGTGGAGTGCCTGGTCCTGGAACGGAGGGCAGCGGCGTATCCGCTGCCCCGCGCGGTCGCCCTCGACGACGAGGTGCACCGCATCCTCGCCCGGCTGGGGCTGCGGGAGGAGTTCGCCGCCATCTCCCGGCCGCACCGGGGCCTGCGCCTGGTCGACCGGAGCTTGCGGGTGCTCGCCGAGTTCCCCCGCGACGTGACGCCGGGCCGGCACGGCTACCCGCAGGGAAGCCTGTTCGACCAGCCGGAGCTGGAGGCGATCCTCCGCCGCAACCTCGGCCGGCACGGCAGCGCCACCCTGCGCGGCAACGCCGAGGTGACCGCGCTGACCCAGGACGCCGACGGCGTCGAGGTGAGCGTCACCGACACGGTCACCGACGCCCGCGACACCGTCCGCGCGGCCTACGTCCTGGGCTGCGACGGCGCCAACGGGTCGACCCGGGCCGCGATCGGCGTCGGCATGCGCGACCTGGGGTTCACCCAACGCTGGCTCGTCGTCGACGTGGCCGCCGAGGTCGACCTCGGCCACTGGGAGGGCGTGCACCAGCTCTGCGACCCGGCCCGCGCCGGCACGTACCTGCGGGTCGGCCGGACCCGCCACCGCTGGGAGTTCCTGCTGGCGCCCGGCGAGGCCGCCGCCGACTTCCGCGACCCGGCCCGCCTGCACCCCCTGGTCGCCCCGTGGACGGGGAAGATCCCCGTCGCGGAGCTGGCGGTCGTCCGGGTGGCCGAGTACACCTTCCGCGCGCAGGTCGCCGACCGGTGGCGCGACCGGCGGATCTTCCTGCTCGGCGACGCCGCCCACCTCACCCCACCGTTCATCGGCCAGGGCCTGGGCGCCGGGCTGCGCGACGCCATGAACCTCGCCTGGAAGCTGGCCGGTGTGCTCGACGCGAGCCTGCCCGAGAGCGTCCTCGACACCTACGAGATCGAACGCCGGCAGCACGCCAGCGCCATGATCAGGCTGGCGAAGCTGATCGGCATCGCCATGACGGCCGGCGGCCGGTGGGGAGACCTCGTCCGCCGGGTGGTGACGCCGCGCCTGCGCCTCGTGCCCGGCCTGCAACGCCTCGCCACGGACAGCGAGACGCCCGCGCTGCGCCGGTCCGCCCTCGTGCGGCGGCCCCGGCTGCGCCGCGGCGTCGCGGGCCGGCTGTGCCCCAACGCCGTCCTCGGCGGCGGCCTCCGCTTCGACGACGTGGCGGCGGGCCGGTTCGCGATCGTCACCTGCACCGAGCCGTCGGCGGAGCAACGGGCCGAGCTGACGCGCCGGGGAGCCGTCGTCGTCGGCGCCCCGCCGGGCAGCGAACTGCACCGGTGGCTGACCGGAGTCCGTGCGCGGGCGGCTGTCGTCCGCCCCGACGGCACGGTCCTGGCTGCCGGCAGGCAACTGGCCAGCCTCTGCCGATCCCTGCCCGGGCCACCGCCGGCCAGCGGGGTGTGACCGGCCCCGATGGAGCGTGGGTTCAGCCGGCGAAGGGATGGTCCGGAAAGCCGGGCACCTCGGGGCGGAACCGGAACAGCGCGCCCGCCGGGGAGGGGTCGTCGGCGGGCAGGCCCAGCCGCGAGGACGTGACGTAGAGGTCCGCGTGGTCGGGGCCGCCGAACGTGCACGCCGTGGGCCGCCGGACCGGCAGTTCCACGACGGCGGTGAGACGGCCGTCCGGCGCGTACCGGTGGACGGCGCCCCCGTCCCACAGGGCGACCCACGCGCCGCCCTCGCTGTCGAGGCAGAGCCCGTCGGGCGTGCCCACCGTCGGCGGCACCGCCACCACCGGCCGCCGGTCGCGCAGGCCACCGGTCGCCAGGTCGAAGGCGAAGGCGTCGATCCGTTGGGTGGCCGAGTCGACGTACCAGGCGGTGCCGCCGTCCCGGGTCCAGGCCAGCCCGTTGGAGACGGTGAGCCCGGTGAGCACCGTCTCGACCGTGCCGTCGGCGTCGAGCCGGTGCAACGCGGCCCGCCCCGGCGCCGCGTCGTACGCCATCGAGCCGCAGTAGAAGCGCCCGAGGGGATCGCACGCCCCGTCGTTCATGCGGATCGACGGGTCCGACCAGACGTCGGGCAGCAGTTCCACCGAGTCGTCCCGCAGCAGCGCGAAGCCCCGCTCGACGGCGGCGACCAGTCCACCGGCGGATCTCGGGCGCAGGGCCGCGACCACCGGGGCGACGTGCCGGCGGGTGACGACGCCGGTCGCCGGGTCCAGCGCGAGGACGTCCCCGACCAGCATGTCGACCCACCGCAGCCGCTGGTCGGCCGGGCACCACACCGGCCCCTCCCCGTGCCCGGCGACCGGCGGGGTGACCTGCTCGACGGCGGCCATCGAAACTCCTCTGCGGACAGGCGGACAGGCGGACGGTCGCGTGCCGGCGTCGGGATCGCCCCGGGTCAGTCCAGGTCGCGATAGTAGTAGAACATCGGCTCGGGCGCCCCGGGCTCGACGTTGGTGAAGCCGTGCGCCTCGTAGAAGCGGCGGGCGTCGACGTCCTCGCCGTCGACGTTGATCTCCAGTGATCCGGCGCCGCGTTCGCGGGCCAGCCGGCAGGCGGCCTCCAGCAGGGCGTGACCATACCGCTGTCCGCGCGACCCTGGGCGCACGTAGAGCTCGTCGAGGGTGGCCACCGGGCCGGCGTACCAGAGGCTGGGCCGGAAGGAGAGCACCGCCACCCCGACGGCAGGGTCACCGCCGAGCAGCACCAGGAAGTGCTCTCCGACGAGGAGTTGCCGCAGCCGGTCGGCGAGGACCCGCGGCCCCGGCGTCGCGGTGTCGAACTCGCGGTTGAAGGCGTCCAGCATCTCGGCCACCAGGTCGGCGTCGGACGCCGTCGCCGGCCGGACCGGGCGTTCGTGCGCAGGCTCTGTCCCCATCCGGTGCAGCCTTGCGATCCGTACGGCGGTGAGCAACGCATTTTCGCGGCGCGGCCGGGCGGCAGACCGTCGGCGTACCGGGGATCCCGTGGTTTCGAATGTTTCGGTACTTCTGCTGCGAGCGGGGGAGTCGGGGGGATGTCGGCCCCTTAGCGGAGCCCGACGGGCTGGTCGCGCTGCTCGCCTACCTGCACGTACGCGTTCCGGACGGCCCGTCGCGCCCTCGTCGAGGTTTCCGAAATATTTCCGGAAGTTGTTGACACTGTGGTCGGCCGGTATCGATACTGGCCCTCCGATGTTGATACATGAACTTCGATCATTGGCGGCGTGCCTCAAGGAGGGCCCGTGAACGGCAGCCCGAGACAGCGAAAGAGACTGACGAGAACCGCCCTGCCGGCGGCGGTGTTGTTGCTGGTGAGCGGCGCGGTGGCGGTCCAGTCCACCGCCCCTGCCGCTGCGGCCGAGACGACGCTGCGGGCCGCGGCGGCCAAGGCGGGGCTGTTCTTCGGCGTCGCCGCCTCACCCAACCGGCTCTACCCGATCGTCGGTCAGGAATTCAACCAACTGACCCCCGAGAACGACATGAAGCCGGACCGGATCGCCACGTCGAGCGGTGGGTTGCAGAACACCGGCGGCGCGGACACTCTGGTCAACCACGCCCAGAGCAACAACATGCTGGTCCGGGGGCACACGTTGGTGTGGCACTCGCAGGCCGGCGCGCTCCAGGGCGCCAGCCAGGCGACGCTGAACACCTTCATCGGCAACGCCATCAACCGCTGGGGCAGCAAGATCGCCTACTGGGACGTCGTCAACGAGGCCCTGGAGGACAACAACACCGGCCGGCGTCGGAACCAGTGGCCGCACACCATGAACCGGGACGCCAACGGCGACGGCGACTTCTTCGACGCCGGGGACACCGACGTCATCCGCGACTCGTTCATCCGGGCCAAGCAGGTCGTGCAGGCCGGCGGGTACTCCACCAAACTCTGCATCAACGACTACGACGTCGAGGGCCTGACGGTGCAGGGCGGCGGCCCGAACCGCAAGGCCAACGCCCTGTACGACATCGTCCGCAACTACCGGCAGTACATCGACTGCGTCGGGTTCCAGTCGCACTTCAACGACAACCCGAACAGCATCATCACCAACGACCTCCAGGCCAACATCCAGCGCTTCGCCGACCTCGGGGTCGAGGTGCACCTCTCCGAGGTGGACATCGACGACGACCTGAGCAACAACGACATCGGCGCGGGCCAGGCGGAGAACTACCGCAAGGTCGTGCGGGCCTGCCTGAACGTCTCCAAGTGCACCGGCATCACCGTCTGGGGCATCTCCGACAGCGAGTCGTGGCGCTCCTCCGAGCGGGGCCTGCTGTTCACCGGCGGCAACGGCAACTACCAGAAGAAGGCCGCCTACCACGCGGTCCTCGACGAGCTGAACAAGGGTCGCACCACCACCCCGCCGACGACCACGCCTCCGCCGACCACGCCCCCGCCCACGACGCCCCCGCCCACCACCCCGCCGCCCACCACGCCTCCGCCGACCACCCCGCCGCCGACCACGCCCCCGCCCTCCGCAGGCTGCTCGGCCACGGTCTCGCTGAACTCCTGGACCGGGGGCTTCGTCGCCACCGTGCGGGTGACCGCCGGCGCCTCGCCGATCGGGGGCTGGAGCGTCCAGGTCACCCTGCCGGCCGGGACCACGGTGACCAACACCTGGAGCGCCACCGCCAGCGGCGCCAGCGGCACCGTGCAGTTCGGCAACGTCAGCTACAACGGCGCGGTGAACGCCGGCCAGTACACCGAGTTCGGCTTCCAGGGCACCGGAACGGCCTCCGGCCTGACCCCGGTGTGCACCGCCTCCTGAGCACCGCCGCCCGTCCAGCACGGGCGAGGCGCTGATTCGGCCAGCGGCCGGCCCCGGGGACTTCACCCGGTGCCGGCCGCTGGCCGCGCAGCGGGCCGGGGGCCGCGGGCCCGTGCTTCCACTCAGTGAAAGCGCCGGTTCCCCGTCCTGGACACCGCGCGGGAAGATTCGGCTCCATCGATGCTATTTCGGGAGGGGGCCGGTCGCATGGCGTTCGCCCGTGACCAGTGGTACGTGGCGGCCTACGGCGGCGAGGTCGGGCGGGACCTGCTCGCCCGCACGGTGCTCGGTGAGCCACTCGTGCTGTACCGCACCGAAGCCGGGGCGGCGGTGGCGCTCGCCGACCGGTGCGTGCACCGGCGGTACCCGCTGTCGGAGAGCCGCCTCGACGGGGACGCGATCGTCTGCGGGTACCACGGCTTCACCTACGACCCGACCGGCGCGTGCGTCTTCGTGCCGGGGCAGCAGCGCATCCCGCGCACCGCGCGGGTCGCCGCGTACCCGGTGGTGGAGCAGGACTCCTTCGTCTGGGTGTGGGTCGGCGACCGGGAGCGGGCCGATCCGGCCGCGATCCCCCGCGCGCCGTGGCTGGCCGACCCCCGGTACGCGGTGGTGCGCGGCATGGCGTCGCTGAACGCGCGGTACGGCCTGCTGGTGGACAACCTGATGGACCTGTCGCACGAGACCTACCTGCACGGCGGCTACATCGGCACGCCGGAGGTGGCGGAGACCCCGATCACCACCGAGGTGGACGAGGACCGGGGCGTCGTCCGGGTCAGCCGGCACATGGACGACGCCGAGTGCCCGCCGTTCTACGCGCGTTCGACCGGGATCCGGGGCCGGATCACCCGGTGGCAGGACATCGAGTACCACCCGCCGTGCCTCTACCTGCTGCACAGCCGGATCGCGCCGCAGGGCGTCCTCCCGCCCGCCGAGGGCGAGGACAGCGGGGCCTTCCACGCCGAGATCGTGTACGCCATCACGCCGTCGACCGAGCACACCACGTACGACTTCTGGGCGGTGGCGCGCGACTTCGCGGTCGACGACGAGTCGGTCGACGAGTATCTGCACCACAGCAACCACACAGTGGTCATGCAGGACGTGGCGGCCCTCGACGTCCTGGAGCGGGTGATCGCGGCCGAGCCGGACCGTTACCAGGAGCTGAGCGTCAACATCGACGTCGGCGGCCTGGCCGCCCGGCGGCTGCTGGCCCGGATGGTCGGGCCGGGGACGGCGGGAGCGCCCCGGTGACCGCCTCGCCCGACCCGGCCGGCGGTGCGGACACGGCGATCGAGGTCGAGCTCGCGCTCTCCGGGCGGACGGTGACCGTGCCGCCGGGCACGCCGATCCTGCGCGCGGTGGAGGAGGCCGGCGTGCAGGTCCTCTCGTCCTGTCGGGAGGGCACCTGCGGCACCTGCGAGACCCCGGTGCTCGCCGGGGTGCCCGAGCACCGCGACAGCCTGCTCACCGAGCGGGAGCGGGCCGCCGGGGACACCATGCTGATCTGCGTCTCCTGGGCCCGTACGCCCAAGCTCGTGCTGGAGCTGTGACCGGCCG
Organism: Micromonospora sp. NPDC002575; assembly: GCF_042889525.1. NCBI lineage: Bacteria > Bacillati > Actinomycetota > Actinomycetes > Micromonosporales > Micromonosporaceae > Micromonospora > Micromonospora sp. NPDC002575. The sequence continues at coordinate 146,327 of NZ_JBIARA010000017.1, read as the reverse complement.
GCGCGGGCGGGATGATGGCGGGGTGCGCGGGCAACCGGGACGGTCGGTGACGGGGCGGGCGCTGGCGCTGCTCGCCGCGTTCAGCCCGGCCAGCCCGGCGTTGACCCTGACCGAGCTGGCCCGCCGCGCGGGGCTGCCGTTGCCCACCGCGCACCGGCGGGCCGCGGAACTCCTCGCGTGGGGGGCGCTGGAGCGCGGCGACGACGGGCGCTACCGGATCGGCCTGCGGCTGTGGGAGGTGGGCTCGCTCGCTCCCCGGGGTCTGGGGCTGCGGGAGGTGGCCCTGCCGGTCATGGAGGACCTGTACGAGGTGACCCACGAGAACGTCCAGCTCGCCGTCCGGCAGGACCTCGAACTCGTCTTCATCGAACGGATCGCCGGGCGGCACGCGGTGCCGGTGCTCACCCGGGTGGGTGGCCGCTTCGCGTTGCACGCCACCGGTGTCGGGCTGGTCCTGCTCGCACACGCGCCCGCCGAGGTGCAGGAGCGGGTGCTGGCCGCGCCGCTTCGACGGTACACCGAGCTGACCGTCACCGACCCGGGCCGGTTGCGCCGCTGCCTGGCCGACGTGCGGCGGGCCGGCTACGCGGTCAGCGACCGGCAGGTCACCATGGACGCCCTCTCGGTGGCCGCGCCGATCCGCGCGCCGGAGGGCGTGGTGGCGGCGATCTCGCTGGTGGTCGCCCACGACCGGGCCGACCCGGTGGCGCTGGTCCCGCTGGTGCGGGCGGCGGGCCGGGTGCTCTCCCGGGCGCTGGGCTGATCGGCCGGCGCGGCGCGGCCGGTCACGGCAGCGGACGGGCCAGCCCGGCGGCCGTGCGCAGCAGGTGGGCCAGCCGCTCGTGGTCCTCGGGCGGCACGGCGGCCAGCAGGCCCAGCTCCACGGCCCGCGCGGACGCCTGGGCGCGGGCGAACAGGGCCCGGCCGGCGTCGGTGGCGACGAGCACGTTCGCGCGGCGGTCGGCGGGGTCGGTGCGCCGCTCGACCAGCCGACGCCGCTCCAGCCCGTCGATGAGGGCGACGACCTGGCTCGGATCGAGGCGGAGGAACTCGGCGAGCTCCCGCTGGGTGGGGCGGGCGTCGTCGGCGGCCAGCGCGAGCACCGAGTAGGAGCGTGCCTTCAGCCCGTGCTCGGCGAGGGCGGCGTTCGCCGCCGCGAGGGTGAGCGCGTTGGCGCGGGCCAGCAGGAAGCTCAGGTCGCCGGCGAGCGCGCTGTCGCGCAGCCGGTCGGGTCCGGTCGGCCGGGTCTTCCCAGTTGGCGACATGCCGCCGATGGTAGCAACTTCTGTCAATAATTGACTTTATCAATGGACCGTGCTCAGATCGGCATCGACGCGAAGGAGCATCCATGTCACTGGACGGCAGAGTCGCCATCGTCACCGGATCCGGGCGGGGCCTCGGTCTCGCCTACGCACGGGAGCTGGCGCGGCGGGGGGCCTCCGTCGTGGTCAACGACGTCGACGCCGGGGCCGCGGCCGACGCCGTCGCGGCCATCGGAGCGTCCGGCGGCCGGGCCGTCGCGGTGGTCGCGCCGGTCGGCCCGACCGAGACCGCGCAGGAACTCGTCGCCGCGGCGGTCGCGCACTTCGGACGCCTGGACGTCCTCGTGACCAACGCCGGCGTCCTGCGCGACACCGTGCTGTGGAAGATGAGCGACGACGACTTCGACACCGTCGTCAACGTGCACCTGCGCGGCACGTTCACCACCGCCCGCGAGGCGGTGCGGCACATGCGGCAGGCCGGCGAGGGTGGCCGGATCATCTGCATCGGGTCGCCCACCGGGCAGCGGGGCAACTTCGGCCAGACCAACTACGCGGCCGCCAAGGCGGGCATCGTCGGCATGGTCCGCACCTGGGCGCTGGAGCTCAGGCGGGACGCCATCACCGCCAACGTCGTCGTCCCGGTCGCCGCGACCGCGATGACCGCCACCATCCCCTACTTCGCCGCCGCCGTACGGGCCGAGGCCAACGGCGAGCCGATGCCCGCCTTCTTCCGGCACGACCTCGGGTTCGGCACGGCCGACGACGTGGCCGGGCTCGTCGCGTTCCTCGGCTCCGCCGCGGCGGCCTCGGTGACCGGCCAGGTGATCGGGGTGGGCGGCGACCGCCTCCAGATCTGGACCCACCCGGAGGCGGCGCTGACGGCCTACCGCGCGGGCGGCTGGACCTACGACGCGCTGCGCCAGGCGTGGCCGACGACGTTCGCCGGGGCCGCGCAGAGCATCGGCGAGCGCTTCCCGGAGCTGCCCGAGGAGTTCCGGCCCGCGACCTCCTGACCCGCCCGACGAAGGTTGGCCCCCATGTACCAGCCCGCGATCGACCTCGAGGCCGTCACGGCCGTCGACATGCACGTCCACATCGAGGTCGACGACCACGGCCACGCCTCGCTGCCCGAGCCCCTGGTGGCGGCGGCGTCGGCGTACTTCAGGACGGACGGGCCGCGGCCCGCGGTCGGTGCGGTGGCGCAGTACTACCGCGAGCGCGGCATGGCCGCCGTCGTCTTCACCGTGGACGCGCGCACCCAACTGAAGCATCCGCCGCTGTCCAGCGCGGAGATCGCCCGCGCGGCGGCCGAGCACGCCGACGTGCTCATCCCCTTCGGGTCGGTCGACCCGCGCACCGGCGCGGCGGCCCTCGACCTCGCCGCCCGGCTGATCGAGCAGGAGGGCGTGCGCGGCTTCAAGTTCCACCCCACGGTGCAGGGCTTCGACCCCAGCCACGACGAGTACGCGCCGCTGTGGGGCCTGATCGAACGCGCCGGCGTGCCGGCGATCTTCCACACCGGACAGACCGGCATCGGCGCCGGCGCGCCGGGCGGCCACGGCCTGCGCCTCGGCCTGTCGAACCCGATGCTGCTCGACCCGGTCGCCGCCGACTTCCCCGACCTCCAGATCGTCATGGCCCACCCCTCGGTGCCCTGGCAGGACGAGGCGCTGTCGGTGGCCACCCACAAGCCCAACACCTGGATCGACCTGTCCGGCTGGAGCCCGAAGTACTTCCCGGCCGAGCTGGTGCGCCACGCCAACTCGTTGCTGAAGCGCCGGGTCCTCTTCGGCACCGACTACCCCCTGCTCACCCCCGACCGCTGGCTGCGCGACGTGGCGGCCACCGACCTCAGGCCGGACGTGCTCCCGGGCATCCTCAAGGACAACGCGGCCCGGCTGCTGGGCCTCGCCAGGTGACGACGAGAGGAAGCGCCATGACGACGACCATCACCTACGAGCGGCTGGCCGACCTCGCCGGCGTCGACCTGGGCTGCACCGGCTACCGCACGGTCAGCCAGGACCAGGTCAACCTGTTCGCGGACGCCACCGACGACCACCAGTGGATCCACGTCGACCCCGAGCGGGCCAGGACCGGCCCGTTCGGCGCGCCGATCGCGCACGGCTTCCTCACCCTCTCACTGGCCGTTCCCTTCTGGACGGAGCTGCTGGAGGTCAAGGGCGTGACCACGAAGGTGAACTACGGCCTCGACCGGGTGCGCTTCCCCGCCCCGGTCGCGGTCGGGGCGCGGGTGCGCATGCGGGCCACCGTCGCCGAGGTCACCGAGGTCCGCGGCGGCCACCAGCTCGTCGTCGACCAGACGATCGAGATCGAGGGCGGGACCAAGCCGGCGGTCGTCGCGCGCGGGCTGTACCGCTTCTACGCCTGAGCCGCTGCGCCCGCCGGGCCGGGTGAGCACACCACCTCCACCACCGGGGAGACTGATGATGCACCAGCACGGGATCGGCGCCTGGGCGGCCAAGCGTCGGCTCAGGTCCCCGGACAAGGTCGCCCTCGTCCACGGCGAGGGCGCGACGGTGACGTACCGGCAGTTCGCCGACGCCGTGGACCGGGTCTCGGCGGTGCTGCGGCAGCGGGGCGTCGGCAGGGGAGACGCCGTCGCCTACCTGGGCGAGAACAGCCCGGAGTTCCTCCAGGTGATGTTCGGGGCGGCGCAGGTCGGCGCGGTCTTCGTGCCGGTCAACACCCGCCTCGCGCCGCCCGAGATCGGCCACGTCCTCGCCGACAGCGGCGCGCGCGTGCTGATCCACGACCCCGACTTCGCGGCGTCGCTGGCCGCCGCCGGGCCGGCCGCCCGGCCCCCGCACGTCATCGTCACCGGCGAGGGCGGCGCGGGCCGGCCGGGCCTGGCCGACCTGGCGCGGGCCGCCGACGCCGGGTCCGCCGACCCGGTCGACACCGACCACCGGGACCCGGCGGCGATCGTCTACACCTCGGGCACCACCGGCCGGGCCAAGGGCGCGGTGCTGACCCACGGCAACCTCACCTGGGTCGCGCTCAACTGCGTGGTCGACTACGACGTCGTCTCGACCGACGTGGCGTTGATGATCTCCCCGCTGTTCCACGTCGCCTCGCTGGGGATGGGCGCCCTGCCCGTCATCCTCAAGGGGGCCACCATGGTCGTCGAGAAGGGCTTCGATCCGGGCCGCGCGCTCGCGCAGATCGAGCGGCACGGGGTCACGATGCTCAGCGGCGTGCCGACCACCTACCAGTTGCTGGCCGACCATCCCGCCTGGGCCTCGACCGACCTGTCGACGCTGGCGAAGCTCACCTGCGGCGGCTCGGCAGTGCCGGCGCGCGTCCTCGACGCCTACGAGGCGCGGGGCCTGTCGTTCTCGCAGGGTTACGGCATGACGGAGGCGTCACCGGGGGCGACCGCGCTGCCGCCGGCGATGACCCGCGCCAAGCAGGGCAGCGTCGGCCTGCCGCACTTCTTCACCGACGTTCGGGTCACCGACGCGAGCGGGCGGACGGCGGCCACCGGCGAGGTCGGCGAGATCGAGGTGGCCGGGCCCAACGTCTTCCCCGGCTACCACGGGCTCGCCGAGGCGACCGCCGAGGCGTTCACCGACGACGGGTGGTTCCGTTCCGGCGACCTGGGCCACCTGGACGCCGACGGTTACCTCTACGTCTCCGGCCGGCTCAAGGACATGATCATCTCGGGTGGCGAGAACATCTACCCGGCCGAGGTCGAACACCTGCTCGGCGAGATCGACGGGGTGGTCTCGGCGGCGGTGATCGGGGTGCCCGACGAGCGCTGGGGGGAGGTGCCGTGGGCGGTCGTCACCGTGCGGGAGGGGGCGAGGGTGGACACCGACACCGTGCGCGCGCACCTCGACGGCCGGATCGCGCGCTACAAGCTGCCGAAGAACGTCGTCATCGTGGACGAGCTGCCGCGGACGGCGTCGGGGAAGGTGCGGAAGGCCGAGCTGCGGGCCCGCTTCGGCGGCTGACCGCGCCACGGGCCGCGACGAGTTCGGCGAACTCCGCCGCGGACGCCTCGGCCAGCTCCCGGTGCACCCGCCGATACGTCTCCACCGACCGGGTGGCCGGCCACTGCGGGTCCATGAACTCGGCCGGCAGCCGCGGGTCGGCACGCAGCAGCGCGAGCCAGTCGGCCACCAGCATCGTCCGCACGGTCAGGGCGCTCGGCGCCGTCGTCGGCGCGGCCGGATCGTCCCACACGTCGATGAACGCCAGATGCGCGCGCCGGATCGCCTCGATGTCCCACGCGGCGCGGACGCTCTCGCCGATCGGGAAGCCGGCCAGCTCGCGGGCGTGGAAGGCGACCACGGCGTGCGGCGGGAGGTCCTGCCGCAGCGGCTCCAGCGACCCGGCGAGGTCGACCTCGCCGGGCGCCAGCCAGAGCCCGTCCCGCAGCGGCGCGAAGCCCTCCCAGGTCAGCGTCGAGCGCAGCCGGTGCCGCAGCATCCGCTGGTCCTCCGGGATCGAGAAGGTGACCAGGGTCCACCCGCTGCCCTGCGGGTCGAACGGCCGGGGCCCACGAACCCGGTGGGTCGCCTCCCGTAGCACCGCCACGCCGTGCTCGGTCAGCGCGAACAGGATCTCCCGGCCGCTGCGGCTGCGCGCGAGGATGCCGCTGCGCACGAGACGGTCGAGGGTCGCCCGCGTCGCGGGCGCGGCGACGCCCGCGCCCTCCAGCACCTGGATCAGGACGCTGGCCCGGATCGGCCCCGTGGCGCCGTCGACGACGTGCTCGCCGAAGAAGGCGAGCAGCAGTTGCTTCGGCTGACGACTACCCACAGCCCGATCCTCTCGCAGACCCCGCCGTCACGGCGCGGGCCGTGGGGCGGCGGCCTGCCCGCGCTTGGCCCGCCGGATCTCGCCGTGGACGTGGGTGCGCAGGTGCGTGAAGCGGGGCAGGGCGCGGGTGCCGATCTGGTCGCGTTCCGGCGGCAGGTCGATCGCGAGGTCCTCCTGGACCCGGGTCGGCGAGCCGGACAACACGAGGACCCGCTGGCCCAGGTACACCGACTCGTCGATGTCGTGGGTGACGAAGACGATCGACATCCCCCGGCTGCGGTGCAGCTCGCGGACCAGGTCCTCCAGGTCCGCCCGGGTCTGCGCGTCCACCGCGGCGAACGGCTCGTCCATGATCAGGACCTCGGGCTGGTACGCGACGGCCCGCGCGATCGCCACGCGCTGCTGCATCCCCCCGGAGAGCTGCCACGGGTGGCTGAGCGCGGCGTGCGCCAGGCCCACCGCGTCGAGCGCGTCGGCGACCAGCCCGTGCCGCTGCGCGCGGGAGAGCTTCTTGTGCCGCAGCGGCAGCTCGACGTTGCCGCGCACCGTCAGCCACGGATAGAGGCTGCGGCCGTACTCCTGGAACACGACGGCCGTGGCGGGGCTCGGGCCGGTCACCGGCGCGCCGTCCATCTCGACCACGCCGCTGGTGGGCCGCAGCAGGCCGGCGAGGCACTTCAAGAGGGTGGTCTTGCCGCACCCGGACGGCCCGACGACGCAGACGAGCTCGCCGGCCGCCATCGTGAAGCTGACGTCCCCGATCGCCTCGACGCTGCCCGTCGTGGACTCGTAGACCTTGCGCAGGTGCTCCACCCGCAGCAGGGTGCGCCGGTCAGGCACGGTTGGCCTCCCTGATTCCGTGGTGCCAGCGCAGGACGCGTCGCTCGACGAGACCGAAGGCGACGGCGAGCAGGACGCCGACCCCGCCGAGCAGGAGGATGCCGCTCCACATCTCGGCGATGAGGTAGTTGCGCTGGAAGTAGGCGATGCGGTAGCCGAGCCCGGCCGACGAGGCGAACATCTCGGAGATGACCATCAGGATGAGCGCGACCGACAGGGCCTGCCGGACCCCGGTCATGATCCGTGGGCTGGCGGCGGGGAGCACGAGGAACCAGAGCCGCTGCCACCAGGAGACCCGGAACGACCGGGCTGTCTCCGTCATGACGCTGTCGGTCGCCCGCACCCCCTCGACGGTGTTCAGCAGGATCGGCCAGACCGCGCCGGAGACGATCACCGCCACCTTCATGGTGTCGGTGATGCCGAGCAGGAGCATGACCACCGGGATCAGCACCGGCGGCGGGATCGCCCGGAGGAACTCCAGCAGCGGCTCCAAGAGGTCGCGCAGCCAGGGCGCCAGGCCGATGACGGTGCCGGCGGCGATGCCGAGCACGATCGACGCGACGACGCCGAGGCCGAGGCGGTAGAGGCTCGGCAGCACGTCCTCGACGAACGCGGGGCCGACCCAGGTGTCCGCGAAGGCTTCGAGGATCGTCCAGGGGGCGGGGAAGAAGCCGCTCGTCGCCCGCGTCGCCACCACGCCCCAGGCCGCCAGGAGCAGCATCGGCAGCCCCAGCGCGTGGCCGAGGCCCGCCGCGAGCCGGTGCCCCGCGCCCCGGGGGCGCGGCGTGGTCGCGATTTGGCCGGTGTAGGCGGTCATCCGGCCTCCTCCCCCCGTACGGACTGGTGCCACGACAGCGTCCGGCGCTCGACGAACCGGAAGACGAGGTTCACCGTCAGCCCGAGCAGGCCGGTGACCACGACGAGGGCGTACAGGCCGACGGCGTCCCCGGCGGAGCGGGACAGCTCGATCATGCGCCCGAGGCCGGGGTTGCCGATCACCATCTCCGCGGTCACGGCGAGGATGAGCGCGACCGCCGCCGCCAGCCGCAGGCCCGTCATCAGGTACGGCAGGGCGGTCGGCAGGACGAGGTGCGTCAGCCGCTCGCGGCGGGTCAGGCCGAAGCTGCGGGCGGTGTCGCGGGCGACCGCGTCGACGTCGGCGACGCCGTAGATCACCTGCACGAACACCTGCCAGAACGACGCGTAGACGATGATGACGAGGGCGGCCTGCCGCTGGATGCCGAACATCAGCACGGCGAGCGGGATGAGGGCGACCGACGGGATCGGCCGCAGGAACTCGACCGTCGTGTGGGTCGCGCGCCGCAGGAACGGCGCCAGGCCGACGACGGTGCCGAGGACGACGGCGGCGCAGGTGGCCACCGTCAGGCCGATCGCCCAGGACGTCATGGTGGCGCCCAGCCGCCGCCAGAACGCGAGGTCGACGAGCTGTTCGGCCAGCCGCGCCAGCACGTCCGTGACGTACGGCAGGTACTGCGGATCGATCAGGCCCAGGGCCGGGACGAGCTGCCAGCCGGCGAGGAACCCGGCCAGGCCGGCGACGCCCAGCAGCGCCCGGCGCAGCGGCCGGGCCCGTCGGGTGGTGCGGACGCTCATGTCACCTCCGTGGTCGCGGGGCGGCGAAGCCCTCCCCGCCGCGGGGCGGGGGGCGCGATCACGCCGGCTACCGCTGGCGGATGAGGCGGTCGAGGTTGGGCTGCCGGTCGAGCACCTGGTATTTCTGCGCGAGTTCGGCGAGCGTCTGCAGGCTCGACCGGTCGAGCTGCCAACCGAACGCCGGCAGCCGCACCGACTCGGCCACCTGCGGCGGCAGTTGGAGGTTGTCCTTGATGGCCTGCCGCACGGCCGCCTCGTTGGCGGGGTCCTCGGCCCACTCCAGGGTCTTCTTCATGGCCGCCGAGAAGTCCTCGACCAGCCTGGCGTCCTTCTCCGTGCGGTCGGCGGTGGTGATCGTGGTGAGGGTGGTCAGGCCGGGCACGACCGCCTGGTAGGGCGCGACGACGAAGGTGTCGCCGCGGCTCTTGAGCTGGGTGACGAAGGGCTCCGGCACCCAGGCGGCGTCGATGTTGCCCGCCGCCAGTTGGGCCGGGGCGTCCGGGAAGGCGACCTCGACGAACTTGATCTTCGACGGGTCGCCGCCGTCTTTCTCGACCGCCGCCATGATCGTCACGTCGCCGGCGGCGCCCAGGCTGTTGACCGAGACCCGCCTGCCCGAGAGGTCGGCCGGCCGCCTGATGCCGGACCTCGCCGAGGCCACCACGGCGTTGATGTCGTCGCCCTCGGCGTACGAGGAGGCGTAGTTGCCGATGATGACGACGCCGAGGTTGCTCAGGTCGGCCCGGAACGGGCCGAAGGGCTGGCCGATGGCGAAGTCGATGTCGCCGTTGCGCAGGGCGGGGATGGCCTGCGCGCCGCCCTGCGCGGGCAGCACCTCGACCTGGAGCCCGCGCTCGGCGAAGAGGCCCGCCTTGATGCCGCCCCACAGCGCGGCGGTCTCGGTGATGGGCAGCGCCGCGACCCGGACCTTGCGCAGGTCGCCCGAGGTCTGCTCGGACGGGGTGGACGCGTCGGAGTCGGTGCATCCGGTGAGGGCGATCGCGGTGACGGCGATCAGCCCGAGAGCCATGACCTTCTTCATTGACGAGGCCCTTCCTGGGCGGGGGTGGCGCGGGGGTGGTGGTGCGTCGGAAGTCGTCGGATGCCTCGGACCTGCGGGTGAGCTGACCGCCGCGTGGGGACGCACGCCGCTGTGCTGGCCATGGTCAGCCACCCGGGCATCGAATGTCAATGATTTCTGACGCCCGTCATGAATCGGTTGAACAACGCTCCGCTGTGGCGGCGTCGCTCCCGTCAGACCTCGGGCAGGCCCACGTAGTTCTCGGCCAGGCTCGTGGCGTAGGCGCGGGAGGTGGCGGCGTAGCGCAGCGTGGCGGTCTGCAGCTTCGCCTCGTACGGGTCGTCGCGCTCCAGCCGGTGCAGCATGGAGGTCATCCACCAGGAGAAGTGCTGCGCCCGCCAGACCCGGCGCAGCGCCGTGGCCGAGTAGGCCCCCAGCAGGTCGGTGCGGCCCCGGTCGTACCACGCGGCGAGGGCGTCGCCGAGCAGCGCGACGTCGGCGAGGGCCAGGTTCATGCCCTTCGCGCCGGTGGGCGGGACGATGTGCACGGCGTCGCCGGCCAGGAACAGCCGCTCCCACCGCATCGGCTCGACCACGAAGCTGCGCATCGGGGTGACGGACTTCTCCAGGATCGGCCCCTCGGTGAGCGACCAGCCCGGCACCGTCTCCAGCCGCGCCCGCAGCTCCGCCCAGATCCGCTCGTCCGGCCAGGCGGCGACGTCCTCGTCGGGCGCGACCTGGAGGTAGAGCCGGGAGATCTCGGGCGAGCGCATGCTGTAGAGGGCGAAGCCCCGGTCGTGGTGGGCGTAGACGAGCTCCGCCACGGCCGGCGCGGCGGCGGCGAGGACGCCCAGCCAGGCGAACGGGTACGTCCGCTCGTAGGTGGTCAGCACCCCCTCGGGCACCGCGCGTCGGCTCACCCCGTGGAACCCGTCGCAGCCGGCCACGAAGTCGCAGCGCAGCTCCTCCTCGCGCCCGTCGCGGCGGAAGTGGACGACCGGCGAGTCGGAGTCGAGGCCGGCCAGGCGCACGGCGTCGGCCTCGAAGAGGATCGAGCCACCGGCCGCCAGTCGGGCGGCGATCAGGTCCTTGACCACCTCCTGCTGCCCGTAGACGGTGATCGCCCGCCCGGTCAGCTCCGTCATCGGCACCCGGTGCGACTCCCCGGCGAAGCGCAGCTCGATGCCCTCGTGCCGCAGCCCCTCCCGCAGCAGCCGCTCGCCGAGGCCGGTGCGGCAGAGCAGGTCCACCGAGCCCTGTTCGAGGACCCCGGCCCGGACCCGGTGCTCGACGTGGTCGCGGCTGCGGCTCTCCAGCACCACCGACTCGATCCCGCGCAGGTGCAGCAGGTGCGACAGCATGAGCCCCGCCGGCCCGGCGCCGACGATGCCGACCTGGGTACGCATCAGCGGCGTCCTCTCCGGAGTGTTCGCCCAGCGAACGGGTGTTCTCTTGTGGAACGGTGGCACGCGCTCCCGGCCCGCGTCAACGCGCGGCCCGCGCGCCCCGGACATCCCCTGTGGACGGCTGACCCGCCGTTGACGGATGCCGTCGCCCGCGCCTACGTTCGACATCTGTACGGCGGTCCGCATCGCGAACGTGCGGCGGCGCCCGGGTTCTCGTGGCCGGCGGGAGGCCCACGGCGGGGCGCGTCGCCGCGACCGCCGGCAGCCCGACGGGAGGACCATGACCCAGGACACCGGCCACCAGCCCGGCGGCGGCCTGGCGCTGCCGCGGTACCGGCGCGACGACGTCGACGCCCACCCGCCGCTGCTCAGCCCCGGCTACCGGTCGACAGTGGCGCGGGCCCCGCGGCAGCCGCTGGCCCACCTGCCGCAGCGGCTGACCGAGATCACCGGGCCACTGCTGGGGGCGGGGCGGCTCGGCGACCTCGACCACGACCTGACCCGCCAGCACGACGGGGAGCCGCAGGGGCAGCGGATCGTCGTGCACGGCCGGGTCCGCGACGGCGACGGCCGCCCGGTGCCCGCCACGCTGGTGGAGATCTGGCAGGCCAACGCCGCCGGACGCTACCGCCACGCCAGCGACACCTGGCCGGCGCCGCTCGACCCCTGCTTCGACGGCGTGGGCCGGGCGCTCACCGACGAGCACGGCCGCTACCGCTTCGTCACCGTGCGGCCCGGCGCCTACCCCTGGCGCAACCACGACAACGCCTGGCGGCCGGCGCACATCCACTTCTCCCTCTTCGGCCGGGCGTTCACCCAGCGGCTGGTGACGCAGATGTACTTCCCCGACGACCCGCTCTTCGCCCAGGACCCGATCTTCCAGTCGGTCCGCGACCCGGACGCCCGGCAGCGGATGATCGCCCGCTACGACCACGCCGCCACGATGCCGGAGTGGGCGCTGGCGTACGAGTTCGACATCGTGCTGCGGGGCCGGGAGGGCACCCTTTTCGAGGACGGGGCCGACGACGATGGGTGAGCGGCTCGGCGTCACCCCCGCGCAGACCGTCGGGCCGTACCTGCACATCGGCCTGCGCTGGCCCGACGGCCCGTACGTCGTGCCCGAGGGCACCCCGGGCGCGTTCTGGGTGCGCGGCCGGATCACCGACGGCGCGGGCGCACCGGTGACCGACGCCCTGGTGGAGAGCTGGCAGGCCGACCCGGACGGCCGGTTCGACCACCCCGACGACCCGCGCGGGGCCCGGCGGCCCGCGCTCGCGGGCTTCCGCGGCTTCGGGCGTAGCGAGACCGACGGGCAGGGGCGCTACCGGCTGCTGACCGTCAGGCCGGGGGCGCTGCCCGACCCCGACGGCGACGTCGAGGCCCCCCACCTGACCCTGTCCGTCTTCGGGCGGGGGCTGCTGCACCGCCTGGTCACCCGGCTCTACTTCCCCGACGAGCCGGCGGCCAACGCCGTCGACCCGGTGCTGAGCGGCGTCGCCGCCGACCGCCGTGACACGCTGCTGGCGGCTACCGCGCCGGACGGGTTCCGCTTCGACATCCGCCTGCAGGGCGACCGTGAGACCGTCTTCTTCGCCGTCTGACGGGCTGCTCGGCGGCCTCTCCGGCGCCCCGGACGTCGACGCGGAGCTCGGCGACCCGGCCCTGCTGCGGGCGATGCTCGACGCGGAGGCCGCGCTCGCCCGCGCCGCGTCGGACGCCGGCGTCGTGCCCGCACCGGCGGCCGAGGCGATCGCCGCGCAGTGCCACGCCGAGCGGTACGACCCGGTGGCGCTCGGCCGGGCGGCCGACGCCGCCGGCAACCCCGTCGTCCCGCTCGTGCGCGAGCTGACCGCCGCCGTGCCGGAGCCCGCCCGGCCCTGGGTGCACGTCGGGGCGACCAGCCAGGACATCCTGGACACGGCGCTGACCCTGGTGGCCGTGCGGGCGCACGGCCCGCTGCTGCGGCACCTCGACGCCGCCGTCGACGCCGCCGCCCGGCTCGCCGCCGCCCACCGGGACACCGTCATGGTCGCCCGGACCCTCGGGCAGCAGGCCGCGCCCACCACGTTCGGGCTGAAGGCCGCAGGCTGGCTGACCGGCCTGGCCGACGCCCGCAACCGGCTGCGGCAGGCAACCGCCGCGCAGCCCGCGCAACTCGGCGGCGCGGTCGGCACCCTGGCCGCGCTCGGCCCGGCCGGCCCGCAGGTCGCCGAGCGGTTCGCGGCCCGCCTGGGCCTGCCCGCCACCGCGCTGCCCTGGCACACCCGCCGGCAACCCCGGCTCGACCTCGCCGCCGCCCTCGGCGGGCTGCTCGCGGCCACCGGCAAGGCCGCGCTCGACGTCGGGCTGCTCGCCCAGACCGAGATCGGCGAGGTCGCCGAGGGCGGCGTCGGGCGGGGCGGCTCCTCGGCCATGCCGCACAAGCGCAACCCGGTGGACTCGATCCTCGTCACCGCCGCGACGCGCCGCGGTCCGGGCCTCGTCGCCGCCCTGTTCGCCGCCGCCGTGCACGAGCACGAGCGGGCCGCGGGCGCCTGGCACGCCGAGTGGGAGCCCCTGCTCGACCTGCTGCGCTGCGCCGGTGGCGCCACCGCCCGGTGCGCCCGGATGCTGACCGGGCTGCGGGTCCACCCCGAGCGGATGCGGGAGAACCTCGACGCGACCGGCGGCCTCGTGCTCGCCGAGGCCGTCGCCGCGCGGCTGGCGCCGGCCGTCGGCCGGGGCACCGCGCACGACCTGGTCACCCGCGCCGCCGCCGCGCCCGCCTTCCGGGCCGCGCTGCTCGCCGACCCCGAGATCCGCGCCCACCTGTCCGAAGCCGACGTCGACGACGCGCTCGACCCGCGCCGCTGGCTCGGCTCGGCCGGCCGGTTCGTCGACCGCGCCCTGGCCGCCGCCCGGCGGGCGGGCGGGTGACCTCCCGCCTGCACCTCGCCGTCGATGGCCCGGCCGACGCGCCGGTGCTGCTGCTCGGCAGCTCCCTCGGCACCGCCGCCGCGATGTGGCGACCCCAGGTCCCGGCGCTCGCGCAACGGTTCCGCGTCATCCGGTACGACCACCTGGGCCACGGCCGCTCGGCGGTGCCGGCCGGGCCGTACACGATGGACCTGCTCGGCCGGGAGCTGCTGCGGACGCTGGACGACCTCGACGTGCCGTGGGTCCACTACGCGGGGCTGTCCCTCGGCGGCATGGTCGGCATGTGGCTCGCCGCGCACGCGCCCGACCGGGTGCGGCGGCTGGCGCTGCTGTGCACCTCGGCGTCGCTCGGCCCGCCCGAGCAGTGGCAGACACGGGCGGCGACGGTGCGGGCCGGCGGCCTCCCCGCGATCGCCGACGCGGTGGTGGTCCGCTGGTTCACCCCGGCCTTCGCCGCGACCCGGCCGGACGTGGTCGCCGGCTACCGCGCCATGCTGACCGCGACGCCCCCGGCCGGCTACGCCGCCTGCTGCGAGGCGATCGCCGCGATGGACCTGCGCGACGACCTCGGCCGGATCGGCGCGCCGACGCTGGTCGTCGCGGGCGCGGACGACCCGGCCACCCCGGTCGCGCACGCCCGCGAGATCGTCGCACGGATCCCCGGGGCGCGGCTGGCCGTGGTCGGCGCGGCGGCGCACCTGGCCAACGTGGAGCAACCCGAGCGGGTGTGCCGGCTCCTGCGGGACCACTTCGACGAGGACGGTGACGGATGAACGACCGCGAGCGGCACGACGCGGGCATGACGGTGCGCCGGGAGGTGCTGGGCGACGCGCACGTCGACCGCGCGATCGCCGGCACGGACGCCTTCACCGCCGACTTCCAGGACTTCATCACCCGCTATGCGTGGGGAGAGGTGTGGAGCCGGCCCGGCCTCGACCGGCGCACCCGTAGCTGCGTGACCCTCGCCGTGCTCGCCGCCCTGCACCACGACGAGGAACTGGCGATGCACGTCCGCGCCGCGCTGCGCAACGGGTTGAGCCCGCAGGAGGTGGCGGAGGTCCTGCTTCAGGTCGGCGTCTACGCTGGCGTACCGGCGGCGAACCGGGCGTTCAGGGTGGCCCGGGAGGTCCTGCGGCAGGAGCCCGGCGAAGCGTGAGCCCGGTGGGCTTCGGCGCACGGGCCAGGAAGGGAGCGAGGGTGGCGCAGCGCAGAGCACTGGTGGTGCGGGGCGGATGGGAGGGGCACGAGCCGG
Organism: Micromonospora sp. NPDC002575; assembly: GCF_042889525.1. Lineage (NCBI taxonomy): Bacteria > Bacillati > Actinomycetota > Actinomycetes > Micromonosporales > Micromonosporaceae > Micromonospora > Micromonospora sp. NPDC002575. The sequence goes on along the minus strand of NZ_JBIARA010000017.1, from coordinate 131,231 downwards.
TCCGGGCGACGGAGCTGTTCCTGCCGTTCCTCGAACGCAGCGGCTACGCGGTGCGGATCGAGGAGTCGACGGACGTCTACGCCGACGCCGCCGAGCTGGCCGCCACCGACCTCGTCGTGCAGTGCGTGACGATGTCGCAGATCACCCCGGAGCAGGTCGCGGGCCTCAGCGCGGCGGTCGCCGCCGGTACGGGGTTCACCGGCTGGCACGGCGGCATCGTGGACTCGTTCCGGATGTCCTCCGACTATCTGCACCTCGTCGGCGGCCAGTTCGCCACCCACCCCGGCAAGGAGCCGTGCGAGCGTCGCGGCGGGGCGGAGGACAACTTCCTGCCGCACACGATCCGCGTCACCGACCTGGGGCGGGAGCATCCGATCACCGCGGGGATCGGCGACGTCGAGCTGGTCACCGAGCAGTACTGGGTGCTGCACGACGACCTGATCGACGTGCTGGCCACCACCACCCACCCGGCGCAGCCCTGGCAGCCGTGGCACCGGCCGGTCACCTCGCCGGCGATCTGGACCCGGCGGTGGGGCGCCGGGCGCGTCGTCGTGACGACCCCGGGGCACAGCCTCGACGTGCTGGAGCACCCGAGCATCCGTACCGTCATCGAGAGGGGCATGGTGTGGGCGACCCGCACCGCGTCGGCGTCGTAGGGCTCGGGGTGATCTCCCGCGCCTACCTGGACACGCTCGCGGACCACCCGGCGGTGAGCGTCGTGGCGGTGGCCGACCTCGACGCCTCCCGGTCCGCCGCGGTCGCCGCCCGGCTCCCCGGCGTCGAGGCGGTGAGCGTCGAGCGCCTGCTCGCCCGCCCGGACGTGCAGACGGTGCTCAACCTGACGATTCCCGCGGCGCACGCCGAGATCTCCCTCGGCGCGATCGACGCGGGCAAGCACGTGTACGTCGAGAAGCCGCTCGCCGCGACGTTCGCGGACGGCCGCTCGACCGTCGAGCGGGCCGCGGCGGCCGGCGTCCGCGTCGGGTGCGCGCCGGACACCGTCCTGGGCACGGGCACGCAGACGGCGCGCGCCGCGATCGACGGCGGGCTCATCGGCCGCCCGCTGTCGGCGTCGGCCGTCATGGTCACCCCGGGGCACGAGCGCTGGCACCCCCACCCCGACTTCTACTACGCCCCGGGCGGCGGCCCGCTGCTGGACATGGGGCCGTACTACATCTCGGCGCTGGTCCACCTGCTCGGGCCGGTCCGGGCGGTGCACGGAGCGGCCAGCCGGCTGCGCGCCGAGCGTGTCATCGGCTCGGGCCCGCGCCTGGGCCAGCGGGTCCCGGTGCGGGTGGACACCCACGTCACCGGCGTGCTCGAACACGCCGACGGCGCCCTGTCCACCCTCACCACGAGCTTCGACGGCGTCGCGACGACGGCCGCGCCGATCGAGGTGCACGGGGAGACCGGCACGCTCGCCGTGCCCGACCCGAACTGCTTCGACGGCGAGGTCCGCCTGTTCGGGATCGGCGACACCGGGTGGCGCGTCCTGCCACCGGGGGCCGGCTACGTCGACGGTGCCCGGGGCGTCGGCCTGATCGACGCCGTCACCGCCGACGGCCGGCGTGCGCCCCGGGCCGGCGGCGACATCGCGCTGCACGTGCTCGACACGATGACCGCCCTGCTGCGCTCGGCCGCCGAGGGGCGGCGGGTCGAGCTGACGACGGTGGCGCGGCGGCCCCCGCTCGTCCCGCTCACCCCGGCCGAGCAGTGGCGGGCGTACCGGGCCTGACCCGGGGACGGGCGGTGGGCCCGGGCCGGCTCCACCGGGATTCCGCGCCGGCGGCCGGGCGGCGCGGCCGGGCGGGGCGGGTGAGCGGGGCGGGCGGAACCGCGTTGCGGGGGCCACCGCCGCGGCGGCTAGCCTGGCGTCATGGCGGGCGTCGAGCTGGATGAGTTGATCGTCGCGGACGCGGACGCGTTGCGCGCGTGGCTGTCGGCCCACCACGCCACGTCGCCCGGCGTCTGGCTCGCCCTGACCCGCAAGGGCGGCACCGTCACGACGCTGACCTGGCAGCAGGCGGTCGACGAGGCCCTGTGCTTCGGCTGGATCGACGGGCAGGCCCGCAAGCGGGACCAGGAGAGCTCCTGGATCCGGTTCACCCCGCGCCGGCCCCGCAGCGCCTGGTCGCAGCGCAACGTCGCCCACGTGGCCCGGCTGGAGTCGCTCGGGCGGATGCTGCCTCCGGGCCGCGCGGCGGTGGAGGCCGCGAAGGCCGACGGGCGGTGGGCGGCGGCCTACGCCCCGTCGTCGGAGGCCGAGGCGCCGGCCGACCTGCTCGCCGCCATCGCCGCCGACCCCGCCGCCCAGGCCATGTTCGACGTGCTCACCAGGACCAACCGGTTCGCTCTCGCCCACCGCCTCAACGCCGTCAAACGCGCCGAGACCCGCGAGCGCAAGATCGGCGAGTTCGTCGCCATGCTGGCCCGCCACGAGACGATCCATCCGCAGAAGGCCAGGCCGCCGGAGCCGCCGTGACCGGTCCGCTCGCGGCGTCGACCGCGCCCGGCAACCGGGGTGCGGTGGGCGACCGGAGTCATGTTGACTCGGGCGGTGGATCGTCAACGACTCAGCAGCATCGCGCACTCGCGCCACCCGATCGCGGCCCCGATCTTCGGGGTCAACGTCAACCGACTCCTGCGCCGGGCGGACCGGCAACCGACGGCTCGGGTCCTCGACCTCGGCTGCGGCGAGGCAGCCTGGGCGTTGCAGGCCCTCGCCCACTATCCGGACGGGCACGCGGACGGCGTGGACGTCAGCGCGTACGCCCTCGAACGCGCCGCCGACGCCGCCGCCGCGCGCGGCCTCGCGGACCGGCTCACCCTGCACCGGCGCGACGCACGGACGTACGTGCCCGACGGCGACTACGACCTGGTGCTGTGCGTCGGCTCGACCCACGCGTTCGGCGGCTTCGGCGGGACGCTGGAGCTGGCCGGCCGGCACGTGAACGCCGACGGCGTCCTCCTGGTCGGCGAGGGGTTCTGGCAGGTCCCGCCGACCCCGCAGGCGCTGGCGGCGCTCGGCGCGAAGCCCGAGGAGTTCACCGACCTCGCCGGCCTGGTCGACGTCGCCGAGCGGGCCGGCTGGACGCCGACCTACGCCCACGTCAGCGACGCCGCCGAGTGGGACGACTACGAGTGGTCGTGGATCGGCTCGCTCACGGAGTGGGCGCTGGACAACCCCGGCCACCCGGACGCGGCCGAGGCGCTCACCGCTGCCCGGGAGCACCGCGACCAGTGGTTGCGCGGATACCGCCACGTGCTGGGTTTCGTGACGCTGGTGCTGCGCCGCGACGGGCGGTGAGCACCGCGCCCGCCCTGCGGCCGGCACGGCGGCCCGACGGGCGCGGCCCCGCCGCCCCGCCCCGCTACCGCCGGGCGGCCGGACGGCGGTGACCGGCGGCGGCCGGCTCGGCGATCGGCAGCCGGATGGTGAACGTGCTGCCCCGGCCGAGGACGCTCTCGACGCCGATCGTGCCGTCGTGGGCCTCGGCGAGCTTGCGGGCGATCGACAGGCCGAGCCCGCTGCCCCCGGTGCTGCGGGCCCGCGAGTCGTCGGCCCGCCAGAACCGGTCGAAGACCCTGGCCTGGTCGGCGGGCGCGATGCCGGTGCCGGTGTCGGACACGGCGATGTCGAGCTGGCCGTCGCGCACCGCGCAGCGCACGGTGACCGAGCCGCCCGCGGGGGTGTGCCGGACCGCGTTGGCGACCACATTGCCGACGAGCTGCCGCAGCCGGGGGCCGTCGACCGCCAGCTCCGGGTCGGCGAGCAGCTCGGTGCCCAGCCGCACCCCGGCGGCCTCGGCGGCGCCCCGGTGCGCCTCGACGACCTGCTCCAGCAGGTCCGCCACGAAGTGCGGCTCGCGGTGGATGCGCAGGTCGCCGGCGTCGGCGGCGGCCAGGTCCCGCAGGTCGTCGATGATGTGCTGCAACAGCAGCGCCTCGTCGAGCAGCAGGCTCAGCAGCTGCGCGTCGGGCTGGGCGAGGCCGTCCTGGGCGGCCTCCAGCCAACTGCGGATGTTGCTCAGCGGCGTACGCAGCTCGTGCGCCACGTCGCTGACCATGGTCTTGCGCAGCTCCTCGGTCTGTTCCCGCCGGGCGGCGAGGTCGTTGAGGGCGGTGGCCAGCAGGCCGATCTCGTCGCGGGTGGTCACCGGCACCCGGGCCGGCTCGTCCATCGGCTGCCGGGTGGCGTCGGTCAGGGCCCGCAGCGGCCGGACCAGCCGCCGCCCGACCAGGACGGTGATCAGCACGGTGGCGGCCAGCACTGCTCCCGTCACCTGGGCGATGCGGATCACGTTCGCCCGGGAGAGGTTGAACACCGGCCCGACGCTGCCCTGAGCCCCGTCGGTCACGAAGAGCAGGGCCGGCGGGGCCACGTACGGCCTGAGCTGGGCGAGCCGTGCCTTCTGCAGGCAGGCGTCGACCTCCCGGTCGGCGCGGGCGTCGCCGCTCGGGGCCGCGGTGCGGTCCGCCCTGATCGCGACCCGGTAGGGCAGCCCCGCCTGACGCAGGCAGCTCTTCGTCGCGGTCTCGAGCTGCGCGATCCCCTTGGCCTCGCTCGGCATCGGCTCGGCCAGCTCGGTCGGCAGGCAGAAGTCGACGACGTCGCGCACGTCCACCCCGGTCACCTGCACCGACGCCCGCCCGCCCGGGCCGACGACGACCTTGCCGTCCAGCGTGGACTCGTCGCGGACACAGCTGAGCCACCGGGAGGCCAAACTCCGGGTGAAGGCGCTCTCCCGCCCGGTCAGCGCGTACGGCCCGAGCACGCGCGGGTCGATCCGCTCGGTCCCGCCGGTCAGGCCCAGGTCCACCTGCAACGGGTCGACGGTCGCCGACGGCCGCGCCGCGTGCAGCGACGGGCCCTGCGGCGCGGAGTCGGCGATGACCTGCCGGTCGGGGGTCATCAGGGTGATCCGGCGTTCGAGCCTGCCGGCCCGCTCGGCGAGCACGGGGGCCACCTGCGACCAGTCCCGGTGGGTGGCGGCGTAGCCCAGCATCGTGTCGTAGATGCTCTTGTCGTCGGCGAGCGAGCGGCCCTGCTCCTGCCGGATCGCCCGGGTGGTGGACTGCACGGCCAGCCAGGTCGTCGCCAGGATCGCGCAGACCGCCACCAGCAGCGAGGTGGCCAGCAGCCGCACCACCAGGCTGCGGTGCGGCGGCACCCGCTGCCGTCTCACCGCGCCCCGGGGCCGAGCTTGTAGCCGACGCCGTAGACGGTCAGCAGCTGCTGGGGCCGGCGGGGGTTCAGCTCGATCTTGCGGCGCAGGTTCATCACGTGTACGTCGATGGTGCGCTCGGTCGACTCCCGGTCGACGCCCCGGGTGTGTTCGAGGAGCTGGCCGCGGGTGAACACCCGCCCCGGCTGGCGGATCATCGCGGCCAGGATCGCGAACTCGCCGGCGGTGCAGTCGACCGGGACGCCACCGGCGGTCACGGTGTGCCGGGGCTCGTCGACGGTGAGCCGCCCGACCCGGTGCACGGGGGAGTCCTGCGGCGTCGTCCGGACGCGGCGCAGCAGCGTCCGGATCCGGGCCACCAGCTCCCGGGGGCTGAACGGCTTGGTCATGTAGTCGTCGGCGCCCAGGTCCAGGCCGCGCAGCAGGTCGTCCTCGCTCGACCGGGCGGTCAGCATCAGCATCAGCACGTCCGACTCCTGCCGGAGTGTCCGGCAGACCTGCATGCCGTCCAGCCCGGGCAGCATCACGTCGAGCACGAGCAGGTCGAACGCCTGCTGCCGGGCCTGCCGCAGCGCGGCCTCGCCGTCGTACACGACCGTCGTCCGGTGCCCCTCCGCGGCGAGGTAGCGGCGCAGCGCCTCGGCCTGCCGCCGGTCGTCCTCCGCGAGCATCACCTGTGCGCACATGGTGGGGACTATAGGTCAGGCGCGGGGCCCCGAACGGGGCCCGACCTCGGCGTCGACGTGGGTCGCCCGGCGCCCGCGCAGCCCGGGGGCGGTGCGCCGCGCGGCGCGGCGGCGGTGCGGAAAAGGTCACGCCGGGGCCTCACAGGATCCTGATATTCCCGGGCCACGATCGCGCCATGCCACTGACCCGAACGGTGCCGCCGTCGGACACCGAGACCCAGGTCATCCCCGTCGTCGGTGCGGAACCGGCGGCGCGCCGCCGACGGCTGCCGAGGCTGGTGGTCCCCGCCGTCGTCCTCGCGGGGCTGGCCGCCGCGGCCGGTGTCGTCTGGTCCGGCCGGGACACCGGCCCCCCGCCGGCCGCCGACGGAGCCGCCGGGGTGCGCAGCGTCGCGCTGGTGCAGCAGGACATGTCGATGTCGCAGTCGCTGCCGGGCACCCTCGGCTACGGGGCCGCCCGGGTGGTCAAGGGCGGCACGGAGGGCACCGTGACGTGGCTGCCCGCCCCGGGGGCGTCGGTCAAGCGCGGCCAGCAGCTCTACCGCGTCGACGACCGGCCGGTGCCGCTGCTCTACGGCGGGATGCCGCTGTACCGCCCGCTGCGTGACCTCGGCACGGTCGGCCGGGACGTGCGGATCGTCGCCGACAACCTCGACGCCCTCGGCTACGACGTCGGCGACCAGCCGAGGTCGGGCACCCGGCTGGTCCCGTCGCCGGCCGCGTCCCGCCCGGCGGTGACGGTGGGCCGGGGCGAGGGCGTCCTGACCGCCGCGCTGCGCGCCGCCGTCAAGCGCTGGCAGGGCGACCTGGGGGTCCCGGCGACCGGCGCGGTCGAGCCCGGGGACGTGGCGGTGCTCGTCGGCGCGGTCCGGGTCGACTCGGTCGCCGCCCAGCCCGGGGACAGCGCGGCCTCCCCGCTGATGTCGGTCACCCAGACCGCGAAGGTGGTCACCGTGCAGATGGACGTCGGCGACGCCGCCTCGGTCGAGCCGGGCGACGCGGTAGACGTGCGGCTGCCTGACGAGAGCGCGGTCGGCGGCAGGGTCGCCGCCGTCGGCCAGGCCGTGCAGGCCGCGGCGGGCGACGACCCGACGGGCGGCGGCCCGGCCAAGGTCACCGTGACCGTCACCCTGGACAAGTCCGCCGCCGTCGCCAAGATCAGCTTTGCCGACGTGCAGGTCGACTTCGTCGCCGAGACCCACGAGGACGTCCTCGTCGCGCCGGTCGGCGCGCTACTGGCGCTCGCCGAGGGCGGCTACGCCGTCCAGGTCGACGGCGGCGCCCTGGTCGCGGTCGAGACCGGTATGTTCGCCAAGGGCCTCGTCGAGATCGCCGGGGACGGGCTCGTCGCGGGGACGCGGGTGGTGACCGCCTCGTGAGCACCGTCCTGTCCGCGCGCAACGTCAGCAGGCGCTACCCCGGCGGGGTCGACGCGCTGCGCGGGGTCTGCCTCGACATCGCCGAAGGCGAGCTGCTCGCCATCGTCGGGCCGTCCGGCTCCGGCAAGTCGACCCTGCTCCACCTCATGGGCACCCTCGACCGGCCCACCTCCGGCACGATCCGGCTCGCGGGGCACGACGTCGCCGCGCTCTCCGACCGCCAGCTCTCCGCCCTGCGGGGCCGCTGGCTCGGCTTCGTCTTCCAGCAGTTCCACCTCGCCGACGGCCTCACCGCCGCCGACAACGTGGCCACCGGCCTGCTGTACGCCGGTGTCGCGCGCAGACGCCGCCGGGCGCTCGCGCTCGACGCCCTCGACCGGGTCGGCCTCGCCCACCGGGTCGGCCACCGCCCGGCCCAACTCTCCGGTGGCGAACGCCAGCGGGTCGCCATCGCCCGGGCCATCGTCAACGGCCCCGCCCTGGTGCTGGCCGACGAGCCCACCGGCGCCCTCGACACCGGCACCGGGCACGCCGTCCTGCGCCTGCTGCGCAGACTCAACGAGGAGGGCACCACCATCGCCGTCATCACCCACGACAACGAGATCGCCGCCAGCCTGCCCCGCCGCGTCGAGATCCGCGACGGCCGGCTCGTGCGGGACACGGCGGCCGTCCGATGATCCGCCCGGTCCGTCTCTCCCCGCTCGACCTGCTCGACATCGGGCTGCTCGGCCTCCGTACCCGCAGGATGCGGGCCGCGTTCTCCGCCTTGGGCATTGCGATCGGCATCGCCACCACGGTCCTGGTCACCGGCGTCCCCGCCGCCAGCCGGGCGGCGCTGCTGCGTGACCTGTCCGCCCTGGGCACCAACAGCCTCCAGGTCATGGCGCAACCCGGCGCGGACTCGCCGCCGCAACTGCCCGAGGAGGCCGTGGCGATGGTGCAGCGCATCGGCCCGGTCACGGTCGCGAGCGCGGTCGCCAACACCCACGCGCTGGTGCGCCGCAACGACCGCACCGACGCCCGCGACGGCTCCGGCCTGACCGTGCTCGCCGCCCGCCTCGACCTGCCGCAGGCCATCAACGCCACGGTGCGTTCCGGGCGCTGGCTCGACCCCGTCACCGAGCGGTTCCCGACCGTGGTGCTCGGCTCGGTCGCCGCCACCCGGCTCGGGTTCGCGGACCTGCCCGCCACCGGCGGTCCGGCCCCGATGGTGATCATCGGCGACCGGTGGTTCACCGTCGTCGGCATCCTCGCCGCCACGCCGCTCTCCCCGGACATCGACCGCTCGGTCCTGGTCGGCTGGGAGGCGGCCCGCAGCCAGCTCCGCTTCGACGGCCACCCCACCGTCATCTACCTCCAGTGCCGGGAGTCGGCGATCGAGGCCGTCCGCGCGGTCCTGCCCGCCACCGTCTCGCCGGTGCAACCCGGGCAGGTCGTGGTGACCCGCCCGTCGGACGCCCTCGCCGCGAAGCGGGCCACCGAGGGCGCCTTCTCCGCCCTGTTCCTCGGCCTCGCCGCGGTCGCGCTGCTCGTCGGCGGCATCGGGGTGGCGAACACGATGGTGATCGCCGTGTGGGAACGCCGCACCGAGATCGGCCTGCGTCGGGCGCTGGGCGCGCACCGGGGCCAGATCCGCGCCCAGTTCCTCACCGAGTCGGCCGCGCTGGCCGCGCTCGGCGGTGTCGCGGGGACCCTGGTCGGCCTGGCCGCCACCGCCGCGTACGCGATCGGCCAGGGCTGGCCGGTCGTGGTCCCGCTGCCGGCGACCCTCGCGGGGCTCGGCGGCGCCGTCGTGGTCGGCGTCGTCGCCGGGGTCTACCCGTCGATCAGGGCCGCCCGGCTCACGCCGACCGAGGCGCTCGCCGCGACCTGACCCGTCCACAGGGGGAGAAGCGCGACCTGACCCGTCGCGGGGGAGAAGCAGGCGGGGGAAGGAGCTGACCGCCGCACCGCAGCACGACGGAGGCGCCACCCGGCCGCGGGTGGCGCCTCCGGTTCGTGGGTCACTTGCGCTTCGCGGCGACCTCACGCTCGCACTCCGGCGAGAACCGCATGCCCTTCGAGATCGACTCCGCGTCGTTCTGCTCGCCGCCGAACGACCAGCCCGGGCCGTCGGGGTTCACCTCGACGTAGCGCACGCCCTTCTCCCTGAGGCACGCCACGACGTCCCGCGCGAAGTCCCTCGCCTCCGGGTTGGCCGGGTCGAGCTCCCACGGCGGCAGCGGCAGCAGGTTCTCGCAGGCCCCGTTCGCCTTCCCGATCCGGCCCGACGTGATGCCGCCGACCCGTTCCCGGTGGACGTCGACGCCGTGGTCGGCCATGCACTTCTCGTACGGCCTCGCGCGCGCCTTCGCGTCCTCCTCGGTGTCGTCGAGGCGCTCGCGGGGACGCTCGGCCCCCGGCGTCGACGCGGCGGCGGAGGGCGCGTCGCTGCGCAGCGTGGCCACCTCCGGTGGCTCGGCGCTGTCGGCCTGGTCGGTTCCGGTGGCCGAGCACCCCGTGCCACCGATCATGACGGCCAGGACGAGCGCGGCCGTCGGGAACTTCCTCATCGTGACGCCTTCCTGTCGGACCTCCGGCGCGACGCGGTCGCGCCGGTGCCCAGGATCACCGCCAACTGTCAGGAAGCTGTGTGCCCGCCGCAGCCGCGCGCGGCCGGGGAGGGCGCGGCCCCGCCTCAGCCGCAGTCGGTACCGGGCGTCGGCGGCCGGGTGCGCTGCCAGCGGGCGGCCAGGGCGTCCCGGCCGGCGGCGTCGATGCGGCCGATCACCCGCAGCCGGGCCATCCCGCCGTCGGGGAAGATGTCCAGCCGGACGTGGGTGGCGGCCCGGGGAGCGTCGACCGGGAAGCGGTGCCGGGTGTCCGGCCGCAGCCGGGTCTCCGGCAGCAGGGGAAACCACGCCGCCGGGTCGGCGAGGTCGCCCAGGCGCTCGTCGGCGGCGCGCAGCGTGGCCCGGCCCGGGGCGTTGCCCTTGAAGTGGCTGGTGTCCAGGTCCACGAAGCGCGCGATCCCCGGCACGCCCAGCCGGACCAGCACCCAGTCGTTGCCGTCGTCGCGGCGGCGGGCGGTCTCCCAGCCCTCGCCCATCACCCGGGCCGGGCCGGGGGCGAGCAGGTTCTGCGGGGCGCCGTAGAACCGGTCGCTGCACGCCTGCACCAGGCCGCCGTGTTCCGTCGCGGCCAGGTCGAGGACGTCGGGCAGCAGCCGGGGGTCGGGCACCACGTCCCCGTGCACCCGCAGCCGGGCGACGCCGCCGTCGGGGAAGATGGTGAGCCGCACGTGGGTGACGTGGTGGGGCACGTCGACCGGGAAGACGTTGCGGCTGTCGCCGGCCAGCGGCGAGCGGTCGAGCAGCGGCACCCAGCGCGCCCCGGCGAGCTCGTCCGGCCCGGGGTAGCCGTCCACGGCGCACCCGTCGACGGCGGCGAACGGCGGATAGTTGCCGGTGAAGAAGCTGGTGTCGACGACCAGCAGCCGCACGACGCCCGGCAGGCCGAGCCGGACGATGGCGTGGTCGGCGCCGGGCTCGCGGCGGCGGCGGGTCTCCCAGCCGTCGTAGACCTGGCCCTTCGCGGCGAAGGTGCGGGGCGAGAACGTCGGCGGCAGCGGGTCGACCAGGTTGTCCGCGGCGGCGAAGAACTCGTCGTTGGCGGCGACCACGCCGCCGCCGTAGGCGCGCGACGCCAGATCGGGCAGGGCGGCGAGGCCGGCGAGGGCGGCCGGGTCGGTCTCTGGAGGGCCGCTCATGCCGCACCCGCCCGCAGCAGCCGGCCGCGCGGGGCGTCGCCGGTGACCGGTTCGCCGCGCAGCCAGGTGGCCCGCACCACCCCGGTCAGCCGCTGGCCGGCGTACGGCGTCACGGGGTGCCGGTGGTGCAGCAGCCCCGGCTCGACGCGGAAGGCGGCGTCGGCGTCGAAGGCCACCAGGTCGGCGTCGACGCCCACCGCGATCCGCCCCTTGCCGGGCAGCCCGACCAGGTCGGCCGGGCCGGTGGCCATCCACCGCGCCACGTCGGCCAGGCCGTGCCCCCGCCGGCGGGCCTGGGTCCACACCACGGGCAGGCTGAGCTGCACCGACGCGATGCCGCCCCAGGCGGCGGCGAAGTCACCGGTGTCGGCCCGCTTCAGCTCCGGCAGGCAGGGCGAGTGGTCGCTGACCACACAGTCCACCGCGCCGTCGGCCAGCGCCGCCCAGAGCCGGTCCTGGTTGTCCCGATCCCGGATCGGCGGGCAGCACTTGAACTCCGTCGCGCCGTCGGGCACCTGCTCGGCGGTCAACGCGAGGTAGTGCGGGCACGTCTCCACGGTCAGCCGCACGCCGTCGGCCCGCGCGGCGACCAGCTCGGGCAGGGCCGCGACCGACGACAGGTGCAGCACGTGCACGCGCGCGCCGGTGCGGCGGGCGGCGGCCACCACCGTGGCGACGGCGGACCGCTCGGCCTCCGGCGGCCGGGACGCCACGAAGTCGGCGTAGCGCGGCGACGGGGGCGACCCGCGTACCGACCCCGGGTCCTCGGCGTGCACGACGAAGAGCGCGTCGACCGTGGTCAGGGCCCGCTCCAGCAGGCCGGCGTCGACCGGCGGGAACTCCGGCACGCCGGAGTCGACGAGGAACGCCTTGAAGCCGAACACCCCGGCCCGGCGCAGCGCCACGAGGTCGCCGACGTTGCCGGGCACGACGCCGCCCCAGAACCCGACGTCGACGTGGCAGCGGCCCCGCGCGGCGGCGCGCTTGGTCTCCAGGGCGGCCACGGTGACCGTCGGCGGGACGCTGTTGAGCGGCATGTCGACCAGGGTGGTGACGCCGCCGGCCGCGGCGGCCCGGGTGGCGCTGGCGAACCCCTCCCACTCGGTGCGGCCGGGCTCGTTGACGTGTACGTGCGTGTCCACCAGGCCGGGCAGCAGGGCGACGTCGCCCAGGTCCTCGTCGACGGCGGCGTCGAGCGGCGCGTCGTAGTCGGCGAGCGCGGCGATCCGGCCGGCGGCCACGGCGACCGCCGCCGGCCGCTGCCCGTGCGGCAGCACCGCCCGGCGGGACCGCACCACCAGGTCGTAGCTCATCGGGCCCGCTCCAGCAGCCGGCGGTGCGCCCGGGTGGCCGCCACGGCCAGGGCGTCGGCGTCGGCGGTGCGCAGCTCCGCGTGCTCGACGACGGTCCGGCCGCCGACCAGCAGCAGCGCCAGCGGCGCCGGTGGGCCGAGCACCAGCGCCGCCACCGGGTCGTCGATGCCGGCGTGGCCCAGCCCGTCGACGCGCCAGAGCGCGATGTCGGCGAGCTTGCCCACCTCCAGCGAGCCGATCTCGTCGGCGCGGCCGAGGCACCGCGCCCCGCCCATGGTGCCCAGGGCGAGGGCCTGCCGGGCGGTCAGCGCCGCCGGGCCGCCGCGCAGCCGGGCCGCGTACAACGCCTGCCGCAGCTCCGCGCCGAGCTGGCCGGCCTCCTGGGAGGCCGCGCCGTCGACGCCGAGGCCCACCGGCACCCCGGCGGCGAGCAGGTCCGGCACGCGGGCGGTGCCGGCGCCGAGGCGGGCGTTCGAGCTGGGGCAGTGGGCCACCGCCGTGCCGGTGGCGGCCAGCTTCGCCACGGCCGGGTCGTCCAGGTGTACGCCGTGGGCCAGCCACACGTCGTCGCCGAGCCAGCCGAGCTGTTCGGCGTACTCGACGGGGGTGCAGCCGTGCGTGGCGCGGCAGTATTCCTCCTCCTCGACGGTCTCCGCGAGGTGGGTGTGCAGCCGGACCCCCCGCCGCCGGGCCAGCGCGGCGGACTCCCGCATCAGGGTGCCGGTGACCGAGAACGGCGAGCACGGGGCCACGGAGATCCGCACCATCGAGCCGGGGGACGGGTCGTGGTGGCGGTCGATGGCCGCCTCGGTGGCCAGCAGCGCCGACTCGGTGTCCTCCACCAGCGAGTCGGGCGGCAGGCCGCCCGCCGACCGGCCGAGGTCCATCGAGCCCCGGCACGGCTGGAAGCGCAGCCCGACCAGCCGGGCGGCCTCGATCTCGGCGGCCAGCGGGTCGTCGCGGCCCGGTGGGAACACGTAGTGGTGGTCGGTGCTGGTGGTGCAGCCGGACAGGGCGAGCCAGCCCAGCCCGGCGGACGCCGCCGCGTGGACGATCTCGGCGTCCAGGTGCGCCCAGACGGGGTAGAGGGTGGTGAGCCAGCCGAACAGGTCCGACTGCTGGGCCAGCCCCCGCGTCACCCACTGGTAGAGGTGGTGGTGGGTGTTGACCAGGCCCGGGGTGGCCAGGCAGCCGGCGCCGTCGACCCGGCGGGCCGACGGGTCCACCGGGCCGGCCGGCCCGGCACCGACGGCGGCGATCCGCCCGTCGTCGCCGACCACCACGTGGCCGGCGCGGTGCTCGGTGCCGGCGGCGTCGACCGTGGCGACGGCGCAGTTGTCGATGACGATCACGGCGTCACCAGTCGCCGTCGGCCGGGGCGGCGCCGTCGCGGCCGACGGTGCCCTCGATCACCCCGTACGGCTGGTCGGTGGCGACGAAGACGGCGTTGGGGTTGTCCAGCCCGAACGGCGACAGGTCGACCGGGATGTGGTGCCGGTTGGGCAGCGACAGCTTTATCTCCGCCACCTCCGGCCTGGTCTCCAGCACCCGGCGGCCCATGGCGTAGAGGGTCTGCTGCAACGATCGGCTGTACGTCTCGACGAACGCGGCGACGAGCGCCTCGCGCACCTGCCGGTGGGCGGCGTCCCAGTCCGCGGCGGCGTCGAGGTGCCGCCAGCGGGCGTCCACGGCGGTGGCCAGGATCCGGTCGGTGGTCTCCGGCAGCGTCGTGTACTCGTCGCGCACGAAGCCGTGGAACTCGGAGTTCGTGGTGTTCAACAGCACCAGGTCGGTCAGCCCGGACACCACCCGGGCGGTTTCCCCGTCGTAGGTGACCGTCGCGGTGCGGGTCTCCGCGCCGCCGCGCTGGAAGGAGTGCTGCCCGAGCCGCTGCCAGCCGAACTCCCGCACCGCCACCTCCGCCCGCCGCACGGCCGGCTGGCTGTGCACGAAGTGCCGGGCCAGCAGGAGCGCGAACGCCTCGGGGGAGGCGACGCCGTGCCTGCGGGCGAACGCGTACACCGTGTTCTTCTGCGAGTCGGTCGGCAGCACCTGGCTGTTGTCGCCGGTGAGATGGGTGGCGGCCAGGTCTCCGGCGAGGGCGGTACGCACGTCGAGGTCCCGCAGCGTGTGCCGGTCGCCGTCGCGGACCACGTGGACCACACGCACCTGGGCCTTGCCGTACCGGTTGGGCCCCAGCACGATTCCCATCTGTCAACTCCCTCGGTAGGTGGTGTAGCCGAACGGGCTGAGCAGCAGCGGCAGGTGCAGGCGCGCCGCGGGGTCGCCGACGGTGAAGGTGAGCACCACCTCCGGGAAGAAGGGATCCGGCCCGGGGCGTCCGTCGAGGTCGAAGACGAGTCGGTAGCGCCCGGCCGTCCACTGTGCCGCCGGCACCCAGTCGCGCAGCCGGCCGTCGGCGTCGGTGCGGCCGGCGGCGACCTGCCGCCACCGGGTGCCGGAGAGCCGGTCGAGCCGGACGCCGATGCCCGGCGCGGGCGCCCCGACGACCGTGTCCAGCACGTGTGTCGACAGCGGCGCGCTCGCGCCCGCGTCAGGCCGGCTCATCGAGCAGCTTCCTGATCCGCAGCGCGGCGATCTTCGCCAGTTCCCCGCGCACCACCTCCCGTTCGGTGGCCTCGTCGTGCGCCAGCCGGTCCCGCGCGGCGGCCAGCAGCTCCGCGTCGCTGCGACCGGCGGCGCAGACCAGGAACAGGTGCCCGAAGCGGCGCTCGTACGCCTCGTTGGCCTCGGCGATCTCGGCCCGGGTCCGGTCGGAGGCTGCGTCCAGGCCGGACTGCTCCCCGCGCGACCAGCCGTCCTCCCGGCGCTGCCCCGCCGGGCGTTGGCCGATGCGCGGGTGGGCGGCGAGCGCCTGCGTGACCTCCGGCCAGGTCAGCCGCGCGCTGGCGGCGTGCGCCGAGGCCAGCAGCGCGGCCAGGTCCGGGTACGGCCGCCCGGCCGCGACCTCGCGGGCCCAGCGGGGCGCGGCGCAGCAGGCCGTCAGCTCGTCCTCGGCCCGCTGCGCGGCGAGCGCGTTGAACTCCTCGATCCGTCCCACCGCTCGCCTCCCCTGGCCCCGCGTCCGCAGGAGCAGTCAAACAGGCCGGCCGGCGGGGTCGACAGCGCCGCGATGACCAAAACCGCGGGGCCTCCCGGTGCCGCCGTTGTACGTTCGTCCAACCGCCCGCCGGGTCCGGCCCCCTCGGCCGTCGCCGTCGCCGCAGCCGTTGGCAGCCGTCCCCGCAGCCGTCGCCGCCGGGGCGCGTCAGCCGTGGATGCTGCCGGTGGCGTCGCGCAGCCGGCCCCCCGCGCGGCCGTGCCGCACCGCGACGATCTCCGCGGCGATGCTGACCGCGATCTCGGCGGCGTCGCGGCCCCCCACGTCCAGGCCCACGGGGGAACTCAGCCGGGCCAGCGCCGCCTCGGTGACGCCGGCCTCGCGGAGCCGGCCGAGCCGGTCGTGGTGGGTGCGCCGGGAGCCCATCGCCCCGACGAAGCCCAGCGGCAGGCCGAGGGCCAGCCGCAGCACCGGGACGTCGAACTTCGGGTCGTGGGTGAGCACGCAGACGGCGGTGCGCCCGTCCAGCCGCCCCGCCTCCGCCTCGGCCGCGAGGTAGCGGTGCGGCCAGTCGACCACCACCTCCCGCGCCTGCGGGAAGCGGCGCGCGGTGGCGAAGACCGCGCGGGCGTCGCAGACGGTGACCCGGTAGCCGAGGACGACGCCGATGCGGGCCAGCTCGGCCGCCACGTCGATCGCGCCGCACACGATCAGCCGGGGCGGCGGGGGATAGGAGCGCACCAGCACCTTCACCTGCTGTGCCGCGCCGGGGCCGGCGGGCGGCAGCCGCACCGGCCCGCTGCGGCCGGCGGCCAGCAGCCGGCGGCCGGCGGCCAGCGCCGCCCCGTCCAGCCGCGGGTCGCCGAGGCTGCCGTGGTGGCCCTCCGGCCCGGCCACGATCCGCCGGCCGAGCCGCCCCGGCGGCCCCTGCACGCAGGTCAGCACCGCCGCCGCCGTGCCCGCGCGGACGGCCCCGGCCAGCGCCGGCAGCTCCGGGAAGCCGGCGCGGTCGACCCGTTCGACGTACACCTCGATGGTGCCCCCGCAGGTCAGGCCCGCCGCGAACGCGTCGGCGCCGGTCACCCCGAAGCGCAGCAGCGCGGGCCGCCCGGTGCGCACGGCCTCCCGGCAGGCGTCGTGCAGCGCGGCCTCGACGCAGCCGCCGGAGACGCTGCCGGTGACCGCGCCGTCCGGTCCGACAAGCATCGCGGCGCCCGCCGGGTGGGGGGCGCTGCGCCAGGTCTCGACGACGGTGGCCAGGCCGACGGCGTCGCCGTCGGCGCAGCGGCGCGCCAGCTCGGCGAGCACCTCATCCACGGCCGGGCCGCCCGTCGGCGTCGGCGGGCGGCGCGTCGGCGGGAAACCCGGGCGCCTTGGGCCTGCCGTAGCGGCGGCCGGCGCCGGCGGCGAGCACCAGCCCGGCGACGGCGGGGGACGAACCGGGGGTACGGGACAGCTGCACGACGTCTCCCTCGCGCCGGGTGGAGCGCCCACGCCTGCCGATGCCCGCGCCGGGCCACGAGCTGCCTCCTCGCGGGGGCCGCTGCCCGAGCGGGCGTCGGATCGGCCCACCATGCGGAGCGGGCCGGGAGGCTGTCAAGGGCGTCCGCCCCGGGCGCGGCGATGCCCGCCGTGGTTTGGAGATTCGTCCAACGAAGCCGGGCCCGCCCCCGGCCGTGTTGTCGCCGGCGCGCATTGTCGCGCCGGCGGCCGGGTTGCTTGGATTCCCCCTGAACGGCCACCGCCGCCGGCCCGCGCCCCCTGACCCACGCGCCTGGGCCGGCGGCATCCGCCCCGAACGAAAGCGCGAAGCCTGTGGACCTGTTCACCGTGCACGACGTGATCGCCGCCGACGCCGACGTATGGCGGGAGGGTGACCGCTGGCTCGGCGGCGGCACCCATCTCTTCTCCCAGCCGCAACCGCAGGCGCGCCGGCTGCGCGACCTCACCGCCCTGGGCTGGCCCCCGCTGCGGTTCAGTCCCGACCCGGACGAGCCGGGGCTCGACATCGCCGCGACCTGCACCGTCGCCGAGCTGTCCCGGTACGCGCCGCCGCCGCGCTGGCCGTCGCTGGGCCCGCTGGTCCGGGACTGCTGCGACGCGTTCCTCGCCTCGTTCAAGGTGCGGAACGTCGCGACGGTCGGCGGCAACCTGTGCGCGGCGCTGCCGGCCGGGCCGATGATCTCGCTGGTCACGGC
Organism: Micromonospora sp. NPDC002575; assembly: GCF_042889525.1. NCBI lineage: Bacteria > Bacillati > Actinomycetota > Actinomycetes > Micromonosporales > Micromonosporaceae > Micromonospora > Micromonospora sp. NPDC002575. The sequence continues at coordinate 113,660 of NZ_JBIARA010000017.1, read as the reverse complement.
CGCCGCGGGGAGCTGCCTGATCCGCAGCCTCGACGGGCGGCGGCGGCGCGTGCCGGCGACCGGGCTGGTCCGCGACGTGGGCGTCACGGTGCTGCGACCGGACGAGTACCTGCACACGATCCGCCTGCCCGCGCGGGTGCTGGGCGGCCGGTTCGCGCTGCGGCGGGCCTCGCTGCACCCGCTCGGCCGGTCGGCGGCCCTCGTCGTCGGCCACCGGGACCCCGACACCGGGGCGTTCACCCTCACCGTGACCGCCGCCACCCGGCGGCCGGTCGGCGTCGCCCTGCCCGGCCCACCCCGGCCGGGCGAGCTGGCCGAGCTGCTGGACGCCCGGATCCCCGCCGGAGACTGGTACGACGACGTGCACGGCCTGCCGGCGTGGCGGCGGCGGATGACCCTGCGGCTGGCCGAGCAGGTCCGCGCCGAGCTGGCGCAGGTGACGGCGCGGTGAGCGTGCGGGTCAACGGCCAACCCTGCGCCGTCGCGCCGGCCGGCGGCCAGTGCCTGCGCGGCTACCTGCGCGAACAGGGCTGGTTCGGGGTGAAGAAGGGCTGCGACACCGGCGACTGCGGCGCGTGCACGGTGCACGTCGACGGCGTGCCGGTGCACAGTTGCCTCTATCCCGCCGTGCGGGCCGTCGGCCGCGAGGTGACCACCATCGAGGGCGTCGCCGCGGTGCCCGGCGGGCCCGAGACGCAACAGCGGTTCCTCGACGCCCAGGCTTTCCAGTGCGGCTTCTGCACCGCCGGGCTCATCATGACCGCCGTCGCCCTCGACGAGGCGCAGCGCGCCGACCTGCCCGCCGCGCTGAAGGGCAACCTGTGCCGGTGCACCGGCTACCGGTCGATCGCCGACGCGCTGCACGGCGTCCGCACCATCGAGGACGCCGCCCCGGGCGAGACGGTCGGCCGTAACCTGCCGGCCCCGGCGGGGCCCGACATCGTCACCGGCGCGGCCCGGTTCACCGCCGACGTCTCGGTGCCCGGGCTGGCCCACGTCCGGCTGGTCCGCGCCACCGTGCCGCACGCCCGGATCGTCGACATCGACGCGAGCGCCGCCCTGGCGGTGCCCGGCGTGCTCGCCGTGCTCACCCACCGGGACGCCCCGGCGGCGCTCTTCTCCACCGCCCAGCACGAGAACGCCGACGACGACCCGGCCGACACCCGGGTCCTCGACGACGTGGTCCGGCACGTCGGGCAGCGGGTCGCCGCCGTCGTCGCCGAGACCGAGGCCGCCGCCGAGCAGGGCTGCGCCCTGGTCCGCGTCGAATACCAGGCGCTGCCCGCCGTCACCGATCCCGAGCGGGCGATGCGGGCGGGCGCGCCGGCGATCCACGGCGACAAGGACGCGCGGTCCCGGATCGCCCGGCCGGCCGGGAACGTGGCCGCCGAGCTGCACGGCGAGTGCGGCGACGTGGCCGCCGGGTTCGCCGCCGCCGACGTGGTGTACGAGGAGACGTTCCGCACCCAGCGGGTGCAGCACGCGCACCTGGAGACGCACTGCGCCATCGTCTCGTTCGACCCGGACGGGCGGATCGTCGTGCGCAGCAGCACCCAGACGCCGTTTCTCACCCGACGGGCCCTCGCCCGGATCTTCGACCTGCCGGCCGAGCGGATCCGGGTGGTCGCCGGCCGGGTCGGGGGAGGCTTCGGCGGCAAGCAGGAGATGCTGGTCGAGGACGTGGCGCTGCTCGCCGCGCTGCGCACCGGGCGGCCGGTGAAGCTGGAGTTCACCCGGGCCGAGCAGTTCACCGCCGCCACCACCCGGCACCCGTTCACCGTCCGGGTCCGCGTCGGCGGCCTGCGCGACGGGACGCTGACCGCGCTGCGGCTGCGGGTGGTCTCCGACACCGGCGCGTACGGCAACCACGGGCCGGGGGTGCTGTTCCACGGCTGCGCGGAGTCGGTGGCGGTCTACCGGTGCCCCGCCAAGCGCATCGACGCCTTCGCGGTCTACACCAACACCGTCCCGGCCGGGGCCTTCCGGGGCTACGGCCTCGGTCAGGTCTCCTTCGCGGTCGAGTCCGCCGTCGACGAGCTGGCCCGCCGGCTGGGCATCGCGCCGCAGGAGTTCCGCGCCCGCAACGTCGTCCGCGCCGGCGACGACCTGATCACCCCGGCCGGACACGCGGCCGACCTCGCGATCCGCAGCTACGGCCTCGACCAGTGCCTGGACGTCGTCCGCGCCGCGGCGGCCGAGCCGGACACCGGGCCCGGCGCGCCGGCGGGATGGCTGGTCGGCGAGGGGTCCGCGGTGGCCATGATCGCGACCGGGCCGCCGGGGGGACACCACGGCCGCGCCCGGTTGAGCCTCACCCCGACCGGCGGTTACCAGCTCGACGTGGGCACGGCCGAGTTCGGCAACGGCTCCACCACGGTCCACCGGCAGATCGCCGCCGACGTGCTGGGCGCCACAGTGGACAGGATCCGGGTCCGGCAGTCGGACACCGCGCTGGTCGGGCACGACACCGGCGCGTTCGCCTCCACCGCCACGACGGTGGCGGGCACCGCCGTGCTCCGGGCGGCCACCGCGCTGCGCGCGCTGCTGCTCGACGTCGCCGCCGGGGTCCGCCCCGGCGTCGGCCCCGCCGGCCTGCGGCTGGGCCCCGACGCCGTCCACGGCGGCGGCGAGCCGCTGCCCCTGGCCGACCTGCACCGGCTGGCCGTCGCGCGGGGCGTCCCGCCGACCGCCACCGGGCACGCCGACGGGGCCGAGCGGTCGACGGCGTTCAACGCCCACTGGTTCCGCGTCGCCGTCGACCCCGACACCGGCGAGATCCGGGTGCTGCGCAGCGTGCACGCCGCGGACGCCGGCACGGTGCTCAACCCGATGCAGTGCCGCGCCCAAATCGAGGGGGGCGTGGCGCAGGCGCTCGGCGTCACCCTCGCCGAGCACGTGCGCCTCGACGCGGAGGGCCGGGTGACCACCACCGGCTTCCGCGACTACCACCTGCCGACCTTCGCCGACGTGCCGCGTACGGAGGTGCACTTCGCGCGCACCGCCGACCCGCTGGGACCGGCCGGGGCGAAGTCGATGAGCGAGAGCCCGTTCAACCCGGTCGCCGCGGCCATGGCCAACGCGCTGCGCGACGCGACCGGGGTCCGCTTCACCGACCTGCCGTTCACCCGCGACCGGGTCTGGCAACGTCTGTCCGGGCGGGACGGTCGGCACGTTCCGCCGTGAACCGGCGAGGATCCGATACGAGACGGAAACCTCACCGTCCTACCGTTTGCCGATCGGGTTCCTCGACGACGGGGATGACGATGCTGCTACGCGACGCGCTGGCCCTGCCGGCCCTCAGGCTGACCCTGCTCACCGGCGGCGACGGGCTGGACCGGCCGGTGACCCAGGTCTTCGTCACCGACCTGCCCGACCCCCGCCGCTACCTCTGCGGCGGCGAGGTGGTGCTCACCGGCCTGATGTGGCGGCGGGGGGCCACGGACGCCGAGAACTTCGTCCGGGCCTGCGCCACGGCCCGGGTCACCGCGATCGGCGCCGGGCACGCCGCCCTCGGCCGGGTGCCGGCCGACCTGGTCGAGGCGTGTCGCCGGCACGGCGTGACCCTGTTCGAGGTTCCGGTGGAGGTGTCCTTCCGCGAGGTCATCGAGGCGTTCGCGCCGTCGGTGTGGAAGCAGCGGGCCAACGGGCTGGCCACCATGCTCGGCCGGCAGCGGGGGGTGGTCGCGGCGATGGCCGCCGGGGCCCGGCTGCCCGACCTGCTGCCGGCCATCGCCGCCGACCTGGGCGTACGGTGCTGGCTGCTCGCGCCCACCGGCCGGCTGATCGCCGGCACCGCGCCGTTGCCGGCCCCGGCCGCCCGGCAGCTGTGCACCGCCTTCCTGACGGCCACCCGGCTGCCGTTCACGACCCGGGTCGACGGGATGCGGGTGTCGGTCGCCGCGATCACCGGATCCCCGGAGCACCGGATGGCTTCCTGGCTGCTCGCCTGCGCCCCGGCCGGGCCGGAACCGCCGGCGGTGCCCACCGCTGGCGGGGACGACGCGCTGGCCGAACTGGTCGACGTGGTCGCCCTGGAACGGACCCAGGCCGACGAGGCCGAGCGGGTCGAGCAGCGCCTGGCCGACCAGGTGGGTCGGGCGCTGGCCGGCGATGGCGACGAGGCCGACCTGCGGGCCCGGCTGCGGGCCTGCGGGCTGACGCCGGACCGGGGCTTCGTCGCGCTGGCCGCGACCCTGACCGGCCTGCGGACGCCCCCGGCGTTGGCCCTGGCGGTGCTGCGCGAGGCGATCCGCGCCACGGGCCTGCCGGCGGCCGTGACGGCGGCGCCGCCCGACGGCGCGCCGGACGCGACCCTGCTGGCGGTGGTGGGCGACGCCGCGTCCGGGCCGGCCGCCGCGAGCGTGGCCGGCGCGTTCCGCGACGCCCTCGACCTTCTGGCGGCCGGGCTGGGCGTCGGGCGGCTCTCGGTCGGGATCAGCACCCCCGGCCGGGCCGCCACGGCGCTGCCGGGCCTCGTCCAGGAGGCCACCCACGCCCTGCGCGCGGCGGCGGCCCGGCCCGGGCCGGTGGCCGTGGTCCGCTCCGACGAGGTGGCCTCCCATTTGATGCTGCTCGCCGGGGTGCCGGCCGACACCCAGCGGGCCTTCCGGTCCCGGCTGCTCGACCCGCTGACCGGCTACGACCGGCAGCACGGCACGGACCTGGTGCACACCCTGAACGCCTTCCTGTCCGCCAACGGCGCCTGGCGGCGGTGCGCCGAGTCGCTGCACGTGCACGTCAACACCCTGCGGTACCGGATCGGTCAGATCGAGCGGCTCACCGGCCGCGACCTTGACCGGTTCGCCGACCGGGTGGACCTCTTCCTGGCCCTGCGGCTGGGTGAGCCGTCCGGTTCCTGACCCCGCCGGCCGTAGCCGGCGCGGCGCGCGGGCGGCGGCCGTCCTCGAACTTCGGCGCAATCTACTGAAACCCGCCGCCCGCCTCGCGCGTCATCAGGTCGAGTCGAGTGAGGACCGCCAGCCGGCAGGGCTGCCGGCCTCGGCCTGAGCCTCGGGAGGCGGGGCAGTGGGGAGGTAACGGTGTTGGTGCGTAGGTGGCTCGCCGCGGCGGGCCTGGCGGTGCTGACCGGCGCCGCCGCGACGCTCTACGGCGCGTCGGCGTCCGCCGGTGACGCCGCACCGGCCACAGTGCTGCCGGCGGCGGTGCCGCCTGGTGCCGCGGCGCTGGCGGCCCCGGCGGCGCGGGCGAGCGCCGACCCGGTTCTGTCGGGCAAGCGCCGCGTCACGATCGTCCGGGTGGGGTCGTTCGAGTCGGGGCTGTCGCTGCTCGACGGCGGGCGGCTGGCCGAGGTCGACGACGACCGTGGCCGGCAGGTGTTCGTGCCGACCCCGCTGGGCGCGGGGGAATACCTGATCAAGGCGTACTACGGCGGCGGCGCCGGGCAGCCGGTCTGCTGGCAGGCGCGCAACCCGGACAACGGCCAGCCGCTGTACGTCGCCGGCGCCGCCTGCCGGGCCGACGACCCGGCGCAGCGGTTCGCCATCGCGCCCGCCCCCGGCGGCGGGGCCCGCGAGTACCTGGTCAGCAACCGGTGGGCGTACCTGCGCGACTCCGCGCGTTCGGGCCTGATCCTGGAGGAACTGGGCGACGCCCCGCCGGCCAGCAGCTTCCGGTTCAACGACACCGGACCGGCCCCGCGCCGGTGACCGCCGTCGGCGGCCCGGCCGGTAGTGTCCCGGCCGGGCCGCCGACGCCACCCGGGAGGACCCCCATTTACGGAATCGACCAGGTCGGGCGGAGACTTTGACCGATGCGTGACGCCGCGGAGTTCGACGCCTTCTACTCCGCGTCCGCCCACCGTTTGCTGGGACAGTTGTACGCGATGATCGGCAACCGGGCCGAGGCCGAGGACGCGGTGGCCGAGGCGTACGCCCGGGCCTGGGACCGCTGGGCCGTGGTGCGGGGGTGCGACAGCCCGGAGGCGTGGGTGCGCCGGGTGGCGTACCGGGTGGCGGTCAGCGCCTGGCGCAAGACCGTCAACCGGATGCGTGCCCACCGCCGGGAGGCCACCGGGCAGCGCGTCGACGCCGTCTCGGTCGACCATGTCGCGATCGTGGCCGCGCTGCGACACATCCCCGCCGAGCAACGGCGGGCCGTGGTGCTGCACCACCTGGTCGGGCTGAGCGTGGCGGAGATCGCGGCGGAGGTCGGCGCCAACGAGAACACCGTCAAGACGCGGCTGGCCCGGGGCCGCCGGGCCCTCGCCGCGCACCTGACCGAACCGGAGCACCACGGCGTGGACGAAAGGGCGCGGTCATGAGCTCTGACAACCAGCTCGCCGACGCCCTGCGGGCGCTGGCGGGCCACGGCGGGCGGGGGAGGGTCCCCGCCGCCGCCGACGTCCGGCGGCGCGGCGACGCCCGACGCCGGCGGCGACGGGCGGCCTCGGTGTCGCTCGCCGCCCTCGCCGTCGTCGCGCTCGGCGCGGGTGTCGCGCTGGCCCGGGCCGGCGGCCCGCCGCACCCCCTCCCGGTCGGGCCCGCCGGCCCCACCTCCGCCCCGACCGCGTCGCCCGGGCCGGACCGCACGTCCCCCGGGCCGGAGCGCACCTCGCCCGCGCCGGAGCGCAGCTCACCGGGGCCGGAGCGCACGTCGTCCGGGCCGGGCGGCACGTCCGGCCCGCCCACCGGATCGTCCCGCCCGCCCGCCGGGCCCCCGGCCGGCGACCCCGTGCTGTCCGGGCAGCGTCAGGTCACCGTCGTGCGGGTGGCGGCCTCGGCGGGCGGCGTGTCGCTGCTCGACGACGGCCGGCTGGCGGAGGTCGACGGGGACGAGGGCCGCCAGCTGTTCGTGTTCGCGCCGCAGGGCGACACCTACCAGATCCGCGCCGCCGAGCCCGGCCCCGACGGGGCCGACACCTGCTGGGAGGTCCGGTCGTCGGGCAGCGAGCCGCTGCGGGTCGAGGCGGCGCCCTGCGCGCGGGACGAGCCGAGGCAGCGGTTCACCGTCGTCCGCGACGGCTCGGCGTACGCGATCAGCAGCCAGTCGGCGTACCTGCAACACTCGCCGACCCGGGGGCTGATCCTGGAGGAGGCCGGCGACGCGGCCGTGACCGCCCGGTTCCGGCTGGTCGACAACGGGCCCGCGCCGGGCTGACCGCCCGGGCCGGGGCCGCGCCGGCCGCTACGTGCGCCGCCGTCGCAGGTCGAGCGCGATGTCGACGATCATGTCCTCCTGGCCGCCGACCAACTGCCGGCGGCCCACCTCGACGAGGATGCTGCGGGTGTCGAGGCCGTACTCGGCGGCGGCGGCCTCGGCGTGGCGCAGGAAGCTGGAGTAGACGCCGGCGTACCCCAGGGTCAGCGTCTCCCGGTCGACGCGCACGGGGCGGTCCTGGAGGGGGCGGACGAGGTCGTCGGCCGCGTCCATGAGCGCGAACAGGTCGCAGCCGTGCTCCCAGCCGGTGAGGTCGGCGACGGCGACGAACGCCTCGATCGGGCAGTTCCCGGCGCCGGCGCCCTGGCCGGCGAGGGACGCGTCGACCCGGTACACCCCCTCCTCGACGGCGACGACCGAGTTGGCCACGCCGAGGCCCAGGTTGTGGTGGGCGTGGATGCCGACCTGCGTCTCCGGCGCGAGCACGTCGCGGTACGCGCGCACCCGCTCCCGGACGCCGTCCATGGTCAACCGGCCGCCGGAGTCGGTGACGTAGACGCAGTGCGCGCCCGCCGCCTCCATGATCTTCGCCTGCTCGGCGAGCGCCTTCGGCGGCGTCATGTGCGACATCATCAGGAAGCCCGAGACGTCCATGCCCAGCTCCCGGGCGGCGGCGATGTGCTGGTTGGCGATGTCGGCCTCGGTGCAGTGGGTGGCGATGCGGATCGAGCGGACGCCGTGGTCCCAGGCTCTGCGCAGCTCGCGCACGGTGCCGATGCCGGGCAGCAGGAGGCCGGTGAGGGTCGCCCGCCGCACCACCTCGGCGGCGGCCTCGATCCACTCCCAGTCGGTGTGCGCCCCGGGGCCGTAGGTGAGGCTGCTCCCGGCCAGCCCGTCGCCGTGCGAGACCTCGATCGCGGCGACGCCGGCCGCGTCCAGGGCCGCGGCGATGGCCCGGACGTGGTCGAGGGTGTAGCGGTGCCGGATGGCGTGCATGCCGTCGCGGAGGGTGACGTCCTGTACGTAGATCCGGGTGTTCATCGGGCCGTCACCGCCGTCGCCAGTCGCTCGCCGACCTGCCGCGCGGCGGAGGTCATGATGTCCAGGTTGCCCGCGTACGTGGGCAGGTAGTGGCCCGCCCCCTCCACCTCGAGGAACACGCTGACCACCCAGCGGTCCCCGGGCGGAGCGTGCGGGACGAGGTCGGCCTCCGGGCTGTGCGCCGTGATCCTGCGGAACTGGACGTCCTGCTTGAGCCGGTACCCGGGCACGTACGCCCGGACCTTCTCGGCCATGGCCTGCACGGCCGCCGTGACCGCGTCGCGGTCGCAGTCGTCGACGACGCAGAAGACGGTGTCGCGCATGAGCAGCGGCGGTTCGGCGGGATTCAGCACGATGATCGCCTTGCCGCGCCGGGCCCCGCCCACCCGCTCGATCGCCCGCGCGGTGGTCTCGGTGAACTCGTCGATGTTGGCCCGGGTGCCGGGCCCGGCCGAGCGCGCCGAGATCGACGCGACGATCTCGGCGTAGTGGGTGGTGGCGACCGAGGAGATCGCCGCGACGATCGGGATGGTCGCCTGCCCGCCGCAGGTCACCATGTTGAGGTTGCGCGCGCCGAGGTGCTCGTCGAGGTTGACCGGCGGCACCACGTACGGGCCGATCGCCGCCGGCGTCAGGTCGACGAGCGTGAGGCCGGCTCCCCGCAGGGCGGCGTCGTTGGCGAGGTGGGCCTGCGCCGACGTGGCGTCGAACACGATCCGGACGTCGCCGAAGCCGGGGTGGTCGAGCAGCCCCCGCACGCCGGTCGAGACGACCGGCACGCCGAGCCGCGCCGCCCGCGCCAGGCCGTCGGAAGCCGGGTCGATGCCGACGAGGGCGGCGACCTCCATCGTCTCCGACCCGCGCAGGATCTTGATCATCAGGTCGGTGCCGATGTTTCCGGAGCCGATGATGGCGACCTTCGTCGTGGACATGTCTCCTGCTCCTTGGCCGGGGACGAAACGGACGCCCCGGCCGTTCCGCCCGGCGGGACGGTCATGCCGGCGCGACCCGGCAGCCCGGTCTCCAGGTGTAGACGCCGCGCCCACCCGCTGGCAACCTTGTGTTCCATGCCGCGGAACAACAGGGAACAATCCGCCGACGCCGACAGCCCGGGGGCGTCGGCGCCCGACGCTGCCGGGCCCGCGCGCGGCAACGTGCTCGACCGGGGGGTACGGCTGCTGCGCGCGTTCCGTCCGGCGGAGGAGGCCCTGCGCCTGACCGAGCTGTCCCGGCGCACGGGCCTGCCGAAGGCCACCGTGCACCGGCTGGCCGAACAGCTCGTCGAGCTGGGGCTGCTGCAACGCGCCCCGGCGGGGTTCGGGCTCGGCATCGGGCTGTTCGAGCTGGGCGAACTCGTGCCGGTCAAGCTGCGCCTGCGCGAGGCCGCCCTGCCGTTCATGCAGGACCTCTACGAGGCCACCCACGAGACCATCCACCTCGGCGTCCGCGACGGCCTCGACGTGATCTACGCCGACAAGATCCGCGGGCACGCGGGGATCGACACGCCGTCGCGGGTCGGCGGACGCCTGCCGTTGACCTGCACCGGCGTCGGCAAGGTGCTGCTCGCGTGGTGCGGGCAGGACCTCATCGACGAGGTGCTGGCGCAGCCGCTGCCCCGGCTGACCGCGCACTCGATCACCGACCCGGGGCGGCTCGCCGACGAACTGGCCCAGATCCGCTACTCGGGGGTGGGCTACGACCGGCAGGAGGCGGCCCCCGGGCTCTCCTGCGTGGCGTCGCCCGTCCTGGTGCACGGCCAGATCGTCGCCGCGCTGTCCATTTCGGTGCCCGCCCACCAGCTGCCGCCGGCCCGGCTCGCCCCGGCGGTACGCACCGCCGGTCTCGCCCTCTCCCGCGTCCTGTCCCGGGCGGGCCCGCCCGTTCTCAGGCCAGCAGGACCTCCCGCATCCGCGCGCCGGGGTTGAACCCGCCGACCACCCGGGGCCCGGCCGGGTCGTGCACGTCGAGGGTGTTGTTGCGGCGCATCAGCTCGCGCACCGCGGGCGGCAGCCGGGGCGGGTCGTCCATGGTGGCGAGGACCCGCCCAGCGGCCGCGATCAGGCGCTCGGCCAGCGCGGCGGCGTCGGTGTCCACCCGCACCCGCCCGTACTCCCAGCCGGCGGTGGTGAGGTCGAGCACCTCGAACACGTGGGTCACCAGCGGGGTCGGGTCGGTCACCCGGTCGAGCCGGTCGGCTCGGCTGCCGACCACCGCGGCGGCTGCGGCCACCTGCGCGTACGGGTGCAGGCCGGACGGCAGCGCGAACAGGGGCCACCGCAGCGAGGGCCCGGCCTCCTTCCACAGCGGCCGGTAGTTGCGCCGGTGCAGCAGCAGCCGCCGGCCCGTGCGCCGGTGCACGTCGTGCACCTGGGCCTGTAGCTCCGCGTGGGCCTCGTCGGCGGCCTCGCCCAGGATCCGGGCCGCCACCACCAGCCCGTCGTCGCCGTCCAGCAGCCGGGCGATCGCCTCGGCCTGCTCCGGGAACCGCTGCGGCGAGCGGGCGCCGTAGCGGTGCCGGACGTCGCGCAGCAGCGTCTGCTGCCGCTCCGGGTCGAGCTGGACCCGGTTGCCACCCAGCAACTGCCGCAGCCAACGCATCTCGCCTCGATTCAGCAGACGTCGTGGACCGCGGCAATGCTAGTGGGCCGGGCCCGCCCCGTATCGTGGTGGGGTGGCCCAGCGAACCCTGACCCTGATGGCGGTGCACGCGCACCCCGACGACGAGGCGACCAGCACCGGCGGCGTCCTCGCCCGGTATGCGGCGGAGGGCGTCACGACGGTGCTCGTGACCTGCACCGACGGGCGGTGCGGCGACGGCCCCGGCGGCGTCAAGCCGGGCGACGAGGGGCACGACCCGCAGGCCGTGGTGGCGATGCGCCGGGCCGAGTTGGCGGCCAGCTGCGAGGCGTTGAAGGTCACGCACCTGGAGACGCTGGACTACGCCGACTCGGGCATGATGGGGTGGGCGACCAACGACGCGCCGGGCGCGTTCTGGAACACGCCGGTGGCGGAGGCGGCCGACCGGCTGGCCGAGCTGATGCGGCGCTACCGGCCCGACGTCGTCGTCACCTACGACGAGAACGGCTTCTACGGCCACCCCGACCACATCCAGGCGCACCGCATCACGATGGCCGCCGTCGAGCGGACGGGCATCCCGGCGAAGGTCTACTGGACCACGGTGCCGCGCAGCGCGTTCCAGGAGTTCGGCCGCGCCATGAAGGAGATCGGCGTCGAGTTCCCAGAGCCGGACGCGCCCTCGGAGCTGCCGCCGATCGGCCTGCCCGACGAGGAGATCACCACCTGGGTGGACACGAGCGCCTACGGCGCGCAGAAGTTCGCGTCGTTGGCCACGCACGCCAGCCAGGCGGAGAACATCTTCTTCCTGCAACTCGGCCAGGAACGGTTCACCGAGCTGATGGGCATGGAGACCTTCGTCCGGGTCCGCGACACCACCGGTGCGCCGACGCCCGAGGACGACCTGTTCGCCGGGCTGCGCTGAGGCGGACGCGCCCGCCCCGGCGGGCCCGTATCCCCGCTGTTCCCCGACGCGACGGGGCCCGCAGCCGCCTGGCTGCGGGCCCCGCCTGTTGCCGGCGTGGGTCAGGCGGGCGCCCCGGTGACAGACGTCCCGGACTTGGTCACCTGGTATTTGATCTTCGTGCCGCTCCAGAAGTGGAACGTCAGCGTGACCGGGCCGTCCTTGACCTCGGCGAAGAACTCGGGCTTCATGATGATCGTGTTCGCCGTGTAGTCGGGCTGGAAGTTGGACCAGAACTCCTTGTAGGGGGTCCAGTTGGCCGGGCCGGCGGGGCTGCCGTCGGCGTACGTGGCCTCCATGGTGGCGAGCTGGTCCCCGCGGAACTGGGTCGGGATGGTGAACGAGCTGGTCGTCCCGGTGGCCGCCGCCTGGGTCGGCGGGTCGTAGGTGATGATGCTGATCTGCCACGGCACGCCCTGCGAGAAGCGGGCCTCGATGGTGGCGTTGACGCCGTAGGCGCGGCTGCCGACCAGCCGGGTCAGGGCCGAGGCGGTCAGGGTGAGGGTGGTGCCGGAGACGGTGTAGTCGGTGCCGGAGACCAGGTTGGTGCTGCCCTGCCGGAGGCCCTGGAAGGTCGCCCCGTTGAGGTTCAGGGTGAGCGACCTGCTGGTGATGGCGCCGGTGCGGGGCACGTAGACCTGGTCCGAGGAGGCGGTGGCGGAGCGGGTGGTCAGGCTCGCCTTCATCATGTCGTAGATGCCCTGGTCCCGCCATTGCAGCGTGTTGCGGTTGAGGAACGAGCCCGCGTCCCAGAGCATCGTGGTGAGCTTGCGGATCCGGGCGTGGTAGCCGACGGCCTCGAAAAACTTGAGCAGCTCGCCGCGTTCGATGATGCCGGGCCGGGTGTAGTCGTAGCTGAGCAGCGCCCACTCGCCGACGATCACCGGGATGCCCCGGGAGACGAACGTCTGCTGGACGCGGTCGAAGCCGTCGACGATGTCCTGCTCGACGTTGCTGTCGTAGCGGGTGCCGCCGGCGATGTTGACGCTGAACGGCCACCAGCCGTAGAAGTGGACGGTCGCGGCGATGTTGCGGTCCCCGAGCTGGTCGATCGTGGCCGTCAGCGCGTCGAGCCGCTCCTGGTTGGAGTTGGTGTAGAGGGTGGGCAGCACGAGCAGCCGGGTGGCGTTGTTGCCCCCGGACTGGCGCATCAGGCGGACGAACGCGACGTTCAGCTCGCGCAGCACCTCGTCGCTCTGGGCATCCCCGGACGTGCCGGTGAACTGCGGCTCGTTGATGCTCTCGAACGTCAGCTTCGAGGAGTAGTCGCGGAAGGTGGTGGCGAGCTGGGTCCACAGCGCGGTGTACCGGTTCATCACGTTCGTGCGGTCACTGGGATAGGTGTTGATCCACTGCCAGGAGTCGTGGTGCAGGTTGACCAACACGTAGAGACCCTCCGCCAGCGACCAGTCGACGACCTGCCGGACCTTGGCCAGCCAGGCCGGGTCGAGGGTGTAAGTCGGTGCGGGCCCGTGGTGGTTGCTCCAGGTCACCGGGATCCGGATGCTGCGGTAGCCCTGCGAACGGATCTTCTGCAGCAGGGCCTGGGTCACCGGCGGATTGCCCCAGGCGGTCTCGTCGGGGATGGCGTCGTAGGTGTTGCCCAGGTTCCATCCGGGCTGCATCGCCGCGACCGTGGCCATCGCGTCCCCACCCGGCGACGGCGACGGCGAGGTGGTGGGCGTCGGGGACGGGGGAGGGGTGCTGGTCGGGGTCGGGGTCGGCGTGCCGCCCACGCTCCCGGTGCAGGCCACACCGTTGAGGGTGAACGAGGTCGGTGCGGTGTTGCTGCCTGACCACGAGCCGTTGAAGCCGAAGGAGACCGAGCCGTTCGTGGCGATCGCCGCGTTGTAGCTCATGCTCTTCGCGGTGACCTGGTCACCCGACGAGGTGACCGTGGCGTTCCACGCCTGGGTGACCCGCTGGCCGGACGGGAACGTCCAGCCCAGCGTCCACCCGTTGACCGCGTCGCCGAGGTTGGTGACCGACACGTCGGCGGTGAAGCCGCCCTGCCACTGGGACGGCACCGCGTACGCCACCCGGCAGCCGGCCGCCGCCTGGGCGTTGCCGGCGACCATCGTGCCCGCCATCATCAGCGTGGCGACCGCGGCGGCGATCAGGCCGATCCGCCGTCGCGTCTTTCCGAGGTACTGCGAACTCATCAGGGACTCCTCGCCATGGTGGCGGTTGAGGGGGTACGCGGGGCCGCGCGGGCGGACCGACAGCGCTGCCCGCCCGCGCGCCCGGAGAATGCGGAGTGTGCGGACGCTGCCCAGGCGTCCGCCGCGACCTTCAAGGCTCCCGAATGGAAACGATCGGTCCGTCAAGGCCGAAAGTTTCCGGCCCGACGGTACGTCAACCGGTGATGTGCGTCAATGAACCTCGCCTTCCCCGGGGCAGGGGCCCGGCGAGCGGCGGTGCCGCCGGGTCCCCGCCAGGCGAAAAGCCTGGCCAGCGTGTGGCGATCCACTTCGGAAACTTTCAGATCAAGCGTGGAAAGCCGTCGGTGCCCGCCGGGCGACGGCCGAACGGCTATCCTTGCGCGCGGAACGACGCTGGTGGCCCGCCACACGGCGGCGTCGGCGTGGCGGGTGGCCGCCGCGGGAGCGTTGCAGAGGAGGCCGGGTTGACGCACGGCGAGTCGGGCGAGCCGGCCGACGAGGCGGGTTCGGTCACCGATTCGACCAGGCCGGTGACGATCGCCGTCATCGCCCGGTCGGCCGGAGTGTCGATTCCGACCGTGTCAAAGGTGATCAACGGGAGGTCCGGCGTCTCCGCCGACACCCGGGCCAGGGTGGAGGCGGCCCTCAGCCAGCACGGATACCGTCGGTCGGCGCCGGTCACCCGCAGCAACATGATGGAGCTCGTCTTCGACGAGATCGAGGACATGTGGGGCCTGCAGATCATCCGCGGCGTCGAGCGGGCGGCCCGGAAGCAGCGGGTCGGCGTCGTCCTGACGGAGTTCGGCCCGCAGCACAACGCGATCCGGTACTGGATCGACGACACCCTCTCCCGCCGCCCGGACTGCCTGGTGGTGGTCGCCCAGCTCGGCGCGGAGCAGCACGACCAGCTACGCGCCCGCGGGATCCCGTTCGTGGTCTTCGATCCCACCGCCGAGCTGCCCGACGACGTGCCGTTCGTCGGGGCGACGAACTGGGCCGGCGGCAGGTCCGCCACCCGCCACCTGATCGAGCTGGGCCACCGGCGCATCGCGATGATCGGGGGCCCGGAGCACGTCCTGTGCTGCCGGGCCCGGCTGGACGGCTACCGGGCCGCCATCGACGCGTCGGGGCTGCCGGTGGGGCCCGGCCTGGTCGTCCACACCGGGCTGAACCACGTCGACGGCCGGTCCGCCGCGCTCGACCTGCTGGGCCGACCCGACCGGCCCACGGCGATCTTCGCCTGCAACGACCAGCAGGCCCTCGGCGTCTACCAGGCCGCGCGGGAGCGCGGGCTGCGGATCCCCGCCGACCTCAGCGTGGTGGGCTTCGACGACCTGCCGCTGGCGGCGCTGGTCGACCCCCCGCTGACCACCGTCCACCAGCCGCTGGCCGAGATGGCCGCCACCGCCACCGAGCTGGCGCTCGCCCTCGGGCGGGGGGAACGCACCGCCCAGGTGCGACTGGAGCTGGCGACGACCCTCACGGTCCGGCAGAGCACCGCACCGCCGGCGGGCTGACGCGGCCCCGGCCGGCACGGGTCCCCCGGCCCGTCAGACCCCGGGTGCGCGGCTGGCGCAGGGGGTGGCCCGGCCGCCCGGCGGGAGGGCGCGTCACCGTTTGGTCAGAGCCACGGTGCACGATGGTGAGATGCGCACGAAGGGCTACGCGTTCGACAACGCGAGCGAACAGGCCGGCAGCCACCACGACGCGCTGGCCGACCTGCTGGACGGGTCGACCCGTGAGCTGCTCGGCGAGCTGACCGAACTGGACGGCAAGCGCTGCCTCGAGGTGGCCGCCGGCGCGGGGAGCATCGCCGCGTGGCTGGCCGAGCGGGCCGCCGAGGTGGTCGCCACCGACATCGCGCCGCAGCACATCCCGGCCCGTGCGCGGCTGGCCGTCCGCCGACACGACATCGTCGCCGACGAGCCGCTGGGCATCTTCGACCTCGTACATGCCCGCCTGCTGCTGGGCCACCTGCCCCGCCGCGAGGAGGCCCTGCGGCGGATGGTCGCCGCGGTGGCGCCCGGCGGCGTGCTGCTCGTAGGCGAGTTCACGCCCGCCCCCGGCAACTTCGTGACGTACGCGCCGGACGAGGCGACCGCCGACGTGCTGACCCGTTACATGGCGGCCCACACGGCGGCTCTCGTGGCCGCCGGCTTCGACCTCGCGTGGCCCCAGCGGGCTCCCGCGGCCTTCGTCGCGGCGGGCCTCACCGAGGTGGCCTTCCAGGTGCGGGGAGGCAGTTGGCGCGGCGGCGATCCGGGCTGCCGGCTGCTGCGTGCCAGCATCCCGCAGCTGCGCGACGCGCTGCTGGCGCAGGGCCTGACCGACGCCGATCTGGCGGCGGCGACCGAGGCGCTCGGCGATCACCGGGTGATCGTGAACGGTTTCCACTTCATCCAGATCAGTGGCCGCGCCGCGCGACGCCGCGGCGCGGCCTGAGCCCGATCCACGACGTCGGGCGGGGACGGCCCGGTGAGCTATCCTGGCTCGAGTTGCCGAGAGGGGAGCACAGCGTGGCAGGTGACGACGACATCTCCGGGTGAGAGCCCCGGAGCGGTGACCGACGGAGCAGGGCCGACCCGCCGTCGCGTCGCCCATGTCGTCATGCCCCGCTCGCGCCGGGCAGCGCGTGCGCGCGCCCGGACCACCTGTCTGCTGAGGTTCCCATGTCCGACAGTCATGTCGTCAGCTCCGCCCTGTCCTTCTCCTGGCCGGACGGCACCCCGGTCTTCCAGGACCTCTCGTTCTCCGTCCCCGGCGGGCGCACCGGCCTGGTCGCGCCCAACGGCGCCGGCAAGTCGACCCTGCTGCGGCTCGTCGCCGGCGAGCTGCGGCCCACCGGCGGCAGCGTCACCGTCGAGGGGACGCTGGGATACCTGCCCCAGCACCTGCCCTTCGCCCGGCAGCAGACGGTCGCCCAGGCGCTCGGGATCGACCACGTCGTCGCCGCGCTGCACGCCATCGAGGCCGGCGACGCCGCCGAGGAACACTTCACGACGATCGGCGACGACTGGGACGTCGAGGAACGAAGCCGCGCCGAACTCGACCGCCTCGGGCTGGGCGGCGTGGCGCTGGACCGGCGGCTCGGCACCCTCAGCGGCGGCGAGGTGGTGTCCCTCGGCCTCGCCGCCCAGCTGCTCAAGCGGCCCGACGTGCTGCTGCTGGACGAGCCGACCAACAACCTCGACGGCGAGGCGCGGGCGCGGCTGACCGCCGTGCTGCGCTCCTGGACCGGCTGCCTGCTCGTGGTCAGCCACGACCGGGCGCTGCTGGACGAGATGGACCGCATCGCCGCCCTCGACCACGGCGGAATCCGCTGGTACGGCGGCAACCACACCGAGTACGAGCAGGCGGCGCGGGCCGAGCGGGAGGTCGCCGAGCGGCAGGTGCGGCAGGCCGAGCAGGACGTCAAGCGGCAGAAGCGCGAGCTCCAGCAGGCCCGTGAGCGGGCCGCCCGCCGCGCCTCCACCGCCTCGCGCAACCTGGCCGACGCGGGGCTGGCCCGGATCGTCGCCGGCAACCTCAAGCGCGACGCGCAGGTGTCGGCGGCCCGGTCCCACGACGTGCACGCCTCGCGCCTCGCCGAGGCGCAGGCCCGGCTGGACCAGGCGAGCGGGGCCGCCCGCCGGGACGACCACCTCGCCCTCGACCTGCCGGAGACGACGGTGCCCGCTGGTCGCACCGTCTTCCACGGCGAGGCCCTGCAGGCCGCGTACGACGGGCGGCCGGTCTTCGACGGCGACGGCGTCGGCCTGGACATCCGCGGCCCCGAGCGGATCGCCCTCGTCGGGCCCAACGGCGCGGGCAAGTCCACCCTGCTCCGGCTGATCGGCGGGCACCAGGAGCCTGTCACCGGCGTCGCCACGCGGGCGCAGGGCCGGGTGGCGTACCTGTCGCAGCGCCTCGACCTGCTCGACCCGGACCGCACGGTCGCCGAGAACCTCGCCGCCTTCGCGCCCACGCGGGCCGAGGCGGAACGGATGAACCTGCTGGCCCGCTTCCTGTTCCGCGGCGCCCGCGCCCACCTGCCGGTCGGCGTGTTGTCCGGCGGCGAGCTGCTGCGCGCCACGCTGGCGTGCGTCCTGAACGCCGAGCCGGCGCCGCAACTGCTGCTGCTCGACGAGCCCACCAACAACCTCGACCTGGCCAGCGTGGCCCAGCTCGAGGGCGCGCTGCTGGCGTACCGGGGCGCGTTCGTCGTGGTCAGCCACGACGAACGGTTCCTGGCCGCGATCGGGGTGAGCCGCTGGCTCCGGTTGGCAGCCGGCCGGCTCACCGGGATCGACGGGCCGCGGTGACCGGCACGCCCTTTGTCCTAGGACGCTTTGGGGGGTGTGTGCTCCGGCCCAGGCCGTCGGCGGCGCGCGAGGGGCGGCCCGCCGCGGTGGCCGGCAGCCGGGGCCCGACGAGCTTCCTACCCGGCGGGCCCGTGACATGATGGCGCCCATGGCGAAGCAGCAGGACGTCGGCGGGCCCACCCGCCGCAGTGGGTCGGGCGCTCCCGCGGACGGCGCGGACGGCGACGGCGCCGAGGCCCGGCTCGCCCTCGCGCAGGACCCCGAGACGCCCCAGCTGACCCTCATCGACCTGGCGTCCGACCCGTCGCCTCTGGTCCGCAGGGCCGTCGCCAGCCGCACCGACGCGCCCGCGCAGGCGCTGCGGCCGTTGGCCCGCGACCACGACCGTCAGGTTCGGGAGGCCGTGGCGAGGAACCCCTCGGCCTCGGTCGGCAACCTCGTGCGACTGGTCAAGGACGCCGACCGGTGGGTCCGCTGGGCGGTCGCCGGCAACCCGGCCTGCGACGAGTCGGTTCGCCGGGTGATGGCGCAGGCCCACGACAAGGAGCTGCGCGGCCTCCTCGCCGAGTCGCGCGAGCTGGAGCCCGAGCTGGCCGCACGGCTGGTCGACGACGTCTCACCCGAGGTGCGGGAGCGTCTCGCCACCCACACCCACGACCCCGAGGTCATCACCGCCCTGCTGGCCGACCGCACCGCCCGCGTACGCAAGGGGCTCGCCCGCAACCCGCGGACCACCACCGCCCAACGCGCCGCGCTCGCCCGGGACCCCGTGGCGGACGTGCGCGTCGCGCTGGTGCTCGCGGTCGAGCTGACCGAGGCGGACCTGCGACGCCTGGTCGACGACCGCTCCGTGCAGGTGCGCATGGCGATGGCGACGTCGGAGCTGGTCCCGCCGCACATCCGGCAGGCGCTCGGCGACGACCCCGACGAGCTGGTCGCCGCCGCGGCGCGAAGCCCCCGCCCCGGGCGGGGAAGCTCCCCGGTGGTGCAGCCTCCCCGCGTCGGTCACCGGGCCGTCGGCGCCGGCCGGGGCCGACCGGGCGGCGGCCGGCGCTGACGCCGGCGGCCCGGTAGGGGACTCCGGATGACCGAGGCCGGCTGGCAGCCGAGCGCGCCGGGCGTCATGCGACTGCCGTCCGGGCGGCTGGTGCGTGGCCGTGGCCTGCGGAACCCGCTGCCGGCCGGGCCTGAGCCGCAGTTCGGGGTCTACCTGACAGGTGCCCCGCCGGGGCCGGTGCCGTGGGACAGCCGCTGGGTCCGCTGTCGGGACTTCTGGCTGCCCGCCGACCGCGCGGACTTCACGGCCGCCCTGCGCGAGGCGCTGGACCGGGCCGGCACGCAACGGGTCGAGCTGGCCTGCGGGGGCGGCTTCGGGCGCACCGGGACGGGGCTGTCGTGCCTGGCGATCCTCGACGGCGTGCCCCCGGCGCAGGCCGTCGCCTACGTCCGCGAGCACTACCTGCCCCAGGCCGTCGAGACGCCGTGGCAGCGGCGTTTCGTCGCCCGCTTCGACCCGGCGGCCCAGCACCGGCGCTGACCGGCTGGCGCTCCGGTCCGCCCGGGGCGCGTCGACGCCGAGCCCCACGGCCGGTAGCGTCGTCGGCGTGGACTCCGCCGACATCGCCGCCCGGCTCGGGGTGCCCGTCGAGGACGTCGAGCGCGTGCGCCGGCTCGCCGGGGACCAGCCGTCGGCTCCGCTGCCCGCCAGGGCCGACGCGCCCGCGATCCTCGACCGGCTCGCGGTGCCCCCGGACGACGCCGCCGAGATCATGGCGGGCTGGCCCGACGCCGACTCTCCGCTGTGGACCCCCGAGCTGCGCTGGCTGCTCGACCGCTCGATCGCCCTGGTCCGCGCTGACCTCGGGGGCCACGGCTGGCTGTCGCCCGGTCCGGCGCTGCCCCGCGACCGGGGTCCCGCCTGGCGGCACCTCTACGTCTACACGTACCTGGCGCTGGTCGACGTCGTCCGGGGCTACCACCGCGACCACGGCATCGCCGACGCCGTGTCGTGGACGACCCTCGCGGACCTGGGCCGCAACCTCGCGGTCGACCGGCGGATGCGCGGCGAGGGCTGGCCGGTCATGCAGAGCTGGCTGACGCTGCACGCGCGCGGCGGCCTCTACGAGCTGGGCCGGTTGCAGCACCACCGGGGCGACGACGCCATCGGCCTGCACGTCCCCGACTCGGGGCCGCTGACCCCGGAGGCGGTCGCGGCGTCGCTGGACGAGGCCCGCGCGTTCTTCCCGCGCCACTTTCCCGACGAGCGCTACACGGCGTTCGCCTGCGGCTCGTGGCTGCTCGACCCGCAGCTGCGGGAATACCTGCCGGAGGAGTCCAACATCGTGCGGTTCCAGCGGAGGTTCGCGCTGGAGCCCTACGAGGAACCGGAAGGGCTCGACGCCGACGTCGAGGTGCTGCGGTTCGTGTTCCGCACCCTGACCACGCCGCTGGACCGGCTGCCGCGCCGCACCGCGCTCCAGCGCGCGGTCGTCGACCACCTGAGGGCCGGCCGGCACTGGCAGTGGCGTCAGGGCCGCTTCCCGCTCTAGGCCGCCCGGCGGGCCGGCCTTCTCCCGGCGGTCGGGGTCAGCGCGCCGGCTGCCAGCCGAGCAGGGGGCCCAGCCGGGTCGCGATGTCGGTGAGCAGCTGCACGTAGTCGGCGTGGTCGAAGGTGAAGGGCAGGGCGAAGGCCACCTCGTCGACCTCCCGGAACGCGGCGAGCGCGGCCAGTTCCTCGGCGATCCGGTCGGACGGCCCGACCAGGTCGCGGGCGAACACCATCCGCTGCGGGCCCTGCGGCGACGTCGTGCGGGGGGTGCGGCGGCGGACGTAGTCCTCGTAGCGGGCGCGCTGCTCGGCGGTGGCGCTGTCGGTGGGGATGACCACCAGCCCCTGCGACACGCGGGCGGCGGGCCCGTCCGGGTGGTGGGCGCGGTACGCGCGGATGTGCGCGAGCTGGATGTCGTCGAAGCCGGTGGCCTCCTCGGCCTTGACCACGCTGCTGGTCAGCAGGTTCATGCCCTGCTCGCCGGCCCAGCGCGCCGACCGGAGGCTGCCGGCGCCGTACCACATCCGGTGGATCAGGCCGGGGGAGTACGGCTGCACCCGGCGGGAGTACGCCTCGAATCCCTCGACGCCGTCGAGGTCGCTGGCCTGCTCCCCGCGGACGAGATCGAGCAGCCGACTGACCCGGGCGTGGCCGAAGTCCTCGGCGTCGCCGGTGTCCGGATACAGCGCGTGCCGCACCCGGTCGTAGTGCATCGGCGGGCCCACGCTGACCCCCGGGTTCAACCGGCCACCGGAGAGGACGTCCACTGTGGCCAAATCCTCCGCGAGGCGCAGCGGGTTCTCCCAGCCGAGCGGGATGACCGCGGTGCCGAGCTCGATGCGGCGGGTGCGCTGCGAGGCCGCCGCGAGCACCGCGACCGGCGAGGAGATGCCGAACTGGAGGTGACGGTGGCGCACCCAGGCGCTGTCGAAGCCGAGCTGCTCGCCGAGCTCGATGAGGCTCAGCGTGGCTTCGTGGCCCGCACGGGGATCCGCCTCGTCGAAGAGGCCGATCGTGAGGAAGCCGAGCTTGTGCAGGGACACCGGGGGCTCCGTCGCTGGTGGGAGAGGGCGTCACCACGATAACCCACCTGGAGCATGGGGAATGGGCGGCCGGCGGCGGCTGCGTCGCGGGGGTTTCGGTGCGATGCTTCGACAGGAGACCATGAGCGACTACGCGGGCGCGGACGTCCCGTCCGGGCCGAGTGGGGAGAGTCATGACCGGCGAGTTCACCGGACTGACCGCCGTGGTGACCGGCGGCGCTTCCGGCATCGGCCTGGCCACCGCCCGCATGCTCGCCGGGCGGGGGGCGGCCGTCGCGTGCCTCGACCTGGACCCGTTCGGGGCGCCGGCCCCGCTGCACGGCCTGCGCTGCGACGTCACGAGCGACACGTCGGTGACCGAGGCCGTCGCCGCCGCGGCCCATCACCTCGGCGGCATCGACATCCTGGTCAACAACGCCGGCGTCGGCGCGCAGGGGTCCGTCGAGGCGAACCCGGCCGACGAGTGGCACCGCGTCTTCGACGTCAACGTGGTGGGCATCGTCCGGGTCACCCGGGCGGCCCTGCCCCACCTGCGGGCCTCCGCCTGCGCGGCCGTGGTCAACACCTGTTCCATCGCGGCGACGGTGGGCCTGCCCGACCGGGCGCTCTACAGCGCCACGAAGGGCGCCGTGCAGGCGTTGACCCTCGCCATGGCCGCCGACCACGTCGCGGAGGGGATCCGGGTCAACTGCGTCAACCCGGGCACCGCCGACACCCCCTGGGTGCGCAGGCTGGTCGACTCCGCCGCCGACCCGGCCGCCGAGCTCGCCGCCCTGCGGGCCCGCCAGCCCCTGGGGCGGCTGGTCGCCGCCGACGAGGTCGCCGCCGCGATCGCCTACCTGGCCAGCCCGCTGGCCGCCTCCACCACCGGGACCGTGCTCGCCGTCGACGGCGGCGTGCACGGGCTGCGCGTCCGGTCGGCCGCCCCCGGGGGCCCTCCGCCGGGCGACCGCCCCCGAACCGGCAACGAGGAGACGTCATGAGGACCACCCGCCTGGGGCGCTCGTCGGCCCCGGTCACCGCCGTCGGATTCGGCGCGGCCGGGATCGGCAACCTGTACCGGGCGGTCGACGACGACACGGCCCGCCGGGCGGTCGAGGCCGCGTGGCAGGCCGGCATCCGTTACTACGACACCGCCCCGCACTACGGCCTCGGCCTGTCCGAGCGCCGGCTCGGCGCGGCGCTGGCGGGCCGGCCCCGCGCCGAGTTCACCGTCTCCACGAAGGTCGGCCGGATCCTGGTGCCGTCGCCGCAGACGGCGCACCTGCGCGACGAGGCCGGCGGGTTCGACGTGCCCGCCGACCACGCGCGGCGCTGGGACTTCAGCGCCGACGGGGTACGCCGGTCGCTGGAGTCCAGCCTCGCCCGGCTGGGCCTCGACCGGGTGGACGTCGTGCTGATCCACGACCCGGACGAGCACTGGCGGCAGGCGGTCGACGAGGCGTACCCGGCCCTGCACGAGCTGCGCGACCAGGGCGTGGTGGGCGCGATCGGCGTCGGCATGAACCAGTGGCAGATGCTGGAGCGGTTCGTCGCCGACACCGACGTCGACGCCGTGATGCTCGCCGGCCGTTACACGCTGCTCGACCAGTCCGCGGCGCGGACGCTGCTGCCCCGGTGCCGGGAACGGTCGGTCGCGGTGCTCGCCGCCGGAGTCTTCAACAGCGGCATCCTCGCCACCGAGCCACCGGGCCGCACCTACGACTACGGTCCGGTGCCGGACGCGACGTACGCCAGGGCGGTGCGGATCGCGCAGGTGTGCCGCGCGCACGGGGTGAGCCTGCCGCAGGCGGCCATGGCCTTCGTGGCGCGGCATCCCGCCGTCGTCTCCGTGGTGTTCGGCGCGGGCGACGCCGAACAGGTCGACCGCAACGTGCGGCTCGCCGCCACGCCGGTGCCCGACGCCCTGTGGGCCGACCTGCTGGCCGAGGGGCTCATCGACCCGTGACCGCAGCACCTCACACCGTTATCCCTCGGGGCGTCAGGTCGCCATAGGGTGGGGCGGTGGACACGGAACTGGTCCGGCGGGCGTACGCGTCCGCCGCGGAGCTCTACATCGAGCTGCTCGGGACGACCCGGCAGGTGCACGCCGACGACCTCGCCTTCATCGGGCGTCACCTTGCGGTCTGCCCCGGCCCGGTGCTCGACCTGGGCTGCGGGCCCGGCCACCTCACCGCCCACCTCCGCTCGCTCGGCGTCGACGCGACGGGAATCGACCTGGTCGGCGAGTTCATCGACCATGCGCGGGCGACCCACCCGGACGGCCGGTACCTGCTCGGGTCGATGGAGAGGATCGCCGTCGCCGACCACTCCGTGGCCGGCATCCTGGCCTGGGGCTCGGTGATCCACCTGCCGCCGCCGGACCTCGACGGCGTGCTCGCCGAGTTCCGGCGGGTCGTCGCCCCGGGCGGGAAGCTGGTGGTCGCCATCTTCGTCGGTGACGAGGTCGCCGCCTTCGACCACAAGGTCGTGACCGCCTGGCGCTGGCCCGTCGACGAGTTCTCCGCGCGGCTGGCGTGCGCCGGCTTCACGGAGGTCGAACGCCTGCATCGGCCCGGCGACGGCACCCGTCGGCCGCACGCCGCCGTCGCGGCGGTCGCCACCGGGGGGTGAGGGCGGCGGGGTGGATCCGTGGGAACGAGCGTCCACTCCCCACCGCCATCCATCCACCCGCTGCGTCCGGGCCGTCCAGTGCGCTGAAGTGCGCAAACCCGGGTGTTGACTCCTCTGGAGGGCGTGTGCTTAGGTGTGTAACTAGTTACCTGAAACTAGTTACATCACTCCTTCAGAGGGATGCACAACATGAGAAAGTCACTCCCCGTCGCGCTCATGTTCGGACTTCTTTGCATCACGCTCGCCGCCTGCACCTCGACGAGCGTCGACGACGGCGCGGGCGACGTCCTGCTCGTCGAGGGCTACGGCGCCGAATACCAGCAACTCTTCGAGGAGACCGTCGCCAGGCCGTTCACGGAGAAGACCGGGATCCGGATCCAGTACACCGCCGGTGGATCCGCCTCGGAACAGTACGCGGCCATCCGGGCGTCGAAGGGAAACCCCGGCTTCGACGTCGCCGTGATGACCAGCATGGAGCTCTACCAGGGCAGCATCGACAAGCTCCTGGCCGAGGTCACGCCGGAGCAGGTGCCCAACCTGGCGAACCTGCCGCCGAAGCTGCGCGAGCACACCTATCGGGCCGGGGCCGTCCAGGAGGTCCAGCAGGTGGTGCTCATGTACGACCGGAGGGCCTTCGCGCAGCCGCCGACGAGCTGGAACGTCATGTGGGAACCGCGCTACCGCTCCGGCACGCTGATCTTCAACCCGGCGAACGTCCTGGGCGTCTACGCGATGCTCAACGCCGCGGAACTCGACGGCGGCGGGATCGACGACACGGCGCCCGGCTTCTCGCGGATCGCCGAGCTGGCGAAACACGCGCTCGCCACGCCACAGGCATCGTCCGAGGCGGTGCCGTTCATGCAGAAGGGCACGGCGACCGCGTTCCCCTACTTCGACGGGCGAGCGGCCATCTACGCGCAGACCACGAACTACGACTACACCGTCCCGAGGGAGGGCACCTACGCGCTGCTGGGCGCGCTGGGCATCCCCGTCGGCGCCGCCCACAAGGAGGCCGCCTACTCGTTCGTCGACTACTGGCTCTCCGCGGACGTCCAGCGCCGCTGGGCGCTGGCCTACAACGTGGGGCCGGCGGTCACCGGCCTGGACTTCCCGGCCGAGTTCGCCGCCAAGCACATCACCACGCCCGACCAACTGGACAGAACCAGGATCGCCGACGCGGCGAAGGTCATGCGGAACCGGACCGCATGGGGGCAGCAGTGGGCGGAGGCCGTCCGGTGACGGTATCCGCGGGGAACCCGCCGGCCCGAAGCCCCGCCCGGCCCCCCACCACCGTCACCCGACCCGGCCCCCGGCCCCCGTTGCCGTGGCTGGCCCTGCCCGCGACGGTCTGGGTGCTGGCGACCTTCGCGATCCCGACGGCGATCCTGCTGGCCAGCAGCGTCCTGACCTACGACGGCGCGACGCTGACCGGCCCGCTCACGGCCGCCAACTACGCCGAGTTGTTGGGCAACGGCTACTTCCGGTCCGTGCTCTGGGAGACGGTGTGGATGTCGGGCACCGTGGGCTGCGTCTGCATGACGGCCGGGCTGTCGGTCGCGCACTTCCTGGTGCGGTCGGGGTCCCGGTTGCGGACGCTCGTCCTGCTCATCGTGATCTCACCCCTGGTCTCCAGCGTCGTCGTCCGGACCTACGGATGGCTGGTCCTGCTCCAGGACGACGGCCTGGTCAACAAGGCCCTGCTCGCGGCGGGGCTGATCGACTCGCCGGTGCCCCTCATCGGCTCCCGGTTCGCGGTGATCCTCGGTCTCGCCCACGTCCTGTTGCCCTTCGCGGTGTCCACCGCCATGTCGAGCCTGCAGGGCGTCGATCCCCGCCTGGAACTGGCCTCCCGCGACCTGGGCGCCGGCCCGGTGACGACGTTCTACCGGATCACCCTGCCGCTGATCCGCCCGGGTCTGATCGCCGGGTTCACCCTGACCTTCGCGATCAGCCTCGGCGCCTACGCCTCGGCCGCGGTGCTCGGCGGCGGGCGGGTGCAGACCCTCGCCACGTTGGTGCGCGACCGGATGGTGGTCAGCCTCGAGTGGGGCCAGGCGGCGGCGATCTCCGTGGTCATCCTCGTGGTCGGGGCGGTGACCGTCTCCGCGCTGCTGGTGACCGGTCGCCGGTCCCGGGGGAGGCTCGGATGAACAGCCGGATGCTCCGTGCCGCCCTCCGGCACCGCCAAACGTGGACCGCCCTGCGCGGCGTGCTGCTCGTGCTGATCCTCGCGTTCATCGCCGTGCCGATGCTCATGGTGGTCTGGACCTCGATCCAGCCCGACACCTATCCGGCCTTCCCGCCCAGCGGCCTGTCGCTGCGCTGGTGGAGCGCGGCGCTGACCCGCGAGTGGCTGCTTCCGATGGCCCTGTCGGCGCAGGTGGCCCTCGGGTCCGCGGTGTGTGCGCTGGTGTTGGGGTCGGCCGCGGCCTACGCCCTGACCCGGGGCGTCGGCCGCGGCAGGAGGTTCCTCGAGGGGTTCCTCGCGGCCCCGTTGCTGCTGCCCGAGATCGTGATCAGCCTCGCCGTGGTCCAACTCGTCTCGGTGCTCGACGCGCGGCGGCTGATCGGTCCGACCCTGCTGGTGGTGACGCACGCGCTGATCGGAATCCCCTTCGTGCTGCGGACGGTCGGGGTCAGCCTGCTCGGCGTCAACCCGGTCTGGGAACGCGCCGCCCGCGACCTCGGGGCCTCGGCCTGGCGGGCCTTCCACACGGTGACGCTGCCGCTGATGCGGTCCGGGATGTTCGCCGGAGCCCTGTTCGCGTTCATCGTGTCCTTCAACAACGTCGAGCTGTCGCTGTTCCTGACCTCCCGTGACGCGAACACCCTGCCCATCCGGCTGCTCCAGTACATGGAGTACCAGTATTCCCCCACCTTGGCCTGTGTGGCGGTGACGAGCGTCGTCGGCATCTGCGCGATCGCGGGTGCGGCCTCCCGGTTCGTGCGCCTGACCGACTTCATCCACGGAGGATCCACATGATCGCACCAACGCGAACCAGCGCCGAGCCGTCGGCTCGCGCGTCCGAGGCGGGGACCTCCGGCGGCTTCGGCGTCGTCCTGCGCGGCATCCGCAAGCAGTTCCGGGCCTCGGTGGCCGTCGACGACCTGGACCTCGACGTGCGTCCCGGCGAGTTCCTGACCCTGCTGGGCCCGTCGGGCTGCGGCAAGACGACGACGCTGAACATGATCGCCGGATTCCTCACCCCGGACCGGGGGCGGATCCTGCTCGACGGGCAGGACGTCAGCCGGCAGCCGCCGGACCGGCGCGACACCGCCATGGTCTTCCAGCAGTACGCGCTCTTTCCGCACCTGACCGTCGGGCAGAACGTCGGCTACGGGCTCAGGATGCGCAGGCGACGCCCGCAGGAGATCCGGACGCTTGTCGCGGACGCCCTCCAGCGGGTCGGCCTGGCCGGTCGCGAGGGGGACGTGCCCGGTCAGCTCTCCGGGGGCCAACAACAGCGCGTCGCCCTGGCCCGGGCGATCGTCGTCCGGCCGAAGGTCCTGCTCTTCGACGAGCCGCTGTCCAACCTGGACCTCAAGCTCCGTGAGCAGCTCCGCCTGGAGATCAAGCACCTGCAACGCGAGCTCGGCATCACATCGGTGTTCGTCACCCACGACCAGACCGAGGCGCTGGTGATGAGCGACCGGATCGCGGTGATGCGCGCCGGACGCATCGAACAGCTCGGCACGCCCGAGCAGATCTACCACGACCCGGTGAACTCGTTCGTGGCCGGCTTCGTGGGCCAGTCGAACCTGGTCACCGGCACGTGCACGGCCGCCGGACCCGGTGCGGCCGAGTGCACCGTGCGGCTGCCCGGCGCGCACCTCGTCCGCGCGCGGGTCGCGGGGACCGAGCTCCCCGGGCCCGGGGCGTCCATGCAGATCCTGCTGCGACCGGAGGCGTTGCGGCTCGTCGGTCCCGCCGATCCGCCCGCCCCGGCCGGCGTCACGCTCGACGGCCGGGTGACGGAGGTCGTCAACGAGGGCAGCGTCGCGACCGTCGTGGTGCGGGTCGCGGAGGCGCTGCGGCTGCGGGTGGCCGTGCCCGACCCGGGCAGCCGGGGGATCCCGGCCCCGGGCGGCGAGGCGTCCGTCGTGATCCCGCCGGGCGTCGCCCGTGCCCTGCCGAACTGAACACCGGCCGTCCCGGCAGTCCCGCCGACACGCGTCGGCGACCCGACCCGTCCCCCGAGAGAAACGGAACTCAGATCACCATGGTTGAGCACGTAGTCGTCATCGGCGCCGGCGTCTATGGCGCGGCGGTGACCGCCGCCCTGACCCGGCGCGGGGCCCACGTCACCGTCGTCGACGCGGCGGCACCGGCCGGCGGCACCTCCGGTGCGACGTTCTCCTGGACCAACTCCTGCGGCAAGCAGCCCCGGCCGTACCACGACCTGAGCGTCGCGAGCATGGCGGCACACCGCAGGCTGGCGGCGGAGACGCCGCTGAGCGACTGGTACCACGAGGGCGGCAACCTGGAATGGGCCGACGACGAGGCCGGGCGCGCGAAACTGCGCAGGAAGGTCGACGGCGTCCTCGACTACGGGTACGAGGCGCGCTGGCTCACCCGGGCGCAGGCGCTGCGCCTGGAGCCGGACATGAACCCCGCCGAGCTGCCCGACGACGGGATCGCCTACTTCCCGCGGGAGGGCTGGATCGAGCCGACCCGGCTGATCGGACACCTGCTCTCGACCGCCGTCGCCGGCGGCGCGGAGCTGGTGCGCGACAACGCCGTCACCGGTCTGGAGGTGACGGACGGCCTGGCCCGGTCCGTGCAGCTCGCCTCGGGGCGGCAGATCGCCACCGACGCGGTCGTGAACTGCGCGGGGCCGGGGGCCGACCGGATCGCCGGCCTGGCGGGGCTGACGCTGCCGATGCGCAACACCCGGGGCGTGCTCATCTACACGTCCCCGGCCGCGGTCGCGGTGTCCCGCGTCGTCCACGCACCCGGCGTGCACCTGCGTCCCGACGGCGGCGGACGGCTCCTGCTGCACACCCACGAGATCGACGGCGCGGCGCGCCTCGACGACAGCGGCGCGATCAGCGTCGAACAACCGGCGGTCGACAAGGTGCTCGCTGCCGGCCGCGCGTTGTATCCGGGGATGCGGGACGTGGTCGTGGAGAGCGTGCGGGTCGGCGAGCGCCCCATCCCCGGCGACGGCCTGCCGGTGCTGGGCCGGGCGCTGGGCCTGCCCAACTTCCACTTCGCCGTCTCGCACAGCGGGGCGACCCTGAGCGTGCACGCGGGCGACCTGGTCGCCGCCGAGGCGCTCGGCGAGGACCGGGACGACGCCCTGGCCGCGTTCCGGTTCGAGCGCTTCTGACCCTGAGCCGGAACCACGTGAGGGAGAGACTGTGGCAACGACCGTCCTGCACGCCTGCGATTTGATCGACGGCCAGGGAACGGACCAACAATCGGGGATCGACGTCGTCGTCGAGGGCGACCGCGTCGTCGAGATCGTCCCCTCCCGGCCGGCGCAGACCTACGAGGCGGTGGACGAGATCGTCGACGCCAGCGGCATGCTGGTGCTTCCCGGCCTGATCAACAACCACACCCACGGCACCGCGTACGGGCCGCTGTTCCCCAGCGGCCACGAGCGCCTGTCGCACGAGCAGGTGCGG
This sequence comes from Micromonospora sp. NPDC002575, assembly GCF_042889525.1. NCBI lineage: Bacteria > Bacillati > Actinomycetota > Actinomycetes > Micromonosporales > Micromonosporaceae > Micromonospora > Micromonospora sp. NPDC002575. Next base: position 83,670 of record NZ_JBIARA010000017.1, on the reverse strand, counting down.
GCCAACCTCGACCGCCACCTCCTCGAGGGCACGACGACGGTCCTCTGCGTCGACGGCTTCGTCACGGCCGAGGAGCTCGCGAGCACCGACGAGGCCCACCCCGTGAACGTCCGGCTCGCCTCGTGCAACACCCCGGCCTGTCTGGAGGCGGCCACCATCGCCGACGGCGGTGGCCTCACCGAGGCGAACCGCCGGTTCGGCGCGGGACAGGCCGTGGCGGCCGGCGCGGTCGCGCTCGGTGAGATCGGGGCCGGGCACACCCTCGGCGGTGGCGGGGCGAGCTACATGTACATCCCCGCGGAGGTGCGCAGGCGCACCGGGGTGACGATCACCCCCCGCCAGGCGAACGGCCTGAAGGTCGCGGTGCTGGGCCGGCACATCTCGGCGTCGGCGTTCGACCGCGACGCGGTCGAGGAGGCGCTCGCCGCTGCGGGGCTGATCGGCAGGTTGTCGGTCGAGGACGTCCGGGAGATCGTCTCGGGCATCGTGCTGCCGGCCTTCGACGTCGCCCTGCGCGGGCTCGCCGAGGCGGCCGAGCACGCCCGGGCGAACGGCGTCCCGGTGCTGGTGCACAACGCGGCGGCGTCGATGACCCAGGTCACCGCGATCGCCAAGACCGACGTAAGGTTGATTGCCGGACATTCCAACCATTCGAGCTTCGCCCTGCGCGAGGCCGTCGAGCACGCCGAGCGGCTGAAGGAGGCGGGGGCGATCGTGGACGTCTCCACCCTGGACACGTTCGGCGCCCAGCGGCTCACCCCCAGCCCGGACCTGCTCTACGCCATGTTCGCCGCGCAGGTGGTGGACACCATCTCGACCGACTACGCGGGCGGCCACCACGACCCGATCCTGCTGGCGATCGACCGCTGCGTCAGGGCGGGCGTGGTGGGCCTGCCCGCGGCGGTCGCCATGGCCACCGCCAACGTCGCGGACGCGATCCCGGGCGTGGCCCCCCGGCGCGGCCGGGTCGTGCCGGGGGCGATCGCCGACCTGATCGTGACCGACCCCGCGGAGCTGACCCGGGTGGGGCTCGTCATGATCGGCGGCAGGGTCGTGGTCCGCGACGGCCGGCGCGTCACCGGCTGACGACACCAGGTGGAGAGGAAGCTGCGAGGCATGGGAAGGCGAGTAACCATCGGCGACGTCGCCGCGCACGCTGGCGTATCCACGGCCACGGTCTCCCGGGTCATCAACGGCGGCACCGTCGCCGAGGCGACAGCCACCAGGGTGTGGGAGGCGGTCACCCGTCTCGAGTACACCCCCAACGCGCTCACCAGGAGCATCTTCGCCGGGCGCTCCAGCACGATCGGAGTCGTCATCCGTGACCTGAGCAGCCCCTTCTACCTGGATCTCATGCGCGGCATCGAGGAGGTGGCGGCGACGAACGACAGCCTCGTGATGTTCGCGAACACGTTCCGCCACGCCGACCTCGACGTGGCGCAGGTGCGGGCGATGGACGAACAGCGCGTACGGGGCCTGGTCGTGACGACCGGCGAAGCCTCCGACAAGCTGACCCGGCGGATGGCCGAGCGCGGCACGCCGTGTGTGATCGTCGCCCGCACCGTGCCGGACCCCGTCGCCGGCATGCACTCGGTCAGCCTGGACAACGCCGAGGCGGGCCGGCTGATGGCCGCGCACCTGGCCCGGTGCGGCCGGTCGGCCGTCGGCGTCGTCTCCTCCGGGGCCCGGCCGTCCCAGGTCGAGCGCACGGCGGGCCTGCGGCGCGGGCTGGCCGACGCCGGCCTGCCGCTGCCCGAGGAGGCGGTGACCGTGGCGGAGAACGAGGACGGGGTGGACGGGGCCGTCGGTGCGCTGCTCGCCGCGGGACAGGCCCGGGGCAAGCCGCTGGACGCGATCGTCTGCACCGCCGGCTGGTTGACGGTCGCCGTCTACTCGGCGCTGGTGGCCCGCGGTGTCGCCATCCCCGACGACGTGGCGTTCCTGACGATGGACGACTTCCCCTGGGCGGCCATGCTCGGGATCACCGTGATCGACCAGCCCTCCTACGAGATGGGTCGGCGGGCGGCCGAGCTCGTCGTCGAGGCCCCCGACGACGCGGTCGAGATCGTCTTCGAGCCGGCACTGGTGGCCCGCCGCTCCTGCGGGGAGCAGCCGTGACCCGGTGCCGTCGCGCACGAGCCGCGACGCGGGGGGCGACGGCCACCGACGGCGGCGGTCAGATCATCCCGGAGCGGAGGGCGTACGCCACGGCGTGCGAGCGGTTCCGCAGCTTGAGGCGGTGCGTGAAGCCGTAGATGACGTTCTTGACGGTGCGTTCGGAGTAGCAGAGCCGGCTCGCGATCTCGTTGGTGTCCAGGCCCTCGGCCATCAGGCGGAGCACGTCGAGCTCCCGGGTGTTGAGGCCCGAGGCGGTCAGGCCGTGCGGGGTGAGCACGTCGCGCTGGAGCCGTTCGATGTGCTTGAGCAGCTCGCCGACCAGGTTCGGCGGCATCACCCCGCCGCCGTCGCGGGCCGCCACCACGCTGTCGACGAGCCGGTCCGCGGTGACCGCCGCCCGGGGCTGGATGGCCACCACCCGGCAGTCGACCGCCGTGATCAGTTCCGCCTGGCTGATCTCGTTGGCGATCAGGACGGTGGGCGCGCCGGATTCGGCCGCGTTGCGCCGCAGCACCGCCACGACGTCGGTGGTGAGCCGGTCGGCGACGACGAGCAGGACGTCGGCCTCGCCGTGCCGCCCGTCGTCGAGCAGGGTCACCTCGGCGCGATGCCGCAGGTAGTCGCCGATGCCGGCCCTGCTGAGCGGATCCGTCGCGTGCACGGCGACCCTGACCTGTTCCACGGAAACCTCCCGGTGACTCGGTGCGTCACCGAGTCTCGGCGGGGCGTCTTCACGAACCCTTCACGATCCCGGCGGGCGGGTCACGGCGGGCGGGTCACCGGGGCGGCCGGCGGGCGAGCCGAAGGGCCTCGATGTACTTGGGCAGCTCCCGGGCCGCGTGCTCCAGCCGGCCGGGCGTCATCTGCTCGGCGAAGACGACGTCCACGACGGCCTGGGCGAGCCCCGGCGGGAGGTCGCGCACGACGGGGCGGGCCCCGCCCTCCCACACCCGTAGCAGCCGCATCCGCTCCACGACGACGTCCAGCGTGCGCCGCAGCCCGGCGACGGCCTCGTCGGCCACCGCCGCGTCCAGCTCCAGGCGGCCCTGCGCGGCCAGCGTGAGGAACAGGTCCCCGGCGAAGTCCTCGGCGTCCACCGGGCCCGTCCTCAGCCGACCGCGGCCAGGCCGCCCGTCGGCTGCGGGCTCCAACGCACGCCGACCAGGTCGGCCACGGCCAGGGTACGCGACGCGGCGGTGCGGGCCAGGCCGGCGGCGAGCAGGTGCGCGCCGCGTACGGTGGGCTCGGCCAGCTGCGCGGCCAGGTCCGCGATCGCCGCGCGTACGTCGTCGGGCACCTCGTGTCCCCGGCGCAGCAATTGCCGCACGGCGATCTCGCCCAGCTCGGCCGCCGGGTGCTGCGGCACCCGCCAGTGTTGGCCGAAGACGTCCGCCAGCCCCGGCGTCCCGTCGGCCATCGGCTCCTCGCCGATCAGGACCACCAGCGGGTCGGCCGGGTTGTCGCGCATCTCGTCGACCAACGCCTCCAGCACCTCGGCGGCGCCCTCGGCGCGGACGTGCTCGACGACCAGCACCCCGCCCCGCGCGTCGCGGGCCGCTGCCCGGACCAGGTGGCGGGCCTGGCCGGGCCACTGCGGCGCGAGCTCGCCGGCCACCGACACCCGGACCACCTGGCCGGTCTGCACCAGGCCCAGCTCGGACAGCGCCGCGGCGTAGTGTCGGGCGTACTCGGTGCGGCCGTTGCCCCGCCGGCCGGTGATGACGACGTTGCCGGCTCTGCCGATCGACCGGCGACGGCCGCGCAGCCGGCAGAGCTCCACCAGGGTGGCCGCGGCGGCGTCGCGCACGGTCCCGCCGCCGACCAGCTCGCCCATCCGCCGCCAGCCGTGGGTCGCGTCGACCGCGCCGGCCGGGTCGGCCGCCGCGTCCGGCGCGGCGTCGGCCGGCACCGGCAGCTCGTCGAGCAGGGCCAGCTCCGGCCCCAGGTCGGCCGCGGTCAGGCGGTTCAGGGCGACGTCCCGGCCCGGCGGCAGGGCCGCCAGCCGGGACGCCTGGTTGTTGATCATCGCCTCGAACAGCTTGCGGGCGACCCGGCCGTTGCCGAACGTCGGACCCTTCGGCACCCGCTCGAAGTAGCGGGTCACGGCGTCGTGGGCGTCGTCGGTCAGCTCGTAGTAGTGCTTGGCGCACAGGTTCGAGGTGATGGTGACCAGCTCGTCGACCGAGTAGTTCGGGAACTCGACGGTCCGGGTGAAGCGGGAGGCCAGGCCGGGGTTGGAGTCGAGGAACCGCCCCATCAGCTCCGAGTAGCCGGCGACGATGACGACCAGCTCGTCGCGGTGGTCCTCCATCATCTTCATCAGCGCGTCGATGGCCTCCTGGCCGAAGTCCGGCCCGGAACCGCCGGAGCCGGCGGAGAGCGTGTACGCCTCGTCGACGAACAGGACCCCACCCAGCGCTCTGGTGACCAGCTCGGTGGTCTTGATCGCGGTCGATCCGATGTACTGTCCGACCAGGTCCGCCCGGGCCGCCTCGACCAGGTGTCCCTTGGTCAGGACGCCGAGCTCGGCCAGGACCGAGCCGTAGAGCCGGGCCACCGTGGTCTTGCCGGTGCCCGGCGGGCCGGCGAAGACGAGGTGCCGGCTCATTGGCGGCATCGGCAGGCCCATCCGCTGCCGCGCCTGCGCCATCCGGATGAGGTTGACCAGGGCGCTGACCTCCTGCTTGACGCCCCTGAGCCCGATCAGGCCGGCGAGTTCGCCCAGCGCCCCGGACGGCGACTCCGCGCCGGCCGGCGGGGTCGGCTGCCCCTCGTCGCCCGGGGACGCCTCGGGCGGGCGGGGGGAGTGGGCCGGCGCGCGACCGGGGTCCTCCGTGTCCCGCAGCGCCACCCGGGCGTCCGCGCCACGGCGCAGGTCCTCCCCGGCGCTGCCCCGCACCGTGCAGCGGGTCAGCTCGACCGGCAGGTCGGTGTCGACGCCGACACCGTCGCCGGCGCTGTCCAGCACCTCGCACTCGGTGAGGGCGCCGCTGCTGCCGGGACCCAGCAGCACGCCGGTGCGGCCGGCGTCGCGGACCCGGGTCCGGGCGGCGGTGAGCACCACCCCGTCCCCGGCGGTCAGCGCGGTGCCCGACGCCGCCACGATCTCGCAGTCGCGCACGGTGACGGTCGCCGCGTCCACGGCGAGCAGCCCGGCGCCCCGCAGCCGGGCCGATTCGAGCCCCAGGGTGGACCCGCCGCCGACCGTGACGGCGTGCTCGCCGCTGCCGGAGAGCCGCGCGTCGCACACCGTCGCGACGCCGTCGCCCCGGACCTCGACGGCGACCCCCTCGCCGCCGTCCACCCGCAGGTCCGTGCCCTCGACCGTCGCGCCGTCGACCAGCAGGCCGCCGCCGGCGAACCGGTCGGCGCGCAGCCGCCGCAGCTCGGCGCTGGCGCCGCCGACGACCCTGGCGACGTGCTCGCTGGTGCCGTGCACGGTCAGGCCGTCGAACCGGGGCCGGCTCCCGCCGTCGGCCTGGACGCCGACCGGGGAGTCGGCGACCGTGCAGTCGGTGAAGCGGGGGCGGGCCCCGCCGGTGACGTGCACGGCGGCCCCGCCCGCCGAGCGGAAGAGGCAGTCGTGGAAGTGCGGCGTGGCGTCGTCGGCCACGTGCGCCGCCTGCACCTCGGCACCGGTGAACTCGGAGCCCGTGACCGTCAGGTCCACCCCGCCGCGGACGTAGAGGTCGACGTTGCGGCTGTCGCGGACGGTCAGCCCGGTGACCCGGGCGTGCCCGCGCTGCTCCACCACGAGCGCCGGCTTGCCCGCACCGGTGATCTCGCACTCCTCGATGACGCAGCGGGCGTCGCCGTTGACGCAGATGCCGTTGTCGCCGGGGCTGCGCACGGCGCTGCGCCGCAGGGTGAGCACGCCCTTCTCGGCGACCACGATGCCGGACGAGCTGACGTCGGTGACCACCGTGTCCTCGACCGTGCTGAGCCGGTCCGAGGTGACCACGATGCCGGCGCCGCCCGTGCTGCCGACCGTGCAGCCGTGCAGCGCGACGGAGCCCTCGTGCCGGGCCAGCAGCGCCACCCACGCGGCGCCCCGGACGGCGCAGTTGTCCAGCGCCACCTGCCCGGAGTGCACGTCCACGGCGGCGAGCCGGTCGTCCGCGCTGGAGAGCACGATGCCGCGCAGTTGCGCCCCCGCGCCGTTGCCGACCAGGACGCTGCCCTCCTCGACGTGCACCTCGACGGTGCCGACGCCGTCCTCGGCGGCGATCGTGACGCCGTTGCCGACCACGAGCCGCTCGCTGTAGCGCCCGGCGTGCACCGCGATGGTCGTGCCCGGGCGGGCCCGCGACAGCGCGGAGCCGATGGTCGGGTACGCGTTCGGGCGGCCCCCGCCGACCACCAGCACCTCGCCGCTCACCGCGCCGCACCGCCGCCGACGAGGCCGGGCAGCGCGGCGAACCGGCCCGCCGCCCCGGGCCCCACCCGCGTCGCGGGCTCGGCCGCGGCCCACCGGTCCACCCCGCGCCGCAGCGTGGTCAGGGCCAGCTCGTCCAGGGACAGGCGGTGCGGATCGACCCGCCCGTCGGGGTCGATCTCGTTGGCGCCGAGCTCCCGCATCATGACGTGACCGCGCCGGCCGCCCTCCGGGCGGCGTACCTCAAGGATCTTGAAGCTGGTGCCGGGCACGAACAGCACCCGGTCCTCGGCGCGTTCCTCGCCGTCGGGTTCGAGCAGGGCGGTGCGGCGCGCGGTCATCGACCACAGCAGCACGTCCACGTCGCCGTCCTGACCGGCGCACGGCGCGGTCAGGGCATTGACGAAGCCCCACTCGGTGACGAGCTTGCCCCTGCGGTAGAGCGCCCACTGGGCGTCGGAGGCCGTGGTCGTGTAGACGGTGGCGCCCCGGTGCGACGGCAGCCGGGACAGGCCGGCGACCGCGCAGCGGGCGAAGGGCACGTGCGGGCCGGGCTCCCCGTTGCGCAGGCCCGCGTCGATGGCCGTCCCGCGCCGGGACAGGTAGAGGCGGACGGCCACCCAGTCGGCCAGGACCTCGTCGACGGCGTGCCCGGCGCTGCGCTGCATCCCGGGATGCTCGGACAGCAACCGGGCCACCGAGCTGGCGAGCTGGTCGAACTCGCGGCTCAGCGTCCGCCGCAGCCAGGCCCGCTCGTCGGTCAGCGGTCGTCCCTCGACCATCAGCGCCGCCGCCGCCGGAGCGGGGACGGGCTGCCGGCGGACCGGGGCCGGCGCGGGCGCGGGGGCGGGCGGGCCCGGCGTGGGGGAGGCGCCGGTCGCGTCGGTCGCGGCGGGGTGCGGGCGCGGCGCGGGGGGCGGCGGGGCGGACGTCGGCCCGGGCGACACCGGTTCCAGCCCGACCGCCAACGCGATCGGCTCCGGGACGGCGGCGGCCGGCGCGGTGATCGGCTCCGGGACGGCGGCGGCCGTGACCGGCTCGATCGCGGCGACGACCTCGACGGCGACGACCTCGACGGCGGCACCCGCGACGGCAGCGGCGGCCCCGATGGTGGGGGCGGGCGGCAGGCCCCCGCCGGCCGGCGACGCCGAGGGCGCCGCGACCGGCGGCCGGTCGGCGTCCGGGCTCAGCGCGCCGAGCGCCGGCCCGGCGGGCCGTGACTGCGGGGCCAGGGCCGACGCGGGCAGCAGCACGTTGCCCGCCGCCGTGCGCTCGTCGAGCCGGGCCAGCACGTCCGCGGCGAGCTCCCGCATCCGGGTGGCGGTCCCCTCGACCGAGTCGTCGAAGAACAGGGTGCTGTGCTCCGGGTCGACGAACGCGGCGCGGACCCGCTCGGCGTTCGGCGGCACCTGCGGCGGCCGGATCCACAGCCCGGCCTGCACGACCTCGATGACGGCGTCGGCGGCGTACCAGTAGACGCGCGGCTCCACCTCGTCGCTCCAGCGCAGCGGGCCGCGGTGGCTGAGCACCACGGGGCACCGGGCCGCCGACCGGGGGCGTGAGCGGGGCGCGTATCCGAGCTCGCTGGCGAAGACGGGCCAGCCCAGCGACGCGTCGGCGCGTACGGTGAGGAACTCCGTCCGGTCCGGGGTGCCGATCGGCACCCCGGTGTAGCAGACCACCGTGGCCTGGAAGAGGTCGGCGAGCCGTTGGCCGAGGGCCTCGCCGTCGGGCAGGTCGACGGCGCCGTACTGGACGAACCGGGCCCGGGTGCGGCTGTCCGCGTCGAGCTCGCGCCAGAATCGCATGACGTCGTCGAGCGACAGCGGCGCGGTGCCGGGGCAGCCGAGGAGCACGGTCATCGTCTCGTGGTGGCACGGCACGCCGTTCACCAGCCGGTCGCGGTGCCGCTCGATCAGCTCCGGCTCGCCGGTGTCGTGGATCCACACGCCGCCCGGCAGGGGCTCGATCTCCCCGGTCGAGCTGGACGCGCGACGCCGCACGGCGGCGGCGTCCCAGGACGGCGCCGGGTAGCGTTTCGAGTCCCATTCCGGCGCCCGGCCGGGCCGGAACCGGATCCAGCCGCTGTCGGAGGCGGAGTGGACGAACAGCGATCCTGCCGCCCCCCGGACGAGGGTGCCGTCGGGGGCGACGACCGTGCGGTTGAGCCGCTCGGACAGCCACTGCCCGGCCATCGCCGCCGGCCCGTGCTGGCGGCCGCAGGTCATCAGGCGGATGCCCCGGCGGCGGCGGGGCAGCGCCCCGGCCATCGACTCCCACGACGTGATCGGCATTCCGTCGGCGAGGTCCAGCACCACCACGTCGTTCTCGTGGTCCTCGGCCACGGCGAGCGCCAGCGACTGGGCCTCCGGGCTGATCACGCCCTCGGCGTGCAGCACCACGGCGTTGCCCACGGTGTGCCGGACGATGCCTCCGGCGTCCCGGTCACCACGGAAGCGGCCTCGGAGCAGGGATACCACGGCGTTCCACCTTCCGTCGAGGTCGGGTGACGGGCACACGGCCCGCGCGGCCCGCCCGCTGCGGGGGCCACGCGGCAACCGGACCGTACAAGCGGTGGCCCGGCCGGGTCTGCGCCCCGGCGACGGGGAGGTACGAGCGCGCAACATGACTGCACGCGAGCGCCCGCCCGGACGAGCGCGGGCCCCGGGACGGCGCAGAATCACACCGTGGGGGCGGCGCGGTGGATCAGTGGGCGTGGTCGAGCCAGAGCAGGACGGCCTCGGTGCGGTTCTGGACGCCGAGCTTGGCGAAGATGTGGTTGAGGTGGTTCTTCACGGTCTTCTCGGTGAGCCCTAGCCGGCGGCCGATGGCGGCGTTGGTGATGCCGGTGCCCAGCAGGTCGAGCACCTCCTGTTCGCGCCGGGACAGTCCGTACCTGCGCAGCGCCGACTGTCGGGCCAGGTCGCGGGCCCCGGCGTCGTCCGGGTGGGGCCCGTGCCGGCGCAGCGCGGTGACCGCGACCGAGGCCGCGGTGGGCGACAGCCAGCTTCCCCCGGCGGCGACCTCCCGGATGGCGTGGAGCAGGTCGTCCGGCCGGAACTGGCCCCAGACCAGGTAGCCGCCGGCCCCGCCGCGCAGCATCCCGGACACCGTCTCCGGGTCGGTGTCGCTGGTCAACGCCAGGACCCTGGTGTGCGCGCTCAGGTCGCCGACGACCGCCAGCCCGTCGGCGACCGGCATGCGGTAGTCGAGCAGCGTCACGTCCGGGCGCAGGCTGGTCACCAGCCGCACCGCCGCCCGCCCGTCGGACGCCTCGCCGACGATCCGCACGTCGGACGCACCGGCCAGGAAGCCCCGCACGGCCGCCCGGACGATCGGGTTGTCGTCCACGACGACGAGGTCGATCATGCGGGTCGGTACGCGGGGACCGGCGCGAACCGCGGCACGCCGACCTCGATCGTCACGCCGCGCCCCGGGCTGGAGCGCACCGTGGCCGTGCCGCCGATCGTGCGCGCCCGTTCGGCGATCCCCAGCAGGCCGTAGTGGCCCGTGGCGCGCAGCTCGGCGAGGTCGGCCGGCACCTCGAAGCCCTTCCCGTCGTCCTCGACGGTCAGCCGCAGGACCGCGCCGGTGCGCGCGAGGCCGACCGTCACCCGGCCGGCTTCGGCGTGCCGCTCGACGTTGTGCAGCGCCTCCCGCAGGATCCGGCTCAACTCGTAGCGCACGGTCGCCGTGGGGTCGACGTCCTCGGTGGTGAGCCGCACCGGCGTCCCCGTGGCCGCCGACCACTCCCGGCAGATCCGGTCGAGGCAGCCGGGGAAGTCCTGGTCGGCGTCGTCGAGGCGGAGCCCCTCGATCAGGTCACGCGCCTCGCCGGCGGCGGCGTCGGCACCGGCCGCGACGACGTTGGCGAGCTGTTCGGCCAGCTCCGGGCCGCTGCGCAGCGACGCCGGCAGGGCCAGGGCGGCGAGGGAGACGCCGCGCAGCGTCTTCGCCACCGAGTCGTGCAGCTCCCGGGCCAGCCGGGCCCGCTCGGAGGCCGCCGCCGAGCGCTGCGCGACCCCGATGATGTCGACCAGCATGTCCACGTGCCGCACGGTCGCCTGCGTCACCCACGCGGCGACGATCCCGGTCACGACGGTCGCCATCGGGAACGCCACCACGAACGCGGACACCTCCGACGGCACGTCGTCGGCGCGCAGGATCCGCGCCGCCGCGATGAAGCCGAGGAGCGCGTCCACCGCCCACAGCGGCCAGGCGCGGGTGCCCAGCAGGACCCCGGCCAGGGCGGCGCCGCCGGCGGCGAACAGGAAGAACGCCGCGCCGCCGGCCTGGAGCGCGAGAACCGCGCCGAGCAGCAGCGCGTCGATGGCGAGGGCGGAGCCGACGAAGCGTACGTAGTGGGGACGCCGGGAGAGCACCGCCACCTCGACGGCGGTCGACAGCACGACGAGCCCGATCACCATCAGCAGCCGGTCCGGGCGGTCGACGATCAGCAGGCCGGCCGCCGAGGCGGTGACCGTGACGACGGCCCGCCCGAGCAGGACGGCGCGGCACAGCGCGGCCACCGCCGCCAGCCGCTCGACCTGCGTGGCGGAGTGGACCCGGTCAGCCGACGATGGCGATGTCATCGAGGTAGAACCGGTTGACGTGTGGGACCTCGTCGGCGGCCACCACCAGGTCGATGCGGGTCAGCGAGGCGGCGTCGGTCAACTGGCCCAGCCGGACCGAGTAGTTGGTCCACCGGTCCGCGCGGGCGCTGACGGTGACCGTGCCGTGCCCGGCGGAGACCCTGAGGACGGTGCCGTAGTCCCGGCCTCCCCACACCCGGAACCGCAGCACGTCGTCGCCGTCGATGCGGACGGGCCGGGCGGCGACCAGCGCCATCTCGGTCTGCGGCAGCCCCGGCCGGGTGCGCTCCACCCGGAGGGCGACCTCGTCGGTCTCCGGGACCTTCCAGCCGGGCAGGAGCTTCAGGCCGTGGCCGGTGGCCCGCCAACCGTTGCCGAAGCCGACGTCGTAGATGCCGCAGGAGACCCCGGCGGTGAGGACGACGTCGTCGCCCCCGGCTGTGGCGGCGCATCGGGACGTCGGGCCCGACGCGTTCGGCCCGGCGTCGCGACGCGACGCGGGACGGCCGGCGGTGGGTGTGGCCGCGCCGGAACCCGGCGACGCGGCGGCCGGGGTCGGCGGGCCGGGCGCGGTCGGTGAGCCCGGCGGGGTCGGTGGGCCGGTGGGCGTGCCCGCCGGAGCGGACAGCGCCATCGGCGGTGGGCCCGTCGCGGCCGGTCCGTCGTCGTCGGGGCCCATGACCAGGGACGGCAGGGCGATCGTCGCCACGGCGACGCCGATGAGGAGCGCGCCGAGCTGGACGCGACGCCGGGGCGCGCCCCGGGGGAGGATGTGACGGTCGGCTCCGCCGACGTCCACAGTGGACGATCCGTCCCCGCCCGCGTCGTCCCCCACTCCCATGATTCGGGCACGATACCGGCCGCCGAGGAAGCGGAGCAAGTCGAGCCGACGCAGGTTGACCCGGCTGTTTCCGGCCGATGTCCAGCATGGACACGAACGGCGCGGAGCCGCCGGAAACCGTCGTCCGGAGATTCGGCGACGCCATTGCGCGACGGCGGCGGGGCCCGCGAATTGGGTCCCCGACAACGGCCACGGTGGGCACTTGGACCCATCGTCGCCGCGCGCCGCTGACCTATGTTTCCGGCGTCCGCCCGGCCGCGGCCGGGAGGACGGTTCGTCGAAGCTGCGCAAAGGCGGTCAGCAATGGTGAGGACAGAACGGACGGATGCGGTCGCCGTCGGCGACGCGGCTGGGGTGCGGCTACGGGTGTCGGTCCTGGGCCGGCTGCGCGCCTGGGTGCACGGCGGTGAGATCGACCTCGGCCCGGCGCGGCAGCGGGCCGTGTTCGCGGTGCTCGCCGCCCGCGCCGGCCGGGCGGTCGGCCGGGACGAGCTGGTCGAGGCGGTGTGGGGCGCCTCCCCACCGGCCACGGCGGTCGGCAGCGTCTACACGTACGTCTGCGGGCTGCGCCGCCGGCTGCAACCGGACCCGGACCGCCCCCCGGCCAGCGACCTGCTCACCTCCACGCCGCACGGCTACGTGCTGCGCCTGCCCGGCGACGCGCTCGACGCGGCGGTGTTCGAGCGGTGGCGGGCCGAGGCGGCGGCGCTGGTGGCCGCCGGGGACGCCGAGGGCGCCATCGGACGGCTGGGCGACGCGCTGCGGTTGTGGCACGGCGACCCCTACGCCGGGCTCCGCGCGCCGCACCTGGAGTGGGAGCGGGAGCGGTTGACCGAGCTGCGGCTGGCCGCCGCCGAGCAGTGGGCCCGGCTGCTGCTCGAGCGTGGCCGCGACGACGGGCTGGTGGCCGAGCTGGCGGGCCTGGCCCGCGCCAACTGCCTGCACGAACCCGTCCACGAGCTGCTGATCCGGGCGCTGCACCGGGCCGGCCGGCACGCCGACGCCCTCGTGGTCTTCCAGCGGCTGCGGCGCACCCTGCGGGAGGAGCTCGGCGTCGAGCCCGGCCCGGCCCTGCGCGCCGCGTACCGCCGGGTGTTGGCGGCGGGCGTGCGTCCGTCGGCCCGGGCCGAGGCCGCCCCGGCGTCGGCGGCGCGCGGCCACGGCCGCGACCACGCCGTCCCGTTCCGGCACGACCTCGCCCCGGCGCGCACGGCCTGACCGAGGAGCCAGACCAACCAGGGAGCAGGAATGACCGAACCGGCCACCAACAGGACGATCTTCGTGTCCGTGGCCTCGTACCGTGACCCGGAGCTCGTCGCCACCGTCCAGGACTGCCTGGCCAAGGCCGACCGGCCCGAGCGCCTCCGCATCGGGGTCAACTGGCAGCACGCCGACGGAGAGGACATCTCCGCGCTGCGCGGCGACGCGCGGATCAGGATCGTGGAGTTCGACGCGGCCGAGAGCCGGGGCGCCTGCTGGGCCCGCGCCGAGGTCATGCGGCTCTACGACGGCGAGGACCACTTCCTCCAGATCGACAGCCACACCCGGTTCGCGCCCGGCTGGGACAGCAGGGTCCTGCGGCACGCGGCGGCCACCGGCTCGGCGAAGCCCATCGTCACGTCGTACTTGCCGGCCTACGAGCCGGGCGCCGACTGCGACGGCACGGGCGAGCCGACCGTGATGGTGTGCGAGAGCTTCACCGACGACGGCATCCCGCTGTTCGGCCAACGGGCCATCGACGGCTGGCAGCAGCTTGCCGCCCCGCCCCGGGCGCGGTTCGTCTCGGCGCACTTCCTCTTCGCGCCCGGGTCGTTCGTCGCCGAGGTTCCGTACGACCCGAGGGTCTACTTCATGGGCGAGGAGATCAGCCTGACCGTCCGCGCGTACACCTGGGGTTACGACCTGTTCCACCTGCCGGACCTGCTGGCCTGGCACTACTACCTGCGGCAGGAGGACGCGAAGCACTGGACCGACCACACCGAGCCCGGGGCGGGCAAGCCCTGGTGGGCGCGGGACCGGGCGAGCCGCCGCCGGGTCGTGACCATGCTGCGCAACCCGACGCCGGGCCCCTGGGGGTGCGGCCCGGTGCGCACCGTCGCCGACTACGAACGGTACGCGGGGATCGGCTTCCGCTCCGGCGTCAGCTCGCCCGAGTGCCGGGCGGGCGTGGAGCCGTCGTCCGGGGCCCCGGTGGGCGCCGGCACGGCCGGCTGAGCGCCGCCGCCGAAGCGGGCCGCGTCGCCGTCGGCCGGGGGAGCGTCCCACCGGACGACGGCGACGCGGTCGTCGGCGCGCAGGCAGCGCCCGGCAGCGGCGCTCACCTCCGCGTCGGTCATCAGCACCGTCTCGCGGACGAACTCGCCGGTCAGCCGGGTCGTGGCCGGGCCACCGGGGTTGACCAGCACGTCGACGCCGTCGACCAGCAGGGTCACCAGGTCGTCGGGGTCGCCGCGACGCCACGCCGGCGGCGCGCTGCGGGCCCGGTGCGCGGGCGCGGTCGCCACCACCACGCAGGGCACGCCGTCGGGGGACCGCACGACCAGGGGCCGCCCGTCGCCGTCCACGCCGATGTCGAAGGCCGAGTCGCGGAGGACGAGCTGCAACTGTTCCGCGTCGGCCCGGTGGGACATGACGAGCCGCAGCACGGCGTCCAACGGGTCCGTCGGGGCGTTCCGGTCGCGCGGCAGATAGCCGGGGTTCGCCCGGAACGCCCCGATGTCGCCGCCGTCGGTCACCGGCCACCCGCCGACGACCACCTCCAGCGGCGGCACCTCCGCGCCCGGCCCCGGCTCCCAGTCCGGGTCCAGCAGGAGGAAGTAGTGCGCGGCGTCGTGCGGCTGCCCAGGCTGCATCCCGGCGGCCGTGCGCGTCGGCGGCACCCGCCTCACCGGGCCGGAGCCGCGGCGACGGTCCAGGCGGGCGGCTGCTCGACGGGAGCGGTGAGCGCCACCATCGCGCGGTGCGCGGCCACCGAGTCGACGACGGGTGGGTCACCGGCCGACCGCAGGTGCGCCATCAGCTCGACGTCGGGGCTCAGGCCGTACCTCTCCAGGTAGTACGCCACGGTGTCGGTCCAGATCCAGGCCCCGTCGGTGCGGTAGCTCATCGGCACCACGTCGCCGCGCCGCGGCTCGACGACGTCGGGCGCGCCGGCGGTCGTCGCCATCAGCACGTGCCCGGCGCGTAGGTAGGACAGGACGCGTTCCCGCTCCGCGCCGGTTGGCAGCACCTCGTGGCCGGGATCGAAGCGGGGCCCGGCGACCGGGTCGACCCGGTCGAAGACCCGGGCGACCGTGACCGGGCCGGCGGGCCGCGCGGCCCACAGCAGCGCCGAACGGCCGCGCGCGAGCCGTTGGTACGGCGGCAGCGCGGTCGCCGGGCCGTACACCTCGACCTGCGGGTGCTCGACCCCGGCGGCCCACAGCACGCCCTGGACGGCGGCGGCGACGCCGGGCCGGTCACCGGGCGCCGCCGTGGTCTCCAGCAGGTAGACCGGCACCGGCCGGCCCGGGTTCGTGGCGTTGGGCGCCCGCCACGCCCGCCACAGGCCGACGGCCCCCGGCGTGGTGGCCGCCGCCGCGACGGCCGCCGCGTCCGGGCCACCGTCGACGGCCGCGGTCGCCGTGAGGTCCAGCACCACCGGCACGGCGGCGGAAGCCCCGGGCAGCAGCGGCGCGAAGGCGTACGCCGGCAGGGCCGCCACCCGCGCGGCGCCCGACGGGGCGGGATCGTCGACGTCCGGCAGGGCGTCGGCCAGCAGCGCCGCCTCGGCGGCGTCGACGGTCAGCCGGCCCGACCCGACGGCGGCGCGCAGCGCCCGGGCCACGTCCTCGACGCGCCCCTCGGACAGCCGTTGCCGGGCTCCCGTGACGACCACGTCCGACACCCGTCCGGCCAGCCTGAGCAGCAGTTCGTGGTAACGCCCGAGCGTCGTCGTTGCGGTCATCGCCTGCCTCCCGTCCTGTCGTTGCGCCTCAACCTACGGCGGCACGGCGTCCCGCGAGCCGTGCCCGCGGATCGTTGCCCCGACATCGTGGCGGACTGCCCGACCGCACCGTGCCCCGGCCGCACCGTGCCCCGGCCGCACCGTGCCCCGGCCGCACCGTGCCCCGGCCGGGCGGGCCGGCGGCCGGGCGTCCGCATCAGGTTGGCGGCCCACCGGCCGGCCGGCCGGAGCCGGGGAACGTCACGAGCATCCCCATGTCGGACACGGTGATCTTGTGCTTGTCGGTGAGCGACACCCACGTGGTCTGCGTGCCGCCGTACGCCTCGCCGTCGTGTCCCCACGACTGGACGCTGCGCACGAACTCGTACACCGCGCCGCCCGGCCCGGGGTAGCGCGCGCCGCTGCACGACACGAACAGCAGCGGCGCCTGCCGGCCGGAGGGTGCCCGCAGGAGGGCGCCGGACTGCCACACCAGGAACGCCAGCTCGTTGCCCCTGAGCTTGCGGTGCGCGCCGCTGGCCGCCAGCCGGACGAGGAAGCTCGTCGGGTCGGCGTGGGCACTGATGTAGAACAGCTGCCGCTGGCCGAGCCCCGCGCGACCGCCGAACGGGGTCGGCAGCTCCTGCTGGAACCTGTCGGGGTCGCCGTCGCTGGTCTGGGCGTAGTGGTCCAGCGGATCGTCCTCGGCGACCTCCTGGAACTCGTACCAGATCCTGGTGCTGCCCTGGATCGGGAAGACGATGCCGACGACCTTCCCCGCCTTGTGCACGACGACGTGCTCGACGTCGTCGATGGTCAGCGGCTGTCCCCGCCTGGTCGGCTGGTCGGCGGCGGTCGGCGCGGTGACGGCCAGGGGCGCGGCCGGGGCCGTCGGCGGCGTCGGGACGGTGCCGCCCGGCGACTGGGGGATCTGCACGTACATCCCCATGTCGCTGACGGTGATCTTGTTCTTGCCGAAGACGGACGGCTCCAGCCGCTGGGTCGGCCCGAACGCCTCGCCGAGATGTCCCCACTCCTGCACCTGCCGGAAGAAGTCGTGCGCGGCGCCGCCCGGGCCCGGGTATCGGGCGCTGGAGGACGACAGGAACAGGATGGGCGCCAGCGCCCCGGAACGCGCCCGCCGCAACGCGCCGGTCTGCCGGACGAGGGCGGCGAAGTCCCCGCCCGTGAGGAGCCTGGTGCCGCCGCCGCGCAACGCCACCGCGAACCTCGTCGGGTTCCCCTGGGTGTAGACGTACACCGGTTCCCGTCCGCCGAACGCCCGCCGTCCGCCGAAGGGCATCGGCAGCTCCTGCTCCTCGCTGTCCGGTTGGAGGCTGGTGGTCTGCGTGTAGGACTCCAGAGCGTCGTCCCGATCGATCACCGCCACGCTCTCGGGCATGTGCTCACGGTCGCGGGGCCGGACGGGAAAGACGACGGCGACCACCTTCCCCGAGTCGTCCCTGAGCACGAGGTTCTCGGTGTCGCCGATGCCCAGGCCGGTGTCGCCGGTGGGGTCCGGCGCGCCCGGTCCGGCCGTCGACACGTCCCAGGAGACCGGGTCCTCCCCGCCGGCCGGCACGGCTGCTGTCGACGCCGCCGGGAGCAGCGCGGCGGCGCGGAACTCCTCACTCGTCAGGCCCGTGGCCGGGGCGACGGTGAACGTCTTCCACCGGTCGGCGGTGGTGGATTCCGCCGGTCGGCCCCGGCCGTCCCCGCCCCGGCCGTCCCCGTCCCGGGCGGGCGCGACGAACGCCCGGCCGTCCGACGTGGTCCACGCCGTACCCTCCGGGGCGGTGACGGGTGTGCCGGGCAGCAGCCGGGCGAGCTGCTCGGCGACGCCCGACCCGGCCGCCGTGTGCCCGGCGACGAGCAGCACCGGCCGCCCCAGCCAGCGTGGGTCCGCTCGGATCAGGTCCGCGAGCTGCGTGGCTGGCAGCGGCGTGTCGCCGACGACGATCCCGCCCGCGTCGCCGTCGGCGAAGACGACGAACGTGTCGTCGCGGGCGGGGAAGCGTCGCGCGGCGGCGAGGGCGGCGGTGTCGCCCGCGTCGGCGAGGAGCAGCCCGGCCGGCACCGGTCGCGGGGTCACCGGCGTCGTGGCCGGGCCCCACGGCACCGCCGCCGGCCCGGGTGCCGTCGCCGGCTCGTCGAGGTGGGGCCCGGCGCTGGTGGTGGTCCCGGCGTCGGGGGTGATGCGGTGCCAGGCGGCGGCGTCGGTGGCGCCGGGCCGGGGGCGGCCGTCGGCGGTGTAGACGGTGGGCGCCGTGAAGGTGTGGTGGTCGGGCGTGGTCCAGGCGGCGTGGGTGGGCGCGGTGACGGGCACGCCGAGGTGGTGGGCGAGCTGGGTGGCGAACCCGTCGGGTCGGGCGGCGGTGTCGCAGCTGACGAGGGTGACGGCCTGCCCGGGACGCCAGGCCGGGTCGGCGCGGATGAGGGCGGCGAGTTCGGCGGCGGTCAGCGTGGCGCCGGCGGCGGTGAGGTGGGTGGGGGTGCCGTGGGCGAAGACGAGATACCGGCCCGGGACGTGCGGGTGGCGGGCGGCGAGATCCAGGTTGGTGGTGTCGGCGGCCGGCAGCCAGACGAGGCCGGCGGGCACGGGGGCGGCCACGATCGGGCCCGCACCGGCGGTGGCCGGCGACTCGGCGAACCGGACGGCGGCGGGCGGGTCGACGTCCATCCCGTCGCCCTCGGCGTCGTCCAGCTCCATGTCGTCGCCGGGGCCGCCGACCTCGTCGTCGTCCGAGTCGGCCACGTCCGGGTCCTCGTCCATCGCGTCGTCCATGGCATCGTCGGCCGCCGCGTCGTCCGAGGCGGCGTCGAGGTCTTCGGTGTCCATGGCGTCGGACTCCGACTCCGCGTCGGCCCGGCCGCCGCCCCCGGTGTCGCCGTCGCCGTCGCCGGGCCCGGTGGCTGCGGCCTCGGGCGGGGGCGGGGGCGGGTTGGCGGTGGTGTGCAGGTGCCGGTACAGGCCCCGCGGAAGGGTGTCGCCGAACTGGCCGGTGAGTTCCTCGAGGTCGACGCTGGGCCGTTCCATGTCCATGACCGCGCCCAGGGCGTCCAGGTCGACGGTGGACGCGGCGCGGGCCAGCAGGTCCGTGCCGTCGGAGACCGCCGTGAAGCGGTCCTGACCGTCGTAGTTGGACATGAAGTAGTCGCGGCGGGTCGTCGCGGTGGCCTGGACCGGCCAGGGGTCGCAGATCACCGCGTCGGGGCTGTCGGGGTCGCCGATAACCACGAACGCGTGGTCGAGGCTGTGGTTGATCTGGGTGAGCCGGACCCCGGGCAGCAGCTTCCAGAGCAGCGAGAACGCCAGCGCGGCGTTCTCGCCGCAGTTGCCGGTGTGCAGGTGCGCGGCGACCACGCCCTGCTGGGCCAGGCGCACGGCCGGATCCTGGTCCGGGGTGAAGTAGTCGCCGCTGCGGACCTTGCCGAGGTACTCGTGGGTCAGCCCGCCGGTGCGGGCCACGTGGTCGACCTGGTTCGCCGAGCCGCGGTAGAGGTGCCTCTTCGTCGTCTCGATCACGTGGTCGCTCACCATGAGCAGCAGCCTCTGCTGCTGCTCCGGGGTGCCGGTGAGGGCCTGGAGCTGCTGCTCCCGTTCCGCCTGCCGCTCCGAACCCCGGGCCTCCTGGAGGTCCTGGAACGCCTGCCATGCCTGCTGCTCCCAGGACGGCGGCGGCGGTGACGGCGCCCACCTGACCGGCCCGGCCACCGCCGGGTGCGCCGCCCCGCTCAGGCGCGCCCCGTCGGGGCGCAGGTCGACCTGCCCGGTCGCCGGATCCACGGTCACGGTCCGCCACTGGTCGGCCTCCGTGCTGGGGGCCGGCCGGGGACGCCCGTCGGCGTCGTAGTCGGTGCCCGCCACGAACGCCTGACCGTCCCCGGCCAGCCATGCCGTGCCGTTCGGCGCGGTGACGGGGGTCCCCGGCAGCAGGCCCGCCAGCGTTTCGGCGAAGCTCGCCGACGGCGTCGCCGCCCCGGTCGGCGCGGCGGCCGTGTCGCACGCCATCAGGACGATCGGCCGGCCGCCCCAGGCGGGATCGTCCTGGATCATCCGGGCGAGCTGCGCGGGCGTGATCCGGCGGTCGCCGACGACGAGGTGCCCGGGCGTGCCGTGCGCGAAGACGACGTACCGGTCGGGGTCGGGCGCGAAGGCGCGGGCGGCGTCGAGGTTGGCCCGGTCCGAGCCCGGCACCAGCACCCGTCCGGCGGGCACGGACAGGTCGACCACGTCGCCGGGCGCGTCCCCCCGCGCCCACGGCACGGGCTCCCGGGCCGCCTGCTGCGCGGCCGTGGTGACCCTGGTCGCCAGGTCGGCCGTCTCCCCGGCGAGCCGGGTGGCGCTGCGCTGCTGCCCGGCGACCTCCGGCAGGGCCGTGTCGAGGGCGGCCGACCACTGCGCGGGGCTGCCCGCCGCCGCGTCCGCCCGCGCGAGGCCGTCGGCGGCAGCGGTGAGCGCGGCCCGCGCCCGGCCGTGGGCCGACCTCGCCGCGGCGTACGCCGCCCATGCCTCGCGGGCGGCCAGGCGGGCGGCGGCCGAGTGCGGCTCGGCGGCGGCGATCCGGGCCGCGCCGTCCCGTGCCGCCGCCTGCGCCCTGGCGACCTCGGCCGCTGCCTCCGTGACGTGGCTCGCGGCCCGGTCGAGCTGCGCGACGGCCGGGTGGACCGCCGCGGCGTACGCGTGCAGGCGTCCGGCCGTCTCCCGGGCCCCGTCGAGCGACCCGGTGGCGGTGGCCAGCGCCTCCCCGGCCCGGCGGAGGGCGTCCTGCGCGGCCGACTGCGCGTCCCGCGCCGGCTGGAGCCTGGCGGCGGGCGCCTTGGCGGCGAGTTCGGTGACCTCCCCTGCCGCCAGCTCGACGGCCGCGCGGGCGTCGTCGTACGCCTTGCGCACCTGCCCCTCGGCGGCCTCGGCGGCGGCGATCCCGGCCGTCGCCGCACGATCGAGGTCCGCCGTGCGGCGGTGTGGCCGCGACTCCCCGGCGAGCCGGTCCGCCTCGGCCGACGCGGCGGTGACCTCGGCGCTCAGGTCGGCGAGGGCGACGTCGAGGTCGGCCAGGTCCGCGATGGCGGCGAGCTCGGCCGCGTCGACCGCGTCCGCCGCGGCCTGCGCGGTGAGCGCGTCCAGGCGTGCGACCTCGTTCGCGTGGTGCTCGACGTCCCGGCGTGCGGCGTCGAGCTGGTCGCGGTGCTGCTCGGCCGTGCCGGCGTTGGCCGTCGCCTCGGCGAGGGCCCGCATGGCGTCGGCGAGGGCGAGGGGGGCGTCGGCCATCCCGGCCTCGGTGGCGGACCGGGCCGACTCGGCGTCCGCCGCCGCGTTGCCGGCCGCGTCCCGGTGCCGGGCCAGCAGCATCGCGGTGGTCCTCGGGTCGGTCGCCGTCCCGTCGGCCGCCTGCTTCGCCAGATCGGACGCGGCGGCGACGGCGGTGGCGATCGTGGCGGCGCTGGCCTGGGCCGTCGCCTCCGACTGCCGGGCGTGCCGGGCGACGCCGTCGGTGTGGGCGGCGGCCCGCGAGGCGACGTCGGCCGCGTAACGGGTCGCCTTGTCGAGCCGGTCGAGCTGCTGGGCGGCGTGCAGGGCCCGGTGCAGGGCCTGTTGGGCGGCGGACCGGGCGGCCATCGCGCCCAGCAGCGCCTGGGTCAACGCGTCCCGCCGTTGTCTGGCCCGCTGCGCCGACGGCGTCTGCCGGTCGGTGATCAGGGGCGCGATCTCCGCGAGGGTCCGCTCGCCGACGGTCAGCGCGGCCTGTCGGGCCCGTCCGGCCTGCTCGTCGAGTGTCTTCGCCTCGCCGAGGGTGGTCAGCGCCTGCCGGGCGAGGTCGGCCACCCGCCGGTGCGGCGGGGCGATGTCGGCGGCGGCCCGGTCGACCTGCGTCGCCGTCCGGGTCGCCGCGTCGGCCAGGTCGGTGACCGCGTCGATGGTCCGTTCGATGCTGCGGCCGATGCCCGTCAGCTCGAACAGGGCGTGCTCGGCGGTGGTGTCGAAGGTGTGCAGGGCGATGGCGGCCGGCGTGACCTCCTCGACGACGATGTGTTCGTAGCGGTCGTTGGTCGTGCGGCTGACCACCCTGAACCGGGCGCCGGGCAGGAAGAGCACCTCCTGTTCGGCGGGCTTGGCCGACAGCGGCGTGATGTCCCGTCCCGAGTGGCCGTCCAACCGCAGCTCCAGCAGCACGGGATGGCTGGTGCCGTCGGGGGCGTAGTCCGCCAGGAACCCCTCCGCGACCGCGCTCTGCCGGCTCGCGCTGCTGAGCGTGCCGAAGGTGATCTCGGTGCCGCCGTACTGGCCGAGTTTCCCCGACACCGGGTCGCCCAGCTTCCCGACCGCCCAGTCACCCCGCCACACCGTCATGCCCGTCGCGGGCGGGAGCAGCTGGATGGCCTCGATCGCCATGTCGAAGTGCGCCCGCATCTCCGGTTCGAGCTCGGCCGCCAGGGTGCGTGCCCGGTCGCGGAGCTGCTGCCGGTAGGACTCGGCCTTGTCCCGTCCCTCGGGGTCGGACTGGAGCTGCCCGAGCAGCTCGACGACGGTCGGGTCCGTCCGGACCGCCGACGGGATCTCCTTGGCCGCGGCTCCGAGGGCCTCCTCGACGAGGTGGTCGACGCTCCTTCGCACGGCGCGTTCGAGGAGCAGGCCCGACGCGACGGTGGCCAGGACGGTGGCGGGCGCGACGGCGTTGAGCAGGCTGTGGTTGCTGCCCGTGTACGCCTGGAGCGCGGTGAAGTGCGCCGGGGTGAGCTGCCGGGCCAGCGCCCTCGCGTCGATCCCGTTCGCGCCGATCCAGTCGATCATGGCCCTCGACGCCAGGTGCGGCTGGCTCGATGCCTGCCACAGCTCGTGCTGCCTCCTGCGGGCGCGCGCCAGGTGGCCCGGGGCGAGGCTTCTGAAGCCGTTTGCCTCCGCCTTGGCCTGGTAGGCGGCCTCGTGCGGGAGCATGCCGGAGTCGGCGAGGCCACGCAGGGTCGTGATCGGCAGGCCCAGCGTGGCGAGCGCGTGGTAGACGTCCTCGGCGCTCGTCGCCTCCGACACGACGGGCCCGACGTCGACGATCTCCGCGCCGCGGAGGATCTCGTACAGCGAGTGGTCCTCGGAGGTGAGCATCCACGCGGCGATGGCCAGCAGGAAGTGCTCCGGCGCGACGCCCGGGACCTTGAGCCAGGCGAAGGCGGCGAGCAGCCGGGCGGTGGTGCCGGAGATGCCGGCGACGACCGGCAGACCGGTCTTGGTGTGGGTGTCGCGGTACCACAGCGAGGTGGTGTCGTTGTCGAACCAGGCGCGTCCGCCGACCCAGGGCAGGGGCAGCTCGACCCCGAGGGCGCCCTCGTCCGTCCAGGTGCCCTCCGGCTGGTCGTGGCGCTGCTCGGTGCCGTCGGCGGTGGTGACCGTGAAGGCCCTGCGCCCGGGGCCGGTGAGGTAGCGGCGTTCCCGATCGCTGAGCGCGGCGCCGAGGGCGGCGAGCTGCCGGGGGGTGAGCTTGCCGGGCACGCCGAGGTTCTTGGCGAAGTCGGCCGCGCCGAGCCGGTTGGAGCGGCCCGCCTGGCTGGCGGTGATGGCGGTGGTGTCGGCGGCCGGCTTCTTCGACAGGGCGGTGATGTTTCCGAGGGCGAAGGGGTCGACGGCGTAGTTGTAGCCCCTGCCGACCATGTCCGCGATGCCGTGCATGACGGAGCGCCTCCAGCCGGTCAACTGCTGGTGCAGCTTCCGCAGCGCGGCGGTGTCGAGGCCCAGCGCGTCGGCCCGGGTCCAGTCCTGGTCCGCGACGATGCTCTGGAGGACCTTCTTGAGGGTGGCGTCGGCGCTGGCGTCGTTGTAGTAGGCGGCGTTGTAGAAGGCGGTCATGAGCTCGCGCAGGTTGCCGTCGCGCAGCAGCTCACGGACCTCCGCGTCGGTGAGGTGGTCGCCCACCTGGCCGGCGCTGGTCGGATCGTCCTTGACGAACGAGCGGCGCACGCCGTCGGGACGCCCGTCGTTCGCGTACGCCTCCAGCACCTCACGCAGCCGTTCGACCGTGGCCTTCGCGGCGTGCTGGACGTGGGGGAGCTGATAGAGGTGCGCGCCGAGGTCGCGTTCGAACCGGGTGGCGTGTTCCCGGTACTCGGCGGTGCCGAGGATGGGCCGGGCGCCGTAGGGGCGGCTGTCGGGACTCCAGGCGACCGGGTGCGGCGGTGCCGGGGCGGCGGCGTGGGGCGGCGTCGAACCGGCGAGGCGGGGTCCCAGGTCGTCGACGGCGAGGAGGCCGTCGGGCGTGGGGGTGAAGGTGCGCCACCCGTCGTCCGGGCCCGGTTGCGCGGGCCGGGGCCGCCCCTCGGCGTCGAGGACGGTGCCGGCGACGAGCGCCGAACCGTCTTGAGTGCTCCAGGCGGTGCCGGTGGGCGCGGTGACCGGCACGTCGAGCAGGCGGGCCAGCGCGGCGGCGAAGCCGGTGTCGCCGTCGGCGGCGGTGTGACACGACATCAGCAGGATCGGCCTGCCCCGCCACCCGGGGTCGTTCCTGATCAGCCGGGCCACGTCCGCCGGGCTGCGGCCCCGCCCCCCGCCGAGGTCGAGCTCGTGCGGCGTGCCGTGCGCGAAGATCACGTACCGGTCGTCGTCCGCGGGGAACGCCCGGGCGGCGGCCAGGTTCGCCCCGTCGAACGCGGTGACCAGGACCCGCCCGGCGGGGACCTGCTCGTCGACGACCGGGTCGGTGACCCAGCCGATGGTCAGCTCGCCCTCCAGCGGCGAGGCGGCCGGCCCGAAGGTGTTGGCGGCGTCGAACGCCAGCGCGTCGAGGTCGTCGACGAGTTCGTCGATCAACCGGGTCAGCTCCTGCGACCGGTCGTACCGGGAGTCGATCTGCTCCGCCAGGGACCGCACCGCGTCGAGGGCCGAGCCGGCGCTGCCGATCTCCCACTCCGCGCTGGCGACCGCCGCCTCGACCCGCCGGAGATCGTCGGCCAGGCCACGGATCTGCATCGGCAGGTGGGCGTGCGCCGCCTCGGCCTCCAGCATCGCCCGGGTGGCGGCGTCGCGGTTGCGGGCCAGCGCCCCCGACCGGATCAGCAGTCCGTCATCGTCGTCGGCCGGCAGGCCGTGGGTGAGCCTGGCGGACTCCTGCTCGGTCGCGGCGATCTGCGTGACGCCGTCCTCGATGGTGTCGACGGCCTGCCCGGCCTCGTCGATGGCGCGCTTCCCCGACTCCGTGGCCTGGAAGTCGGCGAAGAGGACGTTCTGCGCCTGGCCGAGGGCCCGGCTGACGGCCGCCGCCTCGTGCTCCATGGCCTCGAAGAGGTCCTGGGCGTCCTCGCCGGCCTGGTGCAGGTCGGCCCAGACCCGTTCGGCCTCCGTCACGATCGCCCGGGCGTTGCCCGGGTCCTGCGCCCGGTCCTCCAGGTCCCGCACGACGGCCCACGCGCTCGCGATGACGTCCGCGTAGCGGGCAGTCGCCTGCTGGGCCGCCAGCACCCTGCCCCGTTGCTGCCGCACGGCGTCGGTCGCCTCGGCCGGGGCCGTGGACCGGTCGAGCAGGTCGTGGAACGTCGCGACGGCCGCGGTGAACTGCGGCGTCAGCGCCCGCACCTGCTGCGCCAGGGCCGGGACGTCCTCGGCGAGGTCCCGGACGGCGGCGCCGAGCCCCGACACCTCCGCGAGAGACCGCCTGGCCTCGGCGACGAGCGTCTCCCGGGCGACCCCTTCGGGCTCCACCTCCCTCATCATGATCTTTTCGATGCCGGCGGCCTCGTCGATCTCGCGGGACGTGACGGCGAAGCGGGCGCCCGGAAGGAACAGCACCTCCTGCTCGGTGGGCTTCCCCGAGAAGGGGGTGATGTCCCGGCCGGCGTAGCCGGCCAGCTCGATCCCGATAAGCACCCGATGGCTCGTGGCGCTGTTGGTGTACTTGGTCAGGATCTCCCGGGCGACGCGCTCGTCCCGGCTGGCGCTGTTCAGGCCGGTGAGGGTGAGGTCGTCCCCGCCGTAGGCCGAGAACACCTTTCCCAGCTGGTTGGCCAGGCCGCCGGCCGCCCAGTCCCCGCGCCACACGACGCCCTTGTCGGCCGGGGGAAGCTGCCGCAGCGCGTCCACGATCATGTCGAAGTGCGCCCGCAACTCGGCCTCGACGGCGCCCCGGATCTCCCGGCCCCGGTCCTGCGCCTGCTCCCGCACGGCGGCGACCCGTTCCGGCGTCCGGTCGGGATCGGCGGCCAGCTCGTCGTGCAGGCCACGCAGGATCGGGTCGTTGGTGAGGATGGTCGGGATCTCGGCCGCTACGAGATCGACGAGCAGGTCCACGGCCTCCCGGATCTTGTGCTCCAGCACCAGCTCCGAGGCGAGGTCGGTGAGCGGGCCGGCGGGGGCGACCGCGTTGATCAGGCTGTGGTTGGAACCGGTCCACACCTGTAGGGCGAGCAGGTGGGCCCGGGTGAGCCGGTGGGCGAGGGCCTTCGGGTCGACGGAGTTGAATTTCAGCCACTCCTGGGTGAGCTGCTTGGCCGTCGCCACGTCGTAGGCGGCGTTGGCCAGCTCGTCCGACACCTCCAGGGACTCGTCCAACTCGTCGGAGGTCATCGCGGAGTAGCCGTGGGCGGTGTGCGCCGCCCGGGCCTTGGCGTAGTAGGCGGCCTCGTGCGGCAGCAGCTGCTCCAGGATCGCCGTGTCGGTCAGGTCGACCGCCGGAGGCAGGCCGTCGGGCGTGGCCGCCGGCAGCCGGTGCTGCGGATCGCCGACCTGGCGCAGGACGGGGGCCGGCACGCCGAGGGCGGCGAGCGCTTCGTACACCTCGTCGGCGGCCATGGTGGACACCGGGTGGCCGCTGCCCACGATCTCGGCGCCGCGCAGGATCTCGTACAGCGAGTGGTCCTGGAAGGTGAGCATCCACGCGATGACGGCCAGCAGGAAGTCCTCGCGGCTGACCCCCGGCACCTTCAGCCACTCGAACGCCATCATGAGCCGGGCCGTGGTGCCGGAGATGCCGGCGGTCACCGGCAGGCCCGCCTCGTGGTGGGTCCGGCGGTACCAGACCGACGCCAGCCGGGAACTGGTGTCCAGCACGACGCCGGCCCGGCCGCCGACCCAGGGCAGGGGCATCTCGACGCCCAGCGAACCCTCGGCGGTCCACGAGGTGTCGGGCTCGGCGTGGGCCGCCTCGGTGCCGTCCGTCCCGACGGTGGTGAAGGGCCGCCGCCCCCGGCCGGCGAGATACCTCTTCTCCCGGTCGCTCAGCGGCGCGCCGAGCGAGGCCAGGCGGGTGGGGGTGAACTTGCCGGGCCCCCCACGGTTCGCCTGGTCGTCGTGGCGGGCGATCCGGTTGGCCTGGCTGCCGCCGAGCGCGATCAGGTCGGTCAGCGGTTTTCCCGACTGCCCGGCCACCCGGCCGAGGGCGAACGGGTCGCCCTCGCCGAAGGTGTGCCCCCGGCCGACCAGCTTGGCCAGCCCACCGATCAGCGCACCGGAGAGCGTGTCGAGCTGCTGGTGCTGCCGTTGCAGGGCCGGCACGTCCAGGCCGAGCTGCGCCGCGCGGTCCCAGTCCGTGTCGGCGAACAGCTCCTGGACGACGGTCTTCAGGGTCGGGTCTGGCGAGGCGTAGTGGAAGTAGGCGGCGTTGTAGAAGGCCGTCATCAGCTCGCGCAGGTTGCCGTCGTCCAGCAGCTCGTCGACCTCCGCGGCGCTGAGCCGGTCACCCACCTGCCCGGCGCTGGTCGGGTCGTCCTTGATGAACGAGCGCCACACGCCGCCGGGACGACCGTCGAAGGCGTCCAGCACCTCCCGTAGCCGCGCCACGGTGGCCCGCGCCGCCCGCCGCACCCGGGGTAGTCGGTACAGGTACGCCCCGAGCTGCTCCTCCAGGTGGGTCGCGAAGATCAGGTGCTCGGTGGTCTCCAGGACCGGTCGGTTGGCGTACGGCCGACCGTTGCCCTTCCACGCGACGGCGTCCCCGACCGCGTCCGCGCCCGGACGGGGCGGGGTGCCCGGCAGGTCGGAGCCGGCCTCCTGCACGTGGGTGTCGCCGGTGGCGTCACCGGTGAACGTCCGCCACCCGTGGCCGGCGTCCGGCTGGGCCGGGCGTGGGCGTCCGTCGGGGCCGTAGGCGGTGCCCGCGACGAACGCGTGCCCGCCGGGGGTCGTCCAGACCGTGCCGGTGGGGGCGGTGACCGACGTGCCGGGCAGCAGCCGCGACAGCTTGGCCGCGAAGCCGTCGGCGTCCGCACCCGTGTCGCAGGACATCAGGGTGATCCGCTGTGGACGGTCGGCCCCGAGCAGGTCGGCGAGCTGTTCGGGCGTGACCCGCCGGTCGCCGAGCACGAGGTGGTCGGGGGTGCCGTGCGCGAAGACGACGATCTCGCCGTCGCGGTCGGGGAACGAGCGGGCGGCCTCGACGTGGGTCGTGTCGTACGGGTCGATGAGCGCCCACCCGGCCGGGACCGGCTGTGACCCGTGTGCCGCTGGTCCGCCTGGCCCGTCGGTCGGGGTCGGCCGTGGCCCGTCGGTCGGGGTCGGCCGTGGCCCGTCGGCCGGTACGGGCCCGCCCTCGCCGCTCGCCTGTCCGGTCGGCGGGGGCGGCTCGGCGGTGGCCCGCACCGGCTGGGTCGACTGGGCCGCCTCGGTCGGCTGGGTCGACTGGGCGGCCTCGGTCGACTGGGCCGCCTTGGTCGGCTGGGTCGCCCCGGCCAGTGGGGCGACCGGCCCCGGCGTAACGGTCCCGACCGGCGGCTCGACCGGCTGGACGACGCTGTCGGCCACCTGTGGTGGAGGCCCGGCGGCGGAGCTGGTGGCGGTGCGCGGGCCGGCGTCGCGAGCGGGGTGCCCGCCGGGCCGAGGCGGCCCGGTCGTGGCTCCGCGCGGGGGCGCGGTGGTGCCGTCGCGGGCCGGCAGGGCCGGGCCGGCAATGCTGGTGGCCGGGGCGGCGGTGCTGGTGGCCGGGGCGGTCGTGGCCGGCGTGGTGGCGGTGGTGGTGGCGATCCCCGGCACGGCCACCGGACCGGCCGGCGGGACCGGGCCGGCGGGCGTCAACTGGGTCACCACGCCGGGCAGGCCGGGGCCCGTGGGCCGCTGGTCCGCCTGGCCCGGCGGCAGCACGGGCGGGCTGCCGAGCGGGGCCGAGCCGCCGACGTCGCGCGGGGCACCGGTGTGACCCGCGGTGACGCCCTCGGCGTCCTGAGGGAGCGGGCCGGCCCGCAGGCCGGTGTCCACGGGCGGGGGCACGTGGCCGCCGGGGCCGTGCGCGCGCGCCTCCGGGCCGGCGGGGCGGTCCTCCGGGCCGGCGGGATGGGTCTGCGGGCCGGCGGGTTGGTGCTCCGGGTTGGCAGGGGGGTGCTCGGGGCGGGCGGAGGGGTGCTCCGGGTCGCCGATGCGGTGCTCCGGATCGGCCGGACCGGGTGTGTCGCCCACCGGGGACGGCGTCTCGCCGGGGACGGCGCGCCCGGGGTCGAGGGTGGATGGCTGCTCACCGGGCCGCTGCGGCGTGTGCTCGGGACCGCCGGAGGCGTCGTCCCGGTCGAGGGGCGGCGTGTCCCCGCCGGCGGGCAGGTCACCCGGGCCGGTGGGCGGGCGGGTGGCGGACTCGTGGGTGGCGGGTGGGCCGGTGACCGGCGCGGGGTCGCCAGGCGCGCCGTCGCGGGTCGGCGGCGTCCCGCCGCGGGTCAGGGGCGCGGGCTCGGTGACGGGGTGGGTGACGGGCGGGGGGTCGCGGCGGGCGGTGGGGTCCGTTGAGCCGCCCGTGGCCGAGGGCGTCTCCGGATCGTCGCCGGCGTTCGTCGGCGGGCCGGTGCGCTGCGCGCCGGGCTCGCGCCCCGGCCCGCCGAGCCGCCCACCGTCCGCCACCGGGAACGGGCCCCCCGTCACGTCGTCGTACGAGGGCGGTTGCTCGTGCGGGGGCGGGTCCTCGCCGGTGACCGGCGGCGGGCCGGGACGTTCCGCCGGTTCGTCGTCGCGTGTCGTCGCGTCGTCGCGGGGCGGCGATCCGTGCCCGTCCCGCCCGATCCCGAGCGGGCCGCCGCCCGGCCCGTCCGCCCCGGGCTTCTCTTCCGGGGAGTCGCCGCCCGGCCGCCACGGGTCCTGTCCGGGGCCGGACTGGTCGGTCTTCGGGCCGTTCAGGCCGGCCGGGTCCCCGATGCCGTTCCCGCCCGGGCCGTCGCCGCCCGAGTGCGGCCCGGGGCGGATGCTGTGGCCGACGTCCTCGGCCCACTGCTGGGTGAAGCCGGTGATGACGGACGAGGTCACCGTGGCGCCCGGGTTGAAGTCGCCGCCGAGGATCCCCCACAGGAAGGTCTCGCCGAGGAGCTCGCCGGCTGCCGCGAAGATCTCCTGGCCGTACCGGTGGGTGCCGACCTTGGGGAACCACTTCGCGCCGGCCTGTATCACGCCGCTCGCCGTCGCCCCGATCAGCATGCCCGCGAGGAAGTCCAGCAGCACGTCGGCGCCGTCGACCTTGTCCCGGTTGCCCTCGACCATCTGGAGGCCCTGGGCGGCCAGGCCCTGCCACAGCTCCTCGAAACCCTCGCCGATCGCGTCGAACGTCAGGTTGGCGATGCGTTGCAGGATGCGGCTGCGCAACTGCGCGATCAGGGTGCTGACGATCTCGCTGCCGGTCCGGATCAGGGCCGGCACCATGAAGGCGCTCGCGCCGCCGGACAGGGCCAGGAAGACGTCCCACAGCGTGGTGAACATCGCGATGGCGATGTTGTACTGCGTCTGCTCCGCGTCGAGGGCGAAGTCGTAGGCGCTCTGCCCGAGGGCGGTGGAGATGTCGCCGGCCACCGGCACGTTCGTGGTGAGGCTCTGCGCGAAGTGCTCGAACGCCTGCGCCGCGTCGCCGCTCAGGAGCGCGGGCATGTTGCCCGCGAGGCCGGCGGTCCCGGCCACCTCCTCGTTGAGGGTGTTGGTGAAGGCGAGCAGCTCGTCACCCATCTGGCGCAGGGCGGTCGGGTCGGCCTCCGGATACTCCTCGCCGACGCCGTAGAGGATGGCGTCGTAGACCCACTGCCATTCCGGGTCGGTGGAAATGTGCAGGTCGGGCATCGGGCGCTATCCCTGAGCCGTGCCGTACGGCTCGGACGTGCCGTCGGGGTGGTAGTCGACGTACGTGTGCACGGCGGGCGGGACGTCGGCCGGCGCGCGTTCCACCAGGAACAGCTGGTAGCCGTCCTTCACCTCGAACGGCGTGCCGTCGAGCCGCACGTCCGTCCCGGGCGGCAAGGGGGTGATCGCGCGGTAGTGACTGGTGTCCACCCGCACGGTGCCCGGCGCGACCTCCCGGAAGTACACCACCTGCTGCTGGTCGCCCACCGGCACGCCGCCGACCAGGATCTCGGCGTCCGGCGGCAGCGCCGGGGCGAGGACCGAGGAGCTGAGCGTGCCCGCCGGCACGGTGAAGACCAGCCCCGGCCTCAGCTGTTCTGGCTCCCGTCGGTCCGGCACGGTACGCAGCAGCGCCGGCCGTTGCCTCTCCTGGCCACGGTGGTCCGTGCCGGAGCTGGTGACCGGGTTCGGGCGGAGGTTCCCGAAGACGGTCCCGAGCCTGCGGCCGGCGCCGTACGCGTCGTCGTCGGCGCCCCGGAAGGTCGTGCCGGAGACGGTCAGGCCGTCGGCCGTGTAGTCGAGCGTGTCGGCCGCCGCGCCGACGATGCCCTCCAGCGCGAGCAGCCCGGCGACGAACTTCTCGGCGAACTGCTGGCCCAGGTCGTCGGTGCCCCAACTGGTCCCGTACGTGTAACGCAGGGCCTCGATGTACGCCTGGAGCTGGCGGAACGCCTCCGCCCGGCCACGGTACTGCTCCCCGAGGCGGCCCAGGCCCTCCGGGTCGACGAAGAGGTCGCCGCTCATTCCGACACCCTCCCCAGCCCCAGCTGCTGCCGGACGCTGTTGACCATCCGCGGCTGCGGCGGCAGCAGCGTGTCGGTGTCCACGTCGCCGCTGATCAGGTCCCGGGCGTTCATCCCGTCCGGCAGCAGGGGCGCGATGACCGCCGCGGCCTGCGACTGGGCCTCCTCCCTCGCCTCCCCGATGGTCTGCATGAGCAGGGCGCGCAGCTCGGCCGGCGCGAGCCGGCGGTAGGCGTTGGTGGGGAAAGTGATGTCCGAGACGACGCCGTCGTGCCCCACGGTCGCGGACACCTCGCGTCGCGGCGACGTGCGGGTGACGGCGATCGACCGCATCCGCCGCCGCAGGGCGCCGAGGCCGTCGCGTTGCTGCTGGTACCGCTGGAACAGGCTCTCGATGCGCTCGCTGAACTCCACGCGCTCCTCCTTCGCCGGACGCGGCCCCCAGTACAGGGCCGGCGGCGGCCGTGGCCAAAGCGCCGACGACCGATCAGGGCGGAACAGGCAGCGGATCTTCCCGAGCGTGCCGCCAGGGCGCCGGGAGGCAATCCGGGGCGTCGAACGGGCAGTCCCGTCGGCGGAAGCCTCCCGACGGGCAGGGTCGATTGGCAAAACTGTCGCCGACGCCGGCGGAACCGGACGACCGACCGCGCGGCGTCATCGCGGAACGACCGTTCGGAGGAGATTCGCTGTGACGATGCCAGTGGTGCAGACCAACGAACCGGGCATGCAGCAGGCGGCCCAGGAGTTCGCCAGCCGGGCAGAGGAGTTCACCACTCACCTGCGCAACGTCAACGACCAGATGGCAATGCTCCAGGCGTCCTGGACCGGTGAGGCGTCGGCTCAGTTCAACACGGCCATGGACGCCTGGGAGAACGCGTTCCAAAAGGTGATCAACGAGCTGCTGACCATCATGGAGACCATGGGTGTCAACACCCAGTCCTACTCGGCCGCCGAGGACGAGGCGTCCTCCACGGCGGCGTCCTTCGCGCAGGCGCTGCCGGGCTTCTGACCACACCACCGAGAAAGGACCTGATCGATGTCGAACTACCGTTTCAGCTTCACCCAGGCCGACGCCACGCTCACCGACATGAACGGGATCAACGGGCGCATCACCTCCGCGCTGGCCGAGATGGAGGGCAGCGTCGAGCGGACGCTCGCCGAATGGACCGGCGCGGCGCAGGAGCAGTACCAGGTGTCGAAGGCGGCCTGGAACGCGGCGGCTGCCCAGATGACGGTCGCGCTGGATTCGGCGCGGCAGACGCTGCTCAGCATCGCGGACAACTACGGCACCACCGAACAGAACGCGGCGAAGATCTGGAACGACGTCCGGGGCGGGTGACCGCGCGTCGGGGCTGCTGCGCGGCGGCGGCCTCGACGTCCACCCGACCGGCGGCATTCCTGGTCATCGTGTTCTGGAGGTCAGATGGTCGACTACAGCACGCCGAACGACGAAGCCATCAAGAGCCTGGGGCTGCTCGACCGTTTCGACGGCGACCGCTATCCGGGCTGGGCTTTCGACACCATGGTGCGGATGCGGGAGGACGCCGCAGACAACTTCATGGACAACGAGTACACCCTGTACGAGACCAGCATCTGGGTGTACTACCGGGACGAGATCCTCCCGCAGGACAAGTGGGAGAAGCTCGTCGAGAATCCGGCCCCCGATCCGGGGGACTACGATCCGCAGCGCCACTACACGGACAAGCCGCCCATCGACTTCGAGCCGCCGACGGGCGTGCACGGAAGGTCGGGCGACCGGGGCGAGGTCGTCATCAGCTCGGCGGCCATCGAATACTTCTGCCGGCAGATAGAGA
Organism: Micromonospora sp. NPDC002575; assembly: GCF_042889525.1. Lineage (NCBI taxonomy): Bacteria > Bacillati > Actinomycetota > Actinomycetes > Micromonosporales > Micromonosporaceae > Micromonospora > Micromonospora sp. NPDC002575. Next base: position 50,207 of record NZ_JBIARA010000017.1, on the reverse strand, counting down.
GCATCACCGAGGACGGCTCGCTCAGCCAGGCGGTGCGGAAACTGTCGGCGCTGGACATCAAACCGGGCACCTTCGGTCACGCCGTCGCCCTGCGGGAGGTGATCACCGGACCCAGCGGTTCCACCACCAACTACGGCCTCAAGGGCGACACCATCGGGTTCCTCAACGCGGTCGACCAGGCGCTCGTCGGCCTCGCCAGGAACCTGCGCGCGATGCTGCGGGAATACGAGAGCGCCGAGGAACTCAACAAGTTGACCGCCGCCACGTTCGACAACGCCATGCGGGACACCTGGTCCAAGATCGGCATGTTCAAGGACTACGGCAACAGCAGCTCGGGCGTGCCGGGCGGCTCGACCGGTGGCGACGGCGACGACGAGGGCGCCCCCGCCCAGCCGTAGGGGAGAGCCGGCTGTCGCCAGCCGGTCGTACTTCAGATGGATCGAGGATGAACCGTGGCGGACAACAACTCCGACCCCGATGCCGACTGGAAGCGTCCGAACATCGATCCGGACGCCGTCTTCGGCAGCACGGCGGCCACCGCCAAGGACCTCAACGACTACTTCGACTGGGCCAACAGCGACCCGCCGCAGTGGAAGAAGCTGAAGGCATCGGTCGTCGGGGTGTCGGCCACCGCCCTCTCCGGGGCGGAGAAGACGGCGATCGCCACTGGCATCGTCGACGCCCAGTCCCTCGCCGACGCCTATGGCGCCTTCCAGTACGCGTACGAGTTGTTGTCCTGGCTGGAGTCGTTCATCTACGACCAGGCGCACGCGATCGCGGGCGAGGACCGGGCGTGGGCGGGAGTGGCCGCCGAGGCGTTCCTCGCCAAGATGCAGCTGTTCGCCGACTACCTCGGGGCCAACGCCGAACGGATCGCCGGCGGGGGCGGCAGCGGGGGCGTCGGATCGGTCCCCGACCAGCTCTGGAACAGCGCCAACTACCTCGCCTGGGCGCAGAACGCCATGGAGACGATCGACGTCGGCTGGGCGGAGATCGCCAAGGCGAACGGCGCGGGGGTGACCGACACCGGGCTCGTCGCGATCAGCTCCACCGAGTACGTCAAGCCGATGACCGCCCAGATGTTCGAGGTGGTGGACACGCTCGCCGGTCAGTACCAGCTCACGTACGGCCGGGTGGTCCCCCCGACCCCGAGCCAGAGCTTCCAGACGACGCCGCCGACGACCACGACCAGGCCCACGACGACGCCGCCATCCACCACCACGACGAAGCCGCCGCCGACGACCACGACGAAGCCGCCGCCCACCACCACGACGAAGCCGCCGCCGACGACCACGAAGCCGCCGCCCACGAAGCCGCCGACCGTCACGCCGCCGCCCACCACGACCAAGCCGCCGCCGACGACCACGAAGCCGCCGGTCACGCCGCCGGTGACGAAGCCGTCGTTGACGTCCCCGGTGGTGACGCCGCCGGTGACGAAGCCGTCGTTGACGTCCCCGGTGGTGACGCCGCCGGTGACGAAGCCGTCGTTGACGTCCCCGGTGGTGACGCCGCCGCCGACGAGGCCGCCGTTGTCGACGTCCGCGCCCGTGGTGACGCCGCCCGCGACGAGGCCGCCGTCGAGATCCCCGGTCGTGACGCCGCCGCCGACGAAGCCGTCGTTGACGTCTCCGGTGGTGACGCCGCCGGTGACGTCCCCTCCGGTGGTCACGCCGCCGCCGACGAAGCCGCCGACGCCCCTGCCGGTCGGCTCCCCGCGACCGCCCGGCGGCACGCCGCCGGTGACCACGCCCCCGCCGCGCGTGGACCGGCCCGGCGGCACGTCGCCGCCGACCGGCACGCCGCCGCCCCGCGGCGGCGGTGTGCCCGGAGGCCAGGACGGCGGCGGGCTCCCGGGCTTCGAGACGCCGGACGTCGACGCTCCGCCGACGGTCGGCCCGCCCGGCGTGGACGGGCCCGGTGGGCTCGCCCCGCCGGCGCTCGGCGGCGTGGATCCGCCCGACGCGACCGGCGGCGGCAGGCCGGACGGCACCTCCGGGGCGCCCCCGTTCCTGCCGCCGCCGTCGGGTGCGCCCGGTGGCGCGGGGGGCGGCGCGCCCGAGCGTCCGGACGCGTCCGGCCTGGTCGAGGGGGAGCCGCAGACGTGGCAGCCTCCGGTGCCGGACGGCGTCGACGCGCCGGACGCCCCGCAGGGCGCGCCGCCCGGGGGATCCGGCCTGCCGCCGGTGCTGCCGCCGGCCGCACCGGCCGATCCCGACGAGCGTGCCGCACCGGAGCGGCCGGACGCCGCCGAACTGCTCGACCCCGAACCGGACTGGCACCAGGACCTGCCGGTGCCGGTGCCGCTGCCCGTGCCGTCGCGGGCCGCCGGCCCGCAGCGTGCCCCCGAGCCGCGGCGTGAGCCCGGCCCGAAGGGCACCCCCGAGCCGCAGGGTGCCCCCGGCCCGGAGCGCGCCGGCGACCCACCGGGCGGCCCCGCCGCGCCGGTGCGGCCGGTGTGGGCGGCAGCGCCGGTCGGTTCGGTGCCCGGGCCCGGGGAGCGGGAGAGGGCCGAGCGGCCCGAGGCCGCCGAGCTGTTGACCGAGGCCCCGACGAGCTGGGCCGCCGCCGACGACGCGCCGGCTGAGGACCGGGTGCCGGTGGTACGCCCGACCGGCGAGCCCGAGGACACCAGCGCCTGGGACGCGCCGGGCGAACGATGGTGGCTGGCCGGCGCGGACCTGCCGGCTGCCGACCCGAACCGGGCGGACCGGAGGACGGATGGGTAGCCGGCCGGAACCGGTGCGCACCTGGCGGTGGGACCGGCGGGGCGCCCCGCTCGCCGAGGAACAGCCGCCCCGCTGCGGCGGGCCGGACTACACCGCGGCCCAGCGGGCCGAGCTGCGCGCCCGGGCCGAGGCGGAGCGGCGGGCCCGCGCCGAGGCGGAGGCCGGGGAGCGCGCCCGCGCCGCGCGCGCCCGCGCCGGACGTCGGCCCGCCACCGGCCCGGCCGACGCCGCCGACGACCCCATGGGCGAGGAGCCGGCGAAGGGCACCGAGAAGGACACGCGGTACGCGGTCACGCTGCTGCGGGAGGACGACGCCTGGGGCGGCGGATGAGCAGCCGGATCCGAGGAGGGCGCACGTGAACACGATCACCGTCAAGCGGCCGCCGCGTGCCGCCGGGCCGGAGGCCCCGGACGGGGAGGTCGAGCTCCAGGAGCCCCCGCTGATGGCGGAGGAGGCCCCGCTGGACTTCCGGTCGTTCGCCATGATGGTCCCGATGGGCCTGGGCATGGGCGGCATGATGATGATGTTCGGCCTGTTCAACCGGACCCCCATCCTGTATGTGATGGGCGGCGCGATGGCCGCCGGGATGCTGTTCATGGGCCTGGTCCAGATCGGCCGGGCCGCCGCCGACCGCAAGCGCAAGATGCGCGGCGAACGGCGGGACTTCCTGCGCTACGTCACCCAGCTCCGCAGGCAGGCCCGCAAGGCCGCCAACCAGCACCGCCAGGCCGTGCTGTGGGACAACCCCCAGCCGGAGACGCTCTGGTCGGTGGCGATGAGCAGCCGCCTCTGGGAGCGCCGCCCGAGCCACGACGACTTCGGCAAGGTGCGGATCGGCCTCGGCCGGCAGAACGCGATGATGCGGTTCCTGCCACCGACCACCAAACCGATCGAGGACCTCGAACCCCTCTCGTCGATCTCCCTGCGCCGCTTCTCCGAGGCGTACCGCACGGTGTCGGGCGTGCCGATCGCCGTCGGCCTGCGCGCCTTCACCAGCGTCGAGTTCGAGGGCGAGAGCGGCCCGGCGGCCGAACTGGCGCGGGCGATGCTCGCCCAGCTCGCCACGTTCCACGCTCCCGACGAGCTGCGGATCGCGGTGCTGGCCGCCGAGGAGCACCGCGCCGAATGGGACTGGATCAAGTGGCTGCCGCACAACGCGCACCCCACCGCGCACGACGCCGCCGGCCCGGCGCGGCTCTTCGCCGCCGGCCACGACGAGCTGATGGACCTGCTCGGGCAGGAGGTGATCGATCGCGGGGACCACGACCAGACGGCCCGGCCCAGCTCGGCCGAGCCGTTCGTCGTCATCCTGGCGCACCTGGTGCGGCTTCCGGACAGCTCCCGGCTGTACGGGGCGGGGCTGCGCAACGTCGTGCTGCTCGACCTGACCGGGGCCCTGCCCGGCGGGCCGAGGGTGCTCCGGCTCGACGTGCGGGACACCGAGGTCGTCTTCCCCGCCGGCGACGAGACGCGGTCGGCCGAGCGCGACGGTCTCGGCGTGGTGCCGGCCGAGGCGCTGGCCCGCGTCATCGCGCCGAAGCGGACCAGCGGCACCCTCGAAGCGGTCGAGAAGCCGCTGGAGTCGAGCTTCGACCTGACCACCCTGCTCGGCATCCGCGACGCGCACACCTTCGACGTGCAGGCGTCGTGGCGCGGCCGGCAGCCGCAACGTTCCCGGCTCGCCGTGCCGATCGGGGTCACCGCCGACGGCGAGGTCATCGAGCTCGACCTGAAGGAGTCCGCCCAGGGCGGCATGGGCCCGCACGGGCTGCTCATCGGCGCCACCGGCTCGGGCAAGAGCGAGCTGCTGCGTACCCTGGTCTGCGCGCTCGCCGCCACCCACTCCTCCGAGATCCTCAACCTCGTCCTGGTGGACTTCAAGGGCGGCGCGACGTTCCTCGGCATGGAACGCCTGCCACACACCTCGGCGGTCATCACCAACCTGGCCGACGAGCTGCCCCTGGTCGACCGGATGCAGGACGCGCTCAACGGCGAGCTGACGCGGCGGCAGGAGGTGCTGCGGGCCAGCGGCCACGCGTCGCTGTTCGACTACGAGAAGGCCCGCGCGGCGGGCGCCCCGCTCGTGCCGTTCCCGGTGCTGCTCGTCGTCGTCGACGAGTTCAGCGAGCTGCTGTCCAGCAAGAGCGAGTTCATGGACCTCTTCGTCTCCATCGGCCGGTTGGGCCGCAGCCTCGGCGTCCACCTGCTGCTCGCCTCGCAGCGGCTCGACGAGGGCCGGATCAACCGGGTCGAGGGACACCTGTCCTACCGGCTGGCCCTGCGGACGTTCTCCACCATGGAGTCCCGCGCCGTCATCGGCGTCGGCTCCGCCTACGAGCTGCCGTCCGAGCCGGGCAACGGCTACCTGAAGGTCGACACCAGCAACCTGGTCCGGTTCAAGTCGGCGTACGTGTCCGGCCCGTACACCGGCGGGCGGCCGGCCGTGGACGAGCCCGGCCGGCAGGCACGGGAGCCCGCCGACGTCGTCCTGTTCGGCACCCGGCAGGTCCGCGTCCGGCACGACCCGGCGCGGACGGACGCCCCGGCGGCCGGGCCGGCGGACGGGGCGGGACCCGACGAGGAGGCCACCGGTCCCAGCCTCGTCGACGTCCTCGTCGGCCGGCTGGCGGGGTCGGGCCCGCCGGCCCGCCAGGTGTGGCTGCCGCCGCTGTCCGACCCGCCGAGCCTGGACACGCTGCTGCCCAGCGTCGTTCCCGACCCGGCGCGGGGCGCGACCGTCGGGGACCCGGCGCTGCGTGGACGCCTGCGGGTGCCGGTCGGGATCGTCGACCGGCCGCAGGACCAGCTCCGCGAGCTGTTCGTCGCGGACCTGTCCGGCGCCGACGGGCACGTCGGCGTCGCCGGTGCGCCGCAGAGCGGCAAGTCGACCCTGCTGCGCACCCTGATCCTGTCGCTGGCGGTGACCCACACCCCCGAGGAGGTGCAGATCTACGGCCTGGACTTCAGCGGCGGCGGTCTCGCGGCGGTGGCCGGGCTGCCGCACGTCGGCTCCGTCGCGACCCGGCTGGAACGCGACCGGGTGGTCCGCACCGTCGAGGAGGTCCGGCAGGTCCTGGAGCGGCGGGAGGCCGAGTTCGTCGAGCGGGGCATCGACTCGGTAGCCACGTACCTGGCGCACCGGGCGGCGGGCGCGATCGACGATCCGTTCGGGCACGTGTTCCTCGTCGTCGACGGCTGGTACACCGTGAAACAGGACTACCCCGACCTGGAGCAGCGGATCGGCGAGCTCGCCTCCCGTGGCCTGTCGTTCGGCATCCACCTCGTCGTCACCGCGACCCGCTGGTCGGAGCTGCGCACCTGGCTGCGGGACCTGCTGGGCACGAAGGTCGAGCTGCGCCTCGGCGACTCGATGGAGTCGGAGGTGGGCTCGCGCAAGGCGGCCACCGTGCCGAACCAGCCGGGGCGCGGCATCACCGCGGACGGCCTGCACTTCCTGACCGCGCTGCCCCGGATGGACGGCAGCTCGGCGGTCGACGACCTGGCGGAGGCCACCAAGGCGGTGACCGAGGAGATCCGGGTGTTCTGGCCGGGTCGCCTCGCCCCCGAGGTGCGGCTGCTGCCCACCCGGCTGCCCGCCGCCCAGCTGCCGCCGCCGGAGCCCGAGTTCAGGGTGTGCGTGGGCCGCGACGAGCAGCGCCTCGCCCCGGTGTGGCACGACTTCCTGACCACCCCCCACCTGCTGGTGTTCGGCGACGCCGAGACCGGGAAGTCCAACGCGCTGCGCCTGGTGCTGGACGCGGTCCGCCGCCGCTACCGTCCGGACGAGGCGAAGGTCGTGCTGGGCGACACCCGGCGGGACCTGGACACCGCCCTGCCGGCCGAGTACCAGGTCGGCACCGGCCTCACCGGCGACAAGCTGTTCGAGCTGGCCGGCCAGGCGGCGGTGTCGATGAGCCGCCGCATCCCGGGCCCGGACGTCTCGTCGGAGCGGATGCGCCGGCGGGACTGGTGGCAGGGCCCGGAGCTGTTCGTCGTCGTCGACGACTACGACCTGATGACCAGGGGCGTCGGCGTCGGCTCGGCCCTCGACCCGCTGCTGCCGCTGCTGGCCCAGGGCGCCTACATCGGCCTGCACCTGATCGTCGCCCGGAGCACGTCCGGGGCGATGCGGGCGATGATGGACCCGGTCATCCGCCGGCTGTGGGAGCTCGGCAGCCCCGCCCTGTTGTTCTCCTACCCCAAGGAGGAGGGCCGGTTCCTCGGCGAGGCCGCGCCGCGGCAGTTGCCGGCCGGCCGCGCCCAACTGGTGACCCGGCGCGGCGTACGCCTGGTCCAGACCGGCTTCGTGACCACCGGGAGATGACGTGAGCAGCACACTGGACAACGACCTGTGCCGGATCAGCGTGACCGGCCCCCGGCGGAAGGTGGACCTGGCCGTGCCGTCGGGCACCCCGGTCGCGACGCTGCTGCCGATCCTGTTGCGGCACACGGCGACGGCGGGCCCACCCGCTGCGGGCGCGTCCGGCGAGACCGGGTGGGTGTTGCAGCGGGTCGGTGAGGCCCCGTTCGACCTGGCGGGCACGCCGGAGAGCCTCGACTGGCTGGAGGGCGAGGAGCTCGTGCTGCGCCCGGCCGAGGACCCGCTGCCGGAGCTGGACTTCGACGACCTGGCCGACGGGATCGCCACCAGCGTCAACCGCCGCGCCGACCGCTGGCAGCCGCACCACCGCCGCCGGCTCTTCCTCGCGCTCGCCGCCGTGGCGCTCGGCGTGCTCGGGTACGCGTCGGTGGCGCGCGGACCGCTGCCGGCCCAGGTGGGCGGCACCGCCGTGCTGGCCGTCGGGTGCGGCGCCGCCGCCCTGCGGATCGCCAGGCGGATGGCCGACGCGGCGCTGTCGCTGGTGTTCGCCGTGGCGTCCACGGCGTTCGCGGCGCTGGCCGCCGCCGCGGCCGTCGACGGCGCGCCGGAGCGGATCGCGGTCACGCCGGAGGCCGGCAGCGCCGCCGCGGTCGCCGCCACCGCCGTGGCCGTGCTGTTGATCCTCGCCCAGCGTACGGTCGCCCCCGCGCTGCCGCTCGCCCCGTTCCTCGTGGTGATCGTCGCCGCGCTGGTCGTGGTCTGCGTCATCTCGCTGCACGCCACGATGGGCATGAGCGCCGAGCGGGCCGCGGCGGTGGCGGCCACGGCGGTGGTCGTCGCCGTGGTGCTGGCGCCCAGGGCGGCGATCCGGATGTCCGGGCTGCGGGGGCCGCAGCTGCCCAAGACGGGCGCCGACATGAGCGTCGACATCGAGCCTGCGCCCTCGGACGAGGTACGGGACCGCACCTACCTGGCCGACACCTACCTGACCGTGACGATGGTCGTCGCGGCGCTGCTGCTGCCGGTGCTGCTCCTGTTCGTCATGGCGGCCCCGGGCTGGGTCGGCTGGACCCTCGTGACGGTCCTGGCCGCTGCGGTCCTGCTGCGGGCCCGGACGTTCACGGGCCTGTGGCAGCGGGTGGCACTGGTGGCCGCCGGAGGATCCGGGCTGCTGTTGGTGGTCACGATGTTCGCCGCGCGGGCGACGCCGGTGGCGCGGCTGGGGCTGCTCGTCGCGCTGGCCTGCCTCGTCGTGGCGCTGGTGTTCGCGGCGATCCGGCCGTGGCCCCGCCGGATGCTCCCGATCTGGGAGTACCTGGCGACGTTCCTCGACGTCACGACCGGGCTGGCGGTGCTTCCGTTGCTGACGCACGTCCTGGGCGGCTACGCCTGGGCCCGGGGCCTGTTCGGCTAGGGGCGGGGATGCAGACCCAGCGGGACCACGTCCACGCGTACCAGTTCATGATGGACCGCCTCAGCTGCGCCCTCGTGCTCGGCGACCCCGGCACGGCGGTCTTCCCGGCCCGGCGGGCCCTGACCGGTCTCGGCTTCGGCATCCTGATCGCGGTGCTCGTCGCGGCCGGGTTCGGCGTCTACGGCTGGATCGTCCCGGGCGGCAGCGCGGCCTTCCGGGAGAAGGGCGCGATCCTCGTCGAGAAGGAGTCCGGCACGCGGTACGTCTACCTCGACGGGGTGCTGCACCCCACCCCGAACCTGGCCTCGGCGATGCTGTTGCAGGGCGGTCAGGCGAAGGTCAAGCTGATCTCCCGCAACTCGCTGCGGGACGTCCCGCGCGGCCCGGCCCTGGGGATCGCGGACGCCCCGCAGCTCGTGCCGTCGCCGGCCGAGCTGACCACCGGTCCGTGGCTGGCCTGCCTGCCCGGCTCGGTCGTCGACGCCCCGGGCGAGTCCCTCGGCGTCAACCTCGACCCACGCGCGGTCGCGGAGCCGCTGCCCGCCGGGCGGTTCCTGCTGGTGCGGGGGCCGGACGGAGCGCGGTTCCTGATCCACGCCGGCGCGAAGCACCGGGTGCTCGACGACGCGGTCCCGGTCGCGCTCGGCGCGCTCGACGCCCGACCCGTCCGGGCGCCGCAGCGGTGGCTCGACTGGCTCCCGGACGGCCCGGCGCTGCGGGCGGCCGTCATCGCGGGGGCCGGCGCGGCGGGCCCGCGGGTCGGTGGCCGCAGCCGCCCGATCGGCAGCCTGTACCGGCAGGAGTTGGCCTCCGGCGAGCGGCGCTACTTCGTGCTGCGCGCCGACGGCCTCGCCCCGGTGAACCGCACCGAGGCCCTGTTCCTGGAGGCGGGGTCGGCCGGGGCCGCGGTCGAGCTGGACACCGCCACGCTGGCCGCGGCCCCCAGGTCGGCGGACCGCTCGCTGCTGTCCCGGCTGCCCGACCTGTCGGCGGCCGGGTGGCAGGACCCGGGCGGCCGGGTGCTGTGCCTACGGCAGCAGCCCGCCTCGGCCGGCACGTACGCCAGCACGGTCGTCCTGGCCCCGCGCGAGCAGTCCGCGATCGACGCCCGCGGGCGGGGCTTCGTGCACGCCCGACCCGCCTCCGGCATGCTCGTCGCCGCCGCACCGGGCGACGGGACGGGCCCGGCCGAGATGGCCCTGATCTGCGACGGCGGCGTCGTGTTCCCGCTCGCCGACGCGCAGGCGGTGGCGGCGCTCGGACTCGGCGGACGACCGCCCGTCCCGTTTCCCCGCGAGCTGTTGGCGGCGTTGCCGCAGGGTCCCCGGCTGAGCCGGGCCGCGGCGGCGCAGCAGATCACCCGACAACCCGGAGGAGACGAGCGTGCAGGCTGAGGTCAGGGCCGTGCTGGACCGCGCCGAGCGGCTGCGGCAGCGGATGGCCAGCGCACAGGAGGAGCTGGCCCGCACGTCGGTGACGGGCCGGGCCGGCGGGGGACTGGTGACGGTGACCCTGTCCGGGCTGGGGGAGCTGCGGCAGGTGCACGTCGACGCGGCGGTGTTCGCCGAGGGCGACGCCCGCCGCCTGGAGGAGCTGTTCGTGGCGGCGGTGCGGGACGGGGCGGAGTCGGTCCGCCGCCTCGCGTCGGCCAGGATGGGGCCGATCGAGTTCATGTCCGTCTTCTGAGCGGCCCGGCGGGCCGGGGTCAGCCGGCCCCCGGCCCGCCGCCCGTGAGGTTCTCCGGCAGCGGCTTGGTGTGCAGGACGACCAGCTCCGCGACGGCCCGGGTGAGGGCGACGTAGAGGCGGCTCATCCCGCGGGGCTCGGCGGCGACGATGTCGGCCGGCTCCACCAGCACCACGCGGTCGTACTCCAGGCCCTTGACCTGGCTGACCGGGACGGCGTCCAGGGCGGCGGCGAGGTGGTCGGGGGCGACGACCGTGCCCGTCTCGCCGGCGACCGCCTCGGCCAGGTCGTCGACCCGGCGGATCTCCAGGCTGCCGCCGGGCCGGAAGGACCGGGTCGGCGCGATCCCCGGCGCGAGGGCGCGGGCGGCGAAATCGGCGATGACCTGCGGCACCCGGTAGCCGGTGGGCAGGTCGAGCGTCCGGGCCCCGCGCTTGCCCAGCCGCCGCACCAGATCCTCCCAGGAACCGGCGGCCAACGGGTGGGTGGCCTGGCCGAGGTCGCCCACGATGGTCATCGAGGCGTGCGCGGCGCGGCGGGCGATCATCCGGCACTCCATCGGCGACAGGTCCTGCGCCTCGTCGAGGATGACGTGCAGGTAGGCGTCGTCGACGGGATCCTCGGTCTCGGCCACCGGCAGCGGCTCGGCCAGCACCGGCACGAAGCCCTCCTCGCCGTACGGGTCGAAGCCGTCGACCCAGCTCACCACCTGGTGGCCCTCGCGCAGGATGATCGCGGCGGCCCAGCGCTGCGCCGCCCAGTAGCCGTTGTGGTCGATGGACTGGCCGGACAGCGCCATCGGCGTGGCCAGGCCGGGGGCGAAGAGCTGCCAGCCGTCGTTGAGGCTCCAGCTCAGCACGAATGTCTCGGCGAGGCGTGCGCCGCTGTGCAGCTCACGAAGCTGCCACTCGGGCCTGGCCCGGGTCGGCTCCGGCGGCCTGCCCAGGATCTCGGCCAGCTCGTCGAGCAGCGGCACGTCGTCGACGGACCACTGCCCGTCCTGCGCGGGCAGGACGTCCTGCGGGGTCAGCGGCGGCCACCAGGCGTTCAGGAAGGCGTCCGGCGCCTCCCCGCCGCCCAGCAGCTCCGTGAGCACCCGCGCGGCCTCGCCCCGCGCGCCGTTGACGGTGACGCCCCTGGCCTCGCACCTGCGCCGGATCTCGACGCGGGCCTTCGCCAGGTCGTCGGCGGTGAGGCCGCGCAGGTGGTCCGGCGCGTTCGGCGGGGTGTCCCAGGCCAGGTCGGCCAGCACCCGCACCATCTTCAGGTCGCCCTTGGCGCGGGCCACGGCGGCGGGGTCCCGCCGGGTGGCGACGACGCCGTCGAACAGCTCACCGATCGCGCGCAGGTGGACGCTGTCCTCGCCGAGCCCGGGCAGCACCTTCCCGATGTACTCCGTGAACACCGTCGACGGGCCGACCACCAGCACCCGCCCGTCGGTGTACCTGCCCCGGTCGGTGTAGAGCAGGTAGGCCGCTCGGTGCAGGGCCACCTGCGTCTTGCCGGTGCCCGGGCCGCCGGTGATCACGGTGACGCCGTGCGCGGGCGCGCGGATCGCCTCGTCCTGCTCGCGTTGGATCGTCGCGACGATGTCGCGCATGTGTGCGCCGCGCGCCCTGGTCAGCGACGTGAGCAGGGCTCCCTCGCCGACCACGCCGTCGACCTCGCGCGTGGTGAGGACCTCGTCGTCGAGGCCGACGACCCGGGGGCCCGCGCAGGTGATGACGCGGCGGCGTGCCACGCCGAGCGGCTCGCCCGGGGTGGCGCGGTAGAACGGCGCCGCGGCGGGCGCGCGCCAGTCGACCACGAGCGGCTCCCGGTCCTCGTCGCGCACGCCGAGCCGGCCGATGCGGTAGGTGTAGCCGTCGTCGAAGTCCAGCCGGCCGAAGACGACGCCCTCCTCCTGGCCGTCGAGCTCCGCCAGCCTGGCGGCGGCGCGCAGGACCATGGCGTCGCGCTCGACCAGGCCGGTGACCGGCCCGGAGCCGGCGCGGCGGTGTCCCTCCGCGTCCAGTTGCCTCGTCTGCTCTCGCATGACCTCCAGGCGCGCGTACACCCGGTCGACCACCTGCTGTTCGACGGCGATCTGCTGCGCTGCTTCCGACACGGTGCCACCGTTCCCTGCGTGCGTCTGCCCCCGCGGGCCCTGGCCGAGCCCTTCGACGCGGGCCGGGTCGACAGGCGCGCGGGGCCGCGTCCCGCGCGCCCGGACGGGCGCGCGGCCGGGTCGAGACTATGCGTCGGTCGGGGACGGAAGATCGGCATCCCGGACGATTCGGGCGGCTTGACCGGCCCATATGATGGAGATGGCGCAGGGGGCGGGCGCGACCCGCCCGGCGCGTTCGTGTGGCCGGTGGCGACACCGCCGGTGCTCCGGGGAGGCATGCCGGGGCATGCCCGTCCCCGGAGCTCGGCGTCGTCAGGCGACCGTGCAGGCCGCGCCGTTGAGGGCGAACGAGGTCGGCTTGGCGGCGTTGCCGCCGTGGGTGACCTGGAAGCCGATGTCGATCGATCCGTTGGCCGGGATGGCCGCGTTGTAGGCGACGTTCCTGGCCGTCACCTGCCCGGAGGTGGGGGAGTAGGTGGCGTTCCAGCCGGAGGTGATGGTCTGTCCGGCTGGCAGACCGAACACCAGGGACCAGCCGTTGACGGCGCTGACGCCGGTGTTGGTGATGGTGAGGTTCGCGGTCAGCCCGGTGTTCCAGGCGTTGACGGCGACGGTCACGCGGCAGGCGCCGGAGGCCGGCGGCGTGGTCGGCGACGGCGGGGGCGTGGTCGGGTCGGGCGTCGTGGTCGGGGTGGGCGACACGGTGGGGCTGGGCGTGGCGGTCGGGCTCGGCGTGCTGGTCAGCCCGAAGAACTGGATGGCGACCGCGGCCATGCCGCCGGAGGGCAGGCTGTGCCCGGCGCCCTGGATGCTGTACGCCTCGACCTGGACGACGCCGCTGGCGTCGGCGTACCGGCGGCGGTTCCAGCCGGACTGCGGGGTGTCGGTGGACGTGGGGGTCTGGCTGAGGCCGAACACGTTCGTCCACTGCTCGATCGACTCCTGGAGCAGGCTGTACGGCACGAGCGTGTCGGCGGTGCCGTGCCACACCTGCACGCGCGGGCGCGGGCCGGAGTAGCCGGGGTACGCCTGCTGGCGGACCGCGTCGCCCCACTGCTGCGGCGTCCGGTTCATGTTGCCGCCGGTGCACTGGCTGCTGCCCGGCGGGTAGTCCGCCGCGCCGGCGAAGCAGTTGTAGGGCACCCCCATGAACGCGGCCCCGGCCTTGAACACCTCGGGGTAGACGGCCAGCATGTGGTTGGTCATCATGCCGCCGGACGAGCTGCCGGTGGCGTAGACCCGCTCGGGGTCGGCGCCGTACTGCTGCTGCGCGTAGCGGATCATCGAGACGAGCGACACCGGGTCGCTGCCGCCGTCGTGGCGCTTGGCGGCGTCCGACCAGGTGTCGAAGCAGTTGCCGAACCCGGCCTGCTGGGTCGCGGTCGGGTAGATCACGATGAATCCGTACCGGTCGGCGAGGGAGGCGAACTCGCTGCCGGAGTAGAAGGCGGGGCCCGAGCCGCCGCAGCCGTGCATGGCCACCACGGTCGCCGGCCGCGCCGGCCGGTTGTCCGGCACGTAGATGTGCATGCGCATCCGGCCCGGGTTGTTGCCGAAGCTGGTCACCTCGACCAGCGACGCCGCGTACGCGGGCTGGAACGTCGGGGCCACCAGGCCGGCCGCCACCAGGGTCGTGGCCAGGCCGAGCAGCAGTTTCCTTCTGATTCTCACGGGACGACTCCTTCGGTCACCTGTGCAGGCTGAGGTCGGGCCACGCGCGCTCCGGTCGGGGGTGCCCGGCCCCGCAGGATCGCGTGTCGCCCATTGCGTGTGCTCGCCCGCCCGGCTCCGCGGGGCATCATATAGCACTTAGTGTTCCCCTGGGTCCCACAAGTGTCAATCGATGTGGCTCGATCACATTGGGTGTCGGTCCGGCCTGGTCAGGGTGCGCCCGCCGTGGCGAGCCGGGTCGCCGGAGATCCGTCTAGAGTCGTTGTTCCGTCCCCGAGTTCGAGCCCGGAGCGCCTGTGGCAAGCCCGTTCAGCATCGAGGAGATCTATCCGGACGACGAGCACCCGCTGCGGCTGCCCCGCAGGCAGTCCGGCAACTCCCCCCAGGGGGTCGCGGTGACCCTGCTGGCGGACTACACGCTGCGGACCCGGGCCGCGCTCCCGTCCGCCGCCATCGTCGCGCTGCTCGCCGAGGCCGGGGTGTCCACGGCCGGCGCCCGGACCGCGATCAGCCGGCTGGCCCGTCGGGGCGTGCTGGAGGGCAGCCGCCAGGGCCGGCGCAGCGCCTACCGGCTCAGCCGCGCCGCCGCCGCCAGCCTCGCGGCGGGCGGGCACTGGATCGTGGCGTCCACCGCCACGGCGCTGCCGTGGGACGGGTGCTGGACGATCGTGGCCTTCTCCCTGCCGCAGGAGCGGAGCGCGCAGCGGCGGGCCCTGCGCGGCCGGCTCCGCTGGCTCGGCTACGCGCCGCTGTACGACGGGCTGTGGATCTCCCCGTACGAGCTGACGCCCAAGGCGCGGGCGCAGCTCGCCCAGCTCACCCTCGGCGCCGTCACGGTGTTCCGCGGCCGGCAGGCCGACCTCGACGCGGTCAGCCACCGTGCCCCCGTCGACGCCTGGGACGTCGACGCGATCAAGCTGCACTACGAGGAGTTCCTGCGGCGGTGGAGCCCGCTGTCGCCCCGGCTGAGGTCCGGGCGGCTCGACGGCGCGGCGGCCGTGCGGGCGCGCACCGAGGTCATGGACACCTACCGGCGCTTTCCCACCCTCGATCCGCAGTTGCCGCTGGACCTGCTGCCGCGCGGGTGGCCGAGGCAGCGGGCCCGGGAGCTGTTCGCGGCGGTCTACGACGGCCTCGCCGAACCCGCCGAGCGGCACGTCCGGGCGGTCGTCGCGCGGTTCACCGACGGCGCGCAGCCCGGCATCGCGGCCCACACCACCGCCGATCTCCTCGCCGGGGTGTGCGATGCGGCCACCCCCGTGCCCTGACCTCCCCTCCCGGCCGCCGGTGGGCCCGTCGCGAGGCGTCCCGCCCGGCCCGGCGGACCGATCAGGAATCGAGAAGCACGGCCACGCCGTCGGGCCTAGCCTTTTGCCAGGTAGCCGGCACTCCGCCGGCCCGCAACGGTGCAAGGGAGCCCGCATGTCCGCCAAGGAGTCCGCGACCGCGTCCGACGGCTTCACCCCCGAGGAGCGCGCCGCGATGAAGGAGCGCGCCGCCGAGCTGCGCGCCGAGGGCAGGAAGGGCGCCAAGAAGGCCGACGGGATCCAGGCGGTCCTCGACCGGATCGCGCAGATGGCGCCGCAGGACCGCGCGCTCGCCGAGCGTGTGCACATGGCGGTGACCGCCGCCGCCCCGCAGCTTTCGGCCAAGACCTGGTACGGGATGCCCGCCTACGCCGACGCGGACGGCAAGATCGTCGTCTTCTTCCAGGACTCGGGCAAGTTCAACTACCGCTACTCGACCCTCGGCTTCCAGGACGCGGCCAACCTCGACGACGGCGACCTGTGGCCGGTGGCGTACGCGCTGCAAGCGTGGAGCCCCGCCGTCGAGCGGAAGGTCGTCGAGCTGGTCAGGGCCGCCGTCTCCTGACCGGGGCCCGGCGGCCGTGGTCGATCGTGAGCGTGGCCCAGCAGTCCCGGGTGGTCGGTGGTGTCGTCGCCGCCCAGCACAGGCAGCGCGAACCGGTGCGATTCGGCAGGACTTGACGGAGGACTTGTTATCGTTCACAGTCGATGTCGAGGATGCCGGCGTCGATGGCCCACCGGGCGGGCCTGCCGGTCGCACCTCGGGAGCGCGACTTCCCCACAGGGCATGCGGGGGTCGTGTCAGCACCCCCATCAGCGCTGCCGGTGACGGCGGGACGGGCCGCGCGCGGCCACAGTGACCGTTTCACGATCATCCGCCCGGATCTCCTCTGCGAAGCGAATCCGGGCGCACCACCACCGCTGCAATCCACCCGGAGAAGGAATCGACATGAGACGCAAGAGAGCCCTCCTGACGACGGTGACCCTCGCGGTCACCGGCGCACTCACCGCCGGTGTGCTGGTGGCCATGGCCCCCGCCGCGAGCGCCGGGACGACCCTGCGGGCCGCGGCGGCCGAGAAGGGCCGCTACTTCGGCGCCGCGGTCGCGACGGGCAAACTCTCCAACAGCACGTACACGACGATTCTCAACCGCGAGTTCAACAGCGTCGTGGCCGAGAACGAGATGAAGTGGGACGCCACCGAGCCGCAGCAGGGCCAGTTCAACTACAGCGGCGGCGACCGCCTCGTCAGCCACGCCCGGGCCAACGGGATGAGCGTGCGGGGCCACGCCCTGCTCTGGCACCAGCAGGAGCCGGGCTGGGCGCAGAACATGTCCGGCAGCGCCCTGCGCAGCGCGATGATCAACCACGTCACCCAGGTCGCCACCCACTTCAAGGGGCAGATCTACGCCTGGGACGTGGTGAACGAGGCGTTCGCCGACGGCAACAGCGGCGGCCGGCGTGACTCCAACCTCCAGCGCACCGGCAACGACTGGATCGAGGCGGCGTTCCGCGCCGCGCGGGCCGCCGACCCGGGCGCAAAGCTCTGCTACAACGACTACAACACCGACGGGGTCAACGCGAAGTCGACCGGCATCTACAACATGGTGCGCGACTTCAAGTCCCGGGGCGTGCCGATCGACTGCGTCGGCTTCCAGTCCCACCTGGGCACCACGCTGGCCAGCGACTACCAGGCCAACCTCCAGCGCTTCGCCGACCTCGGCGTCGACGTGCAGATCACCGAGCTGGACGTCATGACCGGCGGCAACCAGGCCAACATCTTCGGCGCGGTCACCCGGGCCTGCATGAACGTGTCGCGCTGCACCGGCATCACCGTGTGGGGCGTGCGGGACTGCGACTCGTGGCGCGGGTCCGACAACGCCCTGCTGTTCGACTGCAACGGCAACAAGAAGCCGGCGTACGACTCCGTCCTCAACGCCCTCAACGCCGGCCCCGGCATCCCCAACCCGACGACCACCCCGCCGAACCCCACCACCACCCCGCCGAACCCGACGACCCCGCCTCCGACGACTCCGCCGCCGGGTGGGGCGGGGTGTTCGGCGTCGGTGTCGGCGAACTCGTGGACGGGTGGGTTCGTGGCGACGGTGAAGGTGACTGCTGGTTCTGGTGGTACCCGGGGTTGGAGCGTGAGTGTGACGTTGCCGGGTGGCACGAGTGTGACGGGCACGTGGTCGGCGACGGCCAGTGGTAGTTCGGGGACGGTGCGGTTCGCCAACGTGGACTACAACGGTCAGCTCGCCGCTGGTCAGGTGACGGAGTTCGGGTTCCAGGGCAACGGCACCGCGCCCACCCAGACCCCCACCTGCACCGCCAGCTGACCCGCCCGTCGGCCCGGCCCGGGGTGCTCCGGGTCGGGCCGACGGCCCCTGGTCGGGCCCGCCCGTCGACCGGCGCGCGGCCCGGCCGGGCCGGGCACCGCCCCGCCGCCGCACCCCACCCACCACGAAGGAACCGCCGATGAAACGAAGGATCGCCCTGCTGGCGGTCGCGCTGGCGACGGCCCTGGCGACGACGACGGCCGTGATCAGCGCCGCCACCCCCGCGTCGGCCGCGACGCTCACCCAGGTGACCAACTTCGGCACCAACCCGACCAACCTTCAGATGCACCTGTACGTGCCGGACCGGGTGGCGGCCCGGCCCGCGCTGCTGCTGGCCCTGCACTACTGCACCGGCAGCGGCCCGGCGCTGCACACCGGCTACCAGCTCAGCTCCCTCGCCGACCGCTACGGCTACATCGTGATCTATCCGTCGGTGACCCGCAGCAGCAAGTGCTGGGACGTCTCCTCCCCGCAGGCCCTGCGCCGCGACGGCGGCAGCGACCCCGTCGGCCTCAAGTCCATGATCGACTACGTGCGGGGGCGCTACCCGGTCGACGCGAACCGCATCGGCGTCATCGGCTTCTCGTCGGGGGCCATGATGACCAACGTGATGGCCGGCCTCTACCCGGACGTGTTCCACGCCGGGGTGAGCTCCTCCGGCGTGCCGTTCGGCTGCTTCGCCACCACGAACGGCTCGGAGTGGAACAGCGAGTGCTCCGGCGGACGGATCGTCAAGACCCCGCAGCAGTGGGGCGACCTGGTCCGCAACGCCTACCCCGGCTACACCGGCAGGCGTCCCCGCATGCAGATCTGGCACGGCACCACGGACACCACGCTGAGCTACGTCAACTTCGGCGAGCAGATCAAGCAGTGGACCAACGTGCTCGGCGTGTCCCAGACGCCCGCCTCCACCGACTACCCGCAGACCAGCGCCACCCGCACCCGCTACGGCGGCACCGGCGGCACGGCGCCGGTCGAGGCGATCAGCTTCCAGGGATACGGCCACTCCATCCCGTTCGACGCCGCGCAGGCCATCCGCTTCCTCGGCTTCGACGTGGCCAGCCCCACCACGCCGCCCCCGACGACCCCGCCTCCGACCACGCCGCCCCCGACGACTCCGCCTCCGACGACCCCGCCTCCGACGACTCCGCCGCCGGGTGGGGCGGGGTGTTCGGCGTCGGTGTCGGCGAACTCGTGGACGGGTGGGTTCGTGGCGACGGTGAAGGTGACGGCTGGTTCTGGTGGTACCCGGGGTTGGAGCGTGAGTGTGACGTTGCCGGGTGGCACGAGTGTGACGGGCACGTGGTCGGCGACGGCCAGTGGTAGTTCGGGGACGGTGCGGTTCGCCAACGTGGACTACAACGGTCAGCTCGCCGCTGGTCAGGTGACGGAGTTCGGGTTCCAGGGCAACGGCACCGCGCCGACCCAGACCCCCACCTGCACCGCCTCCTGACCCACCGGACGGGCGGCAGGCGTACCCCGGCTCCGGGGCGACGGACGGACGGTCCGTCGCCCCGGGGCCTCGTCGTGCTTCCGGCGCGCCCCCGGCCCCGCTCGTGCCGGGTGGCAAACATGTGATGTCTCTATAGTGGGGTGCTGCCGGCACCCGCTGGGCGTGGGTGCCGGGTCCCGTGCCGTCGGCGCATGGCGGCGGGTGCTGAGGGGGCCGGCGTGGCACTGACCGACGACGCGATCGCGAAGATCCGGAGCATGATCCAGAGCGGCGAGCTGCCGCCGGGCGCGCGGCTGCCGCCGGAGCCGCAACTGGCGGCGCAGATGGGGCTGTCGCGCAGCGGGGTGCGGGAGGCGGTGAAGGTGCTCGAATCGGCCCGGGTGCTCGACGTGCGGCGGGGCGACGGCACGTACGTCACCAGCCTCGCCCCCCGGCTGCTGCTGGAGGGCCTGGGCGTCGCGGTGGAGCTGCTGCGCGACGACACGCTGCTGGAGGTGATGGAGGTGCGCCGGATGCTGGAGCCGGTGGCCACCGGCCTGGCGGCGCTGCGGATGACCGACGACGGCCTCGACGAGCTCAGCCGGATCCTGGAGGAGATGCGGGCGGCGGCCGACGACGCGGAGAAGCTGATCCGGTTCGACACCGCGTTCCACCACACCGTCGTCGCCGCGACCGGCAACGAGACCCTCACCTCGCTGCTGGACGGGCTGTCGAGCCGTACGGTGCGGGCGCGGGTGTGGCGCGGGTTGATCGAGGGCAACTCGGCGCACCAGACGATCGACGAGCACCACGCGATCTACCTGGCGCTGCGCGCGCGCGACCAGTTGCTCGCCCAGGCCAGCGCGCTGATGCACGTCAACACCTCCGAGGCGTGGCTGCGCCGGGTGCTCGCCGCGCAGGCGGCGGACGGCTGACCGGCCCCGCTCCCGGCGGCCTCGCCGCCACGGCCCGACGCCGCGCCGGCCCCGGGGAGGGTTGACCCGCACCCGCGCGAGAGATATAACGTATGACGACTAACTAGTCGACGTTTATCTATGAATAGGCGCGACCCTATCCTCCCTCATGCCGCACCGCACCGCACCACCACCACACGGGTGTCGGTCCCAGCGGGGTGACCAGGCCGGCGAGGTCGAGCCGTGTTCCCGGGGAGGCCCCGACCCATGTCAGAATCCAGGCGGCTCTTCCGCCGCCCATCGGCCCTCGCGCTCCTGGTCGCCGGGAGCCTGCTCGCCGCCGGCGGCGCGGTGGGCGGGCTCGCCGCGCCGGCCCGGGCCGCCACCTCGATCACGATCAACGGGGCGTCGGGCGGCAAGACCTTCGACGGCCTCGGCGCGGTCAGCGGCGGCGGCGGCAACAGCCGGCTGTTGATCGACTACCCGGAACCCCAGCGCGGCCAGATCCTCGACTACCTCTTCAAGCCCAACTACGGCGCCTCGTTGCAGATCCTCAAGGTGGAGATCGGCGGCGACACCAACTCCACCAGCGGGTCCGAGCCGAGCCACTCCCACTTCCGCGGCGACCTCGACTGCAACCGCGGCTACGAGTGGTGGATCATGGAGCAGGCCAAGCTCCGTAACCCGAACATCAAGCTCGTCGGGCTGGCCTGGGGCGCGCCGGGCTGGATCGGCAACGGCACCTTCATGTCCCAGGACTCGATCGACTACCACCTGTCCTGGCTGGGCTGCGCCAGGCAGCACAACCTGACGATCGACTACCTCACCGCCGCACAGAACGAGCGGTTGTACGACGCCAACTGGACCATCAACCTGCGTACCGCGCTCAACAACAACGGCTACGCCGGGGTGAAGCTCATCTTCGGCGACGACTACCCGGGCAGCTGGAACCCGGCCAACGTGGCCGTCAACAACGCGGCGCTGCGCAACGCGATCGACGTCATCGGCGGCCACTACCCGTGCGGCTACCTGGCCGCGCAGACCACCTGCACCGTCTCGGCCAACGCCACCGCCACCGGGGAGACCCTGTGGAACAGCGAGGGCGGCTCGCAGGACTACAACGACGGGGCCAAGCCGCTGGCGCGCGGCATCAACCGGGGCTACCTCGACGGGCGGATGACCGCGTACATCAACTGGAACCTCATCGGCGCGACCACCACGAACATCCCCTGGGCGACCGTCGGGCTGATGCTGGCCAACCAGCCCTGGTCCGGCTGGTACGCCGTGGGCAAGAACTCCTGGACGCTGGCCCACACCACCCAGTTCACCGCCCCGGGCTGGAAGTACCTGGACTCGTCCAGCGGCTACCTCGGCGGCGTGCGCAGCAACGGCAGCTACGTGTCGCTGAAGTCGCCGAACAACTCCGACTACACCACGGTCATCGAGACGATGGACGCGACCGCCGCGCAGACGCTGAACCTCAGCGTCACCGGCGGGCTCTCCACCGGCTCCGTGCGCGTGTGGTCGACCAACCTGAACTCCAACAACACCGCCGACCACTTCGTCCGGGGCGCCGACATCACCCCGTCCGGCGGGGCCTACTCGCTGACCGTGCAGCCCGGCCACCTCTACACGATCACCACCACGACCGGCGGCGGCAAGGGCGCCGCGACCAGCCCCCCGCAGGGCCAACTGAGCCTGCCCTACAGCGACAACTTCGACAGCTACCCCGCCGGCAAGCTGGCCCGGTACCTCCAGGACAACCAGGGCGCGTTCGAGACCGCCGCCTGCGGCGGCGGCCGTGCCGGCATGTGCCTGCGCCAGTCGTCCCCGATGGCGCCGATCACCTGGAAGACCCTGGCCGACCCCAGCACGTACGGCGGCAACCTGAACTGGAACAACTACACGGTCTCGGCCGACGTGCTGTTGGAGAGGGCCGGCTACGTCCAGCTGGAGGGCCGGGTCGGCAGCCAGAACCTGGACCCGGTCAGCGCCCAGAACGCGTACTTCCTGCGGGTCACCGACGCCGGCGCCTGGTCGATCCTGCGCAACAACACCAGCAACCAGCTCACCACCCTGCGCAGCGGCACCGTCGCCGCGCTCGGCACCAACCGCTGGCACAGCCTCGCCCTCGGCTTCTCCGGCAGCACCATCACCGCCACCGTCGACGGGGTCGCCGTGGGCACGGCCACCGACTCGTCCTTCGGCGCGGGCCTCGTCGGCTTCGGCACCAGCCAGGGCCAGACCGCCCAGTTCGACAACCTCAGCGTCGTCCCCGGCGTGGGCGGCGGCACGCAGTTCCCGCTGCGCAACACCAACGCCGGCCGGTGCCTGGACGTCCCGTCCCAGTCGCAGACCAACGGCACCCAGCTGACACTGTGGGACTGCAACGGCGGGGCCAACCAGCAGTGGACGCAGACCGCCGGCAAGCAGCTCCAGGTGTACGGCACGAAGTGTCTGGACGCCGAGGGCGCGGCGACCTCGTCGGGCACGAGGGTGATCATCTGGGACTGCACCGGCGGCGCCAACCAGCAGTGGAACCTCAACACCGACGGCACGATCACCGGGGTGCAGTCCGGGCTGTGCCTGTCCCCGACCGGCGGCGGCACCGCCAACGGCACGCAGGTGGTCATCTCGACCTGCACCGGCGGCAACAGCCAGAAGTGGACGCGGAGCTGACCGCTGACCGCGCCTGCCCGGGAGGGGCCGCCCCAGGGGTGCCCCTCCCGGCGGCGGTGCGCGCGTCAGCGCACCAGCCGGGCGGTGTCCGGCCCGCTGCGGCGGACGAGCCACGCCTCGGTGATGTGGGTGATCATGGCCTGGGCGGCGCCGTCGGGGTCGTGGGCCGCGATGCGTTCGTAGATGCGCCGGTGTCCCCGGTTGGACGCCACGCAGAGCGCGCGCTCGGTGCGGCCCATGTACCGGGCGGTGTTCACGACCTGGCTCTCCAGGGCCCGCACCACGCCACGGGCGATGCGGTTCCCCGACGCCTGCATGATCACGTCGTGGAACGCGCGGTCGTGCTCGTGGTACGTGACGTGGTCGTCCACCAGCTCGTCCATCCGGTCGACCAGGGCGCGCAGCCGGTCGACGGTCTCCTGGTCGGCGAGGCGGGCGGCGACGTTGGCCATGTCGGACTCCAGCACCCGGCGGGTGACGACCAGGTCGTCGAGGATCGCCAGGCTGTCGTCCTCGGCGATGGTCGCCGCGAGGACGAGTTCGTCGAGCATGTCCCACGTCGACGGCGAGGTGACGATGGTGCCGCTGCCCTGGCGGACCTGCACCAGCCCCTTCTCCTGGAGGATCTTCACCGCCTCCCGCACGACCGTGCGGCTCACGGAGAACGCCCCGCACAGCGCCGGCTCGGGAGGCAGGGGAGTCCCCGGGGGGTGCACCCCGCGGACGATGCGCTCCACGAGCTCCGCGGTGACCGCCGTGGCGAGGTTGGCGGGCCGCCGGGCCCACGCCGGGGGGCCAGAGGTGCTCGGGGTGGTCTGCTGTGCTGCCGTCATGTCCCCTCCAGTGCCCCCGCGGGCGGCGGTCGTGGCGCCGTCGGGAAATTCTACGCCTCAGTGTTGACGTCATACGTCATACGAGTTACCTTCTCGTCAATTCTTGCATCGACGGCCGGCTTTCCGGCACTCGCATAGTCGAAGGTGAGCAGCGATGAAGCAGCGAGCGGTGTGGCCAGCGATACTCGTCGCGGCACTGGTGCTGGGTGGCTGCGGGAGCGCCTCGGGGACGCGCTCCTCGCCCGGTGGCTCCGACGCGAAACTGGTGGTCTGGGACTGGAAGTCCGGTGAGGCCACCGCCGCGCAGTACGTCGAGAAGGCGAAGGCGGACTTCGCCAGGAAGCACCCCGGCGTGACCGTCGAGTTCGTCGCCCAGCCCCACGACCAGTACTACACCCTGCTCGGCACGGCGATCCAGTCGGGCAAGGGGCCCGACGTGATCCTGTTCAACGGGGGCGGGCAGATCCGGGACCGGGTGGACGCGCTCCTGCCGCTGGACGAGTACGTGGCCGAGGACCGGCAACGGCTGGCCGGCTGGGACGCGTTCACCAAGGACGGCAAGACCTACGCCGGCCCGGTCACCCTCCAGGGCCACCCGATCTACTACAACCGGGCGCTCTACGAGAAGGCCGGCCTCGACCCGGCCAAGCCGGCGGCCACGTGGCCCGAGTTCGTCGCCAACTGCGCCACGATCACGGAACGGACCGGCGCGAAGTGCTTCGCCCTCGGCAACAAGGAGGGCATCGGGATCCAGTTCTTCCTCTCGGCCCTCGGCTCGGGCGTGCTCACCCCGCAGGAGTACGACGCCTGGATCGCCGGCAAGCGGGACTGGACCTCGCCCCACGTCAAGCGGATCTTCGCGCTCTGGAAGGAGACCCAGGACGCGAAGCTCAACAGCGACGGGCCGAACTCGACGGCGATGTTCAACGACGCCTTCGCGCTCTTCCAGTCCGCCAAGGCATCCCACGTCATCGGCCTGATGTCGGACATCGGGCACTGGAAGGACTTCGGCGAGTTCCTCACCGCCGACAAGGTCGGCGTGATGCGCGCGCCGGTGGTCGTCCCCGGGGCCACCCCGAGCCTGCCGTTCGACGGCGGCATCGGCTACGGGGTCGCCAAGTGGACCAAGGACCCGAAGCTGGCCGCCGACCTGGTGCGGTCGTTGACCTCGACAGACGCTCTGACGGCCTTCCACGCGCAGGCCGGCGCGATCGCCGCCGACACGACCATCGACGTGTCGAAGGGCGGACCGGCCGTGACCACGATCGTCGCCGACCTCGCCAGCGGCAAGCCCGCCCTGCACGTGGCGCTCTCCTCGCGCACCCTGGACCTGATGGGCCGGGTCTCCCAGAAGCTGCTGAGCGGCTCGATCACCGTCGACGAGGCCGTCCAGCAGTTGGCGGCCTCGGACCAGGCCGGTTGACCCGTGCCCAGTGGAGAGCCGCTGACGTCGGTCCGCCCGGTGGTGGCCGGGCGGACCGACCGGGCGCGACGCCCGTCGCCCGCGCCGCCGGGCGCCGCCGCCCGGCGCGGTCGGCGCGCCCGGCGCGCGGAGCGCCTCGCCCCGTTCGTCCTGCTGGCCCCGGCCGTGCTGATCATCGTGCTGCTGCGGCTGTGGCCGCTGGTGCTCGGGATCAACTTCTCCTTCACCGGGGACGGCGACCGCGACGGGACGATGGTCGGTCTCGACAACTACCGGGAACTGTTCGCCGACCCGCTGTTCCGGACCGCGCTGCGCAACGTCGGGCTGCTCGTGCTGCTGCTGCCCGTGGCGGTGGCGATTCCCGGCCTGCTCGCGACCTTCATCTACCTGCGCGTGCCGGGGCACCGCCTCTACCGCAGCGTCTACTTCTTCCCGGCGGTGCTCTCCCCGGTCATCGTCGGCGCCATCTTCAACCTCCTGCTCGCCTTCGACGGCCCGCTCAACACCGTGCTCGGCGGCGTCGGCATCGGGCCCACGGACTGGCTCGGCGACCCCGACGTGGCGATGTTCGTGGTGGTCGGGGTGCATGTCTGGGCGACCTTCGGCATGGCGCTGGTGGTGTTCCTCGCCGGCTTCGCCACCCTGGACGCCTCGCTGCTGGACGCCGCCCGGGTGGACGGCGCGTCGCTGCCCCAGACCATCCGGCACGTCATCGTCCCCAGCCTCTCCCGCACCATCCAGTTCGTCTTCGTGACCACCATGATCGGGATGCTGACCTCCATGTTCGGCCTGCTCTACGTGATGACCAGCGGCGGCCCGGAGGGCTCGACCTACCTGCCCGAGTACTACATCTGGATCCAGCAGGGCCAGATGAACCGGCCGGCGCTCGCGTCGGCCGCCTCGACGGTGCTGTTCGGCGTCATGCTCGTGGTCGGGCTGCTGCAGATCGGCCTGCTCCGGCGGGGGGTGAGGGAGGTTTGATGTCCCGCGTCCGGCCGAGCAGGTGGCTGCTCGCCCTCCCGATGGCCCTCCTGGCGCTGGCGACGATCTATCCGCTGGTGTTCACCGCCAACGTGGCGATGAAGACCCGCCGCGAGTACGTCCTCGACCGTTTCTCGCTGGCCGACGACCTGCGCTGGGACAACATCGCCACCGCGTGGAGCACCGTCGACATGGGCCGTTACCTGGCCAACTCGGTCGGCACGGTGACCGCCGCGGTGGTCCTGCTGCTGCTGTTCGGTTCCATGGCCGGCTTCGCGCTGAGCCAACTGCGCTTCCGGGGCTCGTCGGCGCTGTTCCTGGGCTGCCTCGCGGCGCTCTTCGTCCCGTTCCAGGTGATCATGGTGCCGCTGAACCGGATCATGGCCGACGCCGGGCTCGTCGACACCTACCCCGGCCTCGTCCTCGCCTACGTCGCGCAGTTCCTCCCCTTCACGATCTTCTTGATGACCAGCTACTACCGGACCATCCCGACGGAGATCGTCGACGCGGCCCGCATCGACGGCAACAGCGTGTACGGCGTCTACCGGCGGATCATGCTGCCCCTGGGCGCCCCGGCGCTGCTGTCGGTCGGCATCCTCGACGCCCTGTTCTGCTGGAACGACGTGCTGATCGCGCTGCTGCTGATGCCCTCGGCCGAGCACCGCACCCTCATGGTCGGGGTGACCTCGCTACGCGGGCAGTACTCCGCCGACATCCCCACCTTCGCCTCCGGGGTGTTGATCGCCGCGATCCCCGTCCTGGTGATCTACCTCTTCCTCCAGCGTCAGATCGCCGATGGCGTCGCCGCCGGCTCCACGAAGGGCTGACATGCGGATCACCGGATACCGGACCCTCACGACCAGCCAGGAATGGGGACGCCCCGTCGGGGACGCCAACGGCGTCTTCGCCGACGGCGTCACCGCCGTGCCGATCGTCCTGGTCGAGACCGACGAGGGCATCACCGGCGTCGGCCTCGGGCCGCACGGGGACATCGAGAACATCTTCGCGGCGATCCACGGCGAGGACCCCCGCGCCGTGACCAGCCTGTACGACCGGATGCTGCGGCAGACGTTCAAGGCCGGCCACGCGGGCTCGGTCTTCGGGACCATCGGCGCGCTCGACACCGCCCTGTGGGACATCAAGGCACAGGCGGCCGGGCAACCGCTCTGGCGGCTGCTGGGCGGGCGCGACCGGCGGGTGCCCGCCTACGCGTCCGGCCTGGACATCGGGCTCGGCGACGACGAACTGGTCGCGGCGTACGAGGACTACGCCCGGCACGGGCTGCGGGCCGCCAAGCTCAAGGGCGGCCTCGACATCGAGCGGGACCGCGACCGACTGCACCTGGTGCGGGACGTGCTGACCGAGGCCGCGCACGGGCAGCGGCCCGGCCTGATGCTCGACGTGAACGAGGCGTGGACCCGCAAGCAGGCCGTCCGGCACGTCTGCGAGCTGGAACGCACCCTGGACCTCATCTGGATCGAGGAGCCCGTGCGCCGGTGGGACGCCGAGGGCCTCGCCGCCGTCGGACAGGGCATCCGCGCCTCGGTCGCGACCGGCGAGAACCTCACCGGCCTGGAACAGTACCGTCCGCTGCTCGCCGCCGCGGCGGTCGACGTCGTCCAGGCGTCCGCGGTGTGGGGCGTCACCCACTTCCTGCGGGTGTCCGCCCTGGCGCACGCCTTCGACCTGCCGGTCAGCCCGATCGGCAACAGCCCCATCGGGCTGCTGCACGCCGCCACGTCGGTGCCGAACCATCTGGTCAGCGAGTTGCAGGACCTGCACGCCCCGGTCGGGGTCAGCCTCGACCTGCACGTCTCCGACGGCGCGTTCGTCCTCGGCGACTCACCCGGCCTGGGCGTCACGATCGCCGAGGACCAGCTCCGCGCCCCGCACCGCCGCCCGCAGGCCCCGGCCGCAGACGGCCCCAACGTCCGGCCGGAACGGGCCGGGCGACGCCTGCTGGCGGTGGCCGACCACACCCACACCACGGCGCGACCGCACGCCACCGTCCGGCCCGGCGCGCCCGCACACACCCACGACGGCGTCTCGCCCGCCGTCCGGCCCTGACGCCGGCCGCCACCCCACCACGATAGGAGTCCCGCCGTGCCCGTCCCGTCATCCCCCAGCAGGCGTCGGCCGGTGCTGGCCGGCGTCGCCGCGGCGGCGCTCGCCGCCGCAGCCGCCGTGTTCGCCGTGGCGACACCCGCCCTCGCCGCCACCACCACCCTCTACGCGTCCCCCTCCGGCAGCGGCACCGCGTGCTCGGCCAGCCAGCCGTGTGCGCTGACCGAGGCGCAGAACGCCGTCCGCTCCCGCACCGCGTCGATGTCCGGCGACATCGTCGTCGAGCTGGCCGACGGCGTGTACCGGCTCGCCGCGCCGCTGCGGATGACCGCCGCCGACTCCGGCACGAACGGCTACACCGTGACGTGGCGGGCCGCCGCGTCCGCCCGCCCCGTCATCAGCGGCGCCCGGGCGGTCACCGGCTGGTCGCTTGTCGACTCGGGCAAGAACATCTGGCGGGCCAGCGTCCCCGCCGGCCTCGACAGCCGGCAGCTCTACGTCAACGGCGCCGTCGCCACCCGCGCGCGCACCGCCGTCAACCGGGCCGACTTCACCTTCACCACCACCGGCCTGCGGTTCAGCAACAGCTCGCTGAACTACCTGAACAACCTCGGCAACCAGAACCGGGTCGAGGTGGAGAGCGTCGGCTCGT
Organism: Micromonospora sp. NPDC002575; assembly: GCF_042889525.1. Classification (NCBI taxonomy): domain Bacteria; kingdom Bacillati; phylum Actinomycetota; class Actinomycetes; order Micromonosporales; family Micromonosporaceae; genus Micromonospora; species Micromonospora sp. NPDC002575. Next base: position 21,658 of record NZ_JBIARA010000017.1, on the reverse strand, counting down.
TCACCGACCGGTACTCCCCGGTGCAGAGCATCAGCGGCAACTTCCTCACCATGCAACAGCCGGCCTGGAACAACAACACGTTCGGCTTCGACACCCTGTCCAGCCCGCACCGCGCGGGCCCGTTCTACCTGACCAACGCCTACGAGTTCCTCGACGCACCCGGCGAGTGGTACCTGAACCCGGGCAGCGGGCAGCTCAACTACATCCCGCTGGCCGGGCAGAACATGAGCAGCACCAGCGTGGAGCTGCCGCAGTTGCAGTCCCTGGTGAACGTCGGCGGCACCTACGACGCGCCCGCGCACCACATCTCGTTCAGCGGGATCACCTTCACCGGCACCAGCTGGCTCGGCCCCAGCAGCAGCAACGGCTTCGCCGACCAGCAGACCGGCGCGCACATCGTCGGCACCTGGGCCCGTCCGGCCGACGCCCTGACCTCCTGCCAGGCCGGCTGCCCGCAGTTCGAGGCCACCCGGCCGAACTGGGCCCAGATGCCCGCCGCCGTGCAGGTGTCCGCCGCGAACACCATCAGCTTCAGCGACTCCCAGTTCGTCAACCTCGGGCAGACCGCCATCGGCATCGGCAACGACGCCAACGCCCACGCCAGCGGCGTCGGCCTCGGCGCCAGCAACATCACCGTCACCCGATCCGAGATCGCCCGCAACTCGGCCGGCGGCATCGTCGTCGGCGGCGTGCGCGCCGACGCCCACCACCCCGCCGACCAGCGGATGGTCAACCGGAACATCACCGTCAGCAACAACCGGGTGCACGACCTGGGCCTGGAGTACCGGGGCGTCGTGTCGATCCTGACCACCTACGTCAGCACCGCCCTGGTCTCCCACAACGAGGTCTACAACATGCCGTACACCGGCCTGTCGGTCGGCTACGGCTGGGGGGCCAACGACGCCGGCGGCAGCAACCACTACGCCAACCGCGGCCTGTACAACTACCAGCCCCGCTACACGACGGCCACCACCGCGTCCAACAACCAGGTCATCGGCAACTACGTGCACGACGTCATGCAGCAGATGACCGACGGCGGATGCATCTACACCCTGTCGGCGAACCCGGGCGCGACCATCAACGAGAACTACTGCCTGCGCACCAACGGCTGGTTCGGGCTCTACTTCGACGAGGGGTCCCGCTACTACACCGCCCGCAGCAACGTGTTCTCCAACACCGGCACCTGGGCCACCGCCAACTACTGGTACGCGGAGAACATGGGCAACTTCACCGTCACCAACAACTGGTCGACCAACAACAGCACCAACGTGACCAACGGCGACCGGGGCAACGTCGTCAACAACAACACGGTCGTCAGCAACAACAACTGGCCCTCGGGCGCGCAGACCGTGATGGCCAACGCCGGGGTGCAGGGCGGCAGCAACCCGCCGGCGCAGGGCGTGCAGATCGTCGGCGTCCAGTCCGGCCGGTGCGCCGAGATCGGCGGCTCCAGCACGACCAACGGCACCCAGGCCCAGCTCTGGGACTGCGTTGGCGCGGCCAACCAGCGGTGGACGCAGACCGCCGGCCGGCAGCTCATGGTCTACGGCACCAAGTGCCTGGACGCCTCCGGCCAGGGCACCGCCAACGGCACCCAGGTCGTGATCTGGGACTGCAACGGGCAGGCCAACCAGCAGTGGAACGTCAACGCCAACGGCACGATCACCGGCGCGCAGTCCGGGCTCTGCCTGGACGCCAACGGCGCCGCCATGGCCAACGGCACGAAGCTCATCCTCTGGGCGTGCAACGGCGGCACGAACCAGCAGTGGAGCCTGCGGAGCTGAGCGGAGGGCGCGCGGGGCCGGCACGTCGCCGGCCCCGCGCGCCGCACCTCGGCGCCGGCCGCCGGCTAGCGGCGGGGCGGCTGCCGCCGCCGCACCCCGCCGACCGCCCGGCCCGGGGCGACCCGGCGTGACCGCCCGGCCACTGTCCCGGACCGGCCCGGGAACGGGGGAGGGCTATGCTTCGGCGCGGAGCGTGGCCCGTCCCCCGAGCGCCGGGGCGGGCGTCGAGTCGAGGGCGGTGTGATGAACATCGGGGAGATCGCCCGGCGGGCGGGGGTGTCCCGCAGCACCGTGTCGTACGTGCTGAGCGGGAAGCGGACCGTGTCGGAGGCGACCCGACAGCGGATCCAGGCGGTCATCGACGAGCTGGACTACCGGCCCAACGCCAGCGCCCGCGCGCTGAAGGAGGGGCGCACCCGCACCCTCGGGCTGGTGATCCCCCCGGCCAGCCAGCGGCTGACCGACATGCAACTGGGCTTCGTCGCCAGCGTCGTCGAGGCGGCGGCCCGGCACGACCTGGACGTGCTGCTGTCCCCGTCCGGCGGCGACCACGACCGCTCGTTCGAGCGGATCGTCGCCGGGCGTCGGGTCGACGGGGTGGTCCTGATGGAGATCCGGCTGGCCGACGACCGGGTGACCCGGCTGGCCAAGGTGGGCCTGCCGTTCGTCACGATCGGCCGGACGGCCGAGCCGCACGGCATGAGCTGGATCGACATCGACTACGCCGGGCTGATCGCCCGGTGCGTGCACCACCTGGCCGACCTGGGACACCGGCACGTGGCCCTGGTGAACCGTTCCGCCGAACTGGTCGCCTCCGGCTACGGGCCCAGCCACCGGGCGCTGGCCGGCTTCCGGGCGGCGGTGGCGGAGCGCGGCCTGGTCGGTGTCGACGTCTGCTGTGGCGACGACGCCGCCTCCGGCGAGGCGTGCGTGGACCAGCTGCTCGCGACGCACCCGCAGCTCACCGCGATGGCCACCATCAACGAGGCCGCGCTGCCCGGCGTGCAGCGCGCCCTGGCCGGCGCCGGGCTGGCCGTGCCGGGGGACTTCTCCGTCACCGGGGTCGCCGCCCAGCACTGGGCCGAGGACTTCTCCCCGCCGCTGACCGCCGCGGACGTGCCGATGCGCGACATGGGCACCGAGGCGGTGGCGCTGCTGCTGGAGATCATCGCCGCCCCCGACGCCGTGCCGCGCCACCGCCTCTACAGCCCGCCCGTCTCGCTGCGGTCCAGCACCGGCCCGGCCCGGCCCCGCTGACCGGGCCGGCTACCCGCCGGCGGCCCGCCGCTGCCCGGCGGCGGCGAGGAGGAGATAGCTGCTCGCGGTCCAGGTGTACGCGCGGTCCCGCAGCCCCGCGCCGGTCTCGGCGTCGAAGTTCTCCGCGAAGCCGGACTTCTCGCACAGCGCGAGGAAGCGCCGGCTGATCTCGTCGGCGAGCCCGGTGTGCCCGGCGCGGCGCAGCCCGTCCTCGACCAGCACCGTGGAGGGGGCCCAGATCGGGCCGCGCCAGTAGCCGTCGGCCAGGTAGTCGGCCGAGTCCGGCGGCTCGGTGGCCAGCCCGTGCGTGGTCAGGTGGGCCTCGACGCCCCGGGCCAGCGCGGCGGCGACCGGGGCGGGCAGGTCCGCGCCGAGCGTGACGGGCATCAGGTCGAGCAGGCTGCGGCTCGCCCGCCGCCGCCCCGTGCGCGGGTCGCGGGCGGTGAAGCGCGCGCCGTCCCACAGGTCCCGCAGCATCGCCGCGCGGATCCGGCCGGCCTCGGCGGACCAGCGGCCGGCGGGCTCGCCCAGCTCGGCGGCGAGGTCGGCCAGGCAGCGCAGTTGCGCGACCAGGAACGCGGCGAGGTCGGCGGTCTGCAGGACCCGGCCGCCGTCGAAGGTGGTGGCGTTGTCCCAGCCGCTGTCGTTGCCGTGCTGGTAGTGGGGCAGGTCCTGGCCGGGGGCCCGGCGCGCGTCCAGCCAGAACCCGGTCCAGCGGGCCAGCCGGTCGTACGTCTGGGCCAGCGCCGCCCGGTCCGGCGGCGCGGGCAGGCGTCGGCGCAGGTGCCGCAGGGCCCAGCCGTGGATGGGCGGCTTGACGTAGTTGTGCAGGACCTCGGAGTGGGTGACGGAGTCGGGCAGGGCCCCGGCCGGGTCCTGGTGGTCGAAGGGCAGGTGGAACTGGTGCCAGGCCAGCTCCGGCTCGCCGGCGGCCAGGGCGATCGCGTTGAAGCAGTGGTCCCAGCTCCACACCTTGTCCATCCAGTGCTTGGACATCAGGACGGCGGGCCGGGTGACGAAGCCCGCGGGGGCGACGGTGGCCGACCACAGCACGTACGCGGCCAGGTCGGCGGCCGGGGTGTCCGCGCCGCGCCACGGCGCGACCGCGTCGAGGAAGGCGGCGAACTCGGCGCTGCGTTCGCGGCACAGCCGGTCGAAGGCGACGGGCGCGGCGTACGGCGGGCGCGCGGTCTCGTGCTCCTCGATCGCGACCTCCCACGGCTGGTCGCCGGGCAGGTCGAGGAACCGGTCGGCGGCGCCGAGCGCCTCGACGCCCGCGGTGCGCCGCAGCGCGCCGGAGAGCACGGTGACCCGGTAGCGGCGGCCGGTCTCGTACGAGGTGAACACGTGCGAGCCGTCGAGCGGGTCGAGGTAGAGGTAGGTGCCGCTGAACGGGGTGAGGGTGGACGCCGCCGCGGCGATCCGCAGCCCGAGCCCCCGGCCCCGCAGCCGCACGGTGTCCGGCCCGGCGTAGACGGCCTCGATCCGGCCGGCCCCGTCGCGCCAGGTCAGCAGCGTGGGGGTGGCGACGACCGTGGCGCCGGACCCCGCCGGGGCGAGGCGCAGCACGGCGTGCAGCCCGGTCTGGTGCGAGACCAGGTGCAGGTCGTCGGCGTACGTCTTCTCGGCGATCACGGGGGAGATGTCGAGCCAGGACCCGCGGTAGCTGAACGGGATGTCCTGGATGGGGAACTCCGGACCGGACAGGGCGACGGTCATGGGTGGCGGGTGCCTTTCTGTCGTGCGGGCGGTCGATCCCCGGCGGTGCGGGGCGGTCAGTCCTTGACGGCGCCGGCGGTCACGCCCGTCGAGACGTACCGCTGGGCCAGGACCAGCAGCACGGCGGCGGGGACGGAGGCGACGACGGCGGTGGCCATGATCGCGTTCCACTGCTGGTTGTTGTTGCCGATGTAGTGGTAGATGCCGAGGGTGATCGGCCGGTGGTCGCCGCCGCCGGCCAGGGTCGAGGCGTAGACGAAGTCGGACCAGGACCACAGGAACGCGAACAGCGACACCGTGACGATCGAGTTGCGGCTGACCGGCAGCACGACCGACCAGAAGGTGCGCAGCCGGCCGGCACCGTCGACCTGGGCCGCCTGGGTCAGCTCGTCGGGTATGCCGGACATGAAGGCCGTGAAGATCAGGACGCCGAACGGCACGGCGAGGGTCGAGTCGGCGAGGATCAGGCCCGGCAGGGTGTTGAGGAGGCCGAGCTGGAGGTAGCCGGCGTAGAAGCCCATCGCCATGATGATCCCGGGGATCATCTGCGCGATCAGCAGCACGAAGCTCAGCACCGGTCCGCCGGGCGGCCGGAGCTTCGCCAGCGCGTAGCCGGCGGGGGCGGCCAACGCCACGGTCAGGGCCACCGTGCCGAGGCCGACCAGGAAGCTGGTGCCGAGGTACGGCAACTGCTGGTCCAGCACGGCCCGGTAGCCGTCCCAGGTGCCGTCGGTCGGAAACAGGTGCGGCGGGCTGGCCCGCATGTCCCGGTCCCGGGTGAACGAGACGTTGACCATCCAGTAGACGGGGAAGAGCATCAGCCCGGTCAGCGCCAGCCCGACCCCGGTCTTCCACCACGTGCGGCGGGCGGCGGCCCTCATCGCAGGCCCTGCTTCCACGTGGTCCGCAGGTAGCCGAGCCCGGCGATCAGGGCCGCCACGATGAGCAGGTTGCCCACGGCCGCGCCGGGCCCGAACTCGGGCAGCAGGTTGCCGAAGCCGAGGCGGTACGACCAGGTGGCCAGCGTGGTGGAGGAGCCGGTCGGGCCGCCCCTGGTCATGATCCAGATGACGTCGAAGACCTTCAGCGTGTAGATCAGCTCCAGCAGCAGCGTGACCGCGCAGACGGGGCGCAGCAGCGGGAGGGTGACCGACCGGAAGCGCCGCCAGCCGGTCGCGCCGTCGAGCGCGGACGCCTCGTAGACCTCGGTCGGGATCGCCTGTAGGCCGCTGTGCAGCACCACCAGGTTGAACGGGATGCCGATCCAGACGTTCGCGATGATCACCGAGACGAGCGACCAGCGCGGCGAGGTGAGCCAGTTGACCGGCTCCACCCCGACGACGCCGAGCGCCGCGTTGACCAGCCCCGAGTCGCTGTTGAGCAGCCACGACCAGGTCGACGCCGAGACGATCAGCGGCAGCAGCCACGGCACGAGGATCAGCGCCCGCAGCGTGCGCGACAGCGGGAAGTGCTGCTGGAAGAACAGCGCCAGCGCCATGCCGATGGTGAACTGGAAGGCGAGCGACGCGGCGGTGAAGACCAGGGTGTGCGCCACCGCCGGCCCGAAGGCCGGGTCGGCCAGCACCGTCCGGTAGTTGTCCAGGCCGGCGAAGGGCGCGCCGCCCTGCACGAACGAGCGGACGGTGTACTCGCGCAGGCTCAGCTCCACGTTGCGGTAGAGCGGGTAGGCGTAGCAGGCGACCAGGTAGCCGGTCACCGGGGCCAGGAACCACCACGCCGACCAGCGGCCGGGCCGGCGACGCCGGGGCCGGGGAGGCGCGCCGGTCGCCCCGCCCCGGGCCCGCGTGGTGGGGGGCGTCCGTGTCGTGGGCAGCATGACGTCGGTCTCGCGCGTCACCTGGCCGTGGCCGCGGCCTGGGCGGCGGCCAGCGCCTGCGGCGGCGTCTTCGCGCCGCTGAGGGCCGCCTGCACCGCCGTCCACAGCGGCTCGGAGATCTTCGGGTACCGGGTGCCGAGGTTGTCGCCGGTGCGGCCCCGGGCCGCCCGGACCGCCTCGACCCAGACCTTGAGCTTGGGGTCGGCGGCCACCTGACGCTCCTGCACGGCGGCGACGGGCGCGACGTAGGAGAGCGTGGTGTCGGTGGTGAGCAGGTTGTCGGCGCTGGTCAGGCAGGCCACCAGCCGCTGCGACGTGGCGTACCGGCCGGTGTCCTGCTGCACGGGGACGGAGACGAACTCGCCTCCGGTCGGCGCCGGCGCCGGGCCGCCCGCGCTGGCCGGGATCGGGACGATGCCGTAGGCGAAGTCGAGCTTGTCCGCGTTGGCGAGCTGCCAGGTGCCGTTCTCGGCGAAGGCGTAGTCGCCGGTGGCGAACTCCTGCCAACTCGTGGTCTGGGTGTTGTTGATGACGGAGTTCGGGGCGTGGCCCTGCCGGAGCCAGTCGGTCCACAGCGTCAGCGCGGACACCGCCTGCGGGGAGTCCAGGGCGGTCAGTTGGGCGCCCGACCCCCAGAACCAGGGCAGGAACTGGAAGCTGCCCTCCTCGGTGCCGATCGCGGAGAAGGTGATGCCCTTCTTCCCCCTGGCCTTGACCCTGGTCAGCGCCGCGTTCAGCGACGTCCAGTCCGTGATCGAGGCCGGGTCGACGCCTGCGGCGCCCAGCACGTCCTTGTTGTAGTAGAGGGCGAGGGTGTTCGCCCCGATCGGCACCCCGTACGTCTTGCCGTCGCGCTGGCCGGCGCCGAGCAGGTTCGGCTCCATGCCGGAGACGTCCAGCCTGTTCTCGTCGGTGGTGGTGAGCGCCCCGGCCTCGGCCAGCGTCGAGACGACCGGGTTGTCCACGATCAGCACGTCCGGCGCGTTGCCCTGCTGTGCGGCGAGCAGCGCCTTGTTCGTCAGGTCGCTGGTGTCGTAGCCGGTCCGCTCGACCGTCACCCCCGCCGATGCGCCGCATCTCCTGAGCAGCGCGACCCACGCGGAGTCGTCGGCGAACTGCGGGTACGGGTCCCAGACGAGGTAGGCGCGGTCGCCGCCGGAGGGGCCGTCGGAGGACGACGAGCAGGCGCCGGCGGCGGCTGCGGCGAGTGCTATCACGGCGACGGCGGCCAGGCGTCGCCGCCGGCGGGGTCCTGTCATGGGCTGCCTCACTTCACGTCGGTCGTCGGGCGTGGGCTCGGGCTGGGCGTGCTTCCGTCGCGGGCGCGACGCCGGTGGGTGGGGAGGCGTCGCCAGAGGACTGCGAATCGATTCGACGAATCGGTTCGGACGAAGATAGGTCCGTCTATGGTCGACGGTCAAGGGGTGGCGCGACGTGGGAGGTCTACCAGGGCAGAAACGACGTCGTCACCGCGCTGTCACTTCATTGACATCAATCGACGCCCGGTCCTACGATCCCTGCGAATCGGTTCGCAAGTGCTGCCCTCCGGAGAGCGTCCCCACGCCCCACCAAGGAGCCGCCCGTGAAGACCCCGTCCCGCAGCAGACCAGGAGGAGCCCGTGCGCTCGTCGCCCGCCTCGTGGTCGCCCTGCTCGCTGCCACCGCCGCCGTGACCGTCGCCGGGTCCCCCGCCCGGGCCGCCGACGAGTCGATCACCGTCAACTTCGCCACGACCACCGGCACGCCCACCTACCGGGCGTCCGGCTGGATCTACGGCATGACCGAGAACGCCAGCGGCCCGGCCGACCACTTCTACCGCGACGTCAAGTTCCAGTACATGCGCGCCGGCGGCGCGCAACTGGCCGGCAGCGGCTGGGTCGGCGGCACGTACGACCGCCGGTGGAACTCCACGCTCGCCCAGGCCCGCCGGACCGCCGCCCTCGGCGGCCAGTTCATCATCCTGCCGCACGACCTGTGGGGCGCCGACGGCGCGGGCATCTCCCGGTTCCCCGGCGACAACGGCAACTGGACCGACTACGACAACTTCCTCACCCGGCTCATCGGCGACGTCCGGGCGTCCGGGCTGACCGTGCAGTGGGACATCTGGAACGAACCCAACATCACCATCTTCTGGAACCGCCCGATCTCCCAGTACCTCGAACTGTGGCGGCGCACCTACCAGCGCCTGCGCGCGGAGCTGCCCAACCAGCTCATCGTCGGGCCGAGCTGCGCCTGCGTGCCGTCGACCAACCACGCCTTCTGGAACCAGTACCTCGACTTCGTCCGCTCCACCAACACCGTGCCGGACATCGTCAGCTGGCACTCGCTGCCGGGCGACCCGGTCGCCAACGTCGCCGCCGCCAACGCCACGCTCGACCCGCGCGGCATCGCCCACCCCCGGCCGTACCAGATCAACGAGTACGGCGCGACCGACGAGCAGAACCCGGCCGACGGCGCGTGGTACATCGCCCGCCTGGAGCGGGCCCGCGCGGACGGCCTGCGGGCCAACTGGGCCGGCGGCGGCAACCTGCACAACGACCTCGCCAACCTGCTGGTCCGCAACTCGGCCGGCCAGCACCAGCCCAAGGGCGAGTGGTGGGCCTACCGCTACTACGCCTCGCAGACCGGGCAGGCCGTCGCCGTGACCGCCAGCCAGTCCTACGACGCGTACGCCACCAAGACGACCGGCGCGGCGAAGGTCCTGGTCGGTGGCGGGCGCACCACCGGCAACCTGACCGTCAACCTGCAACGGCTGGACACCACCAGCGGCATCGTGCAGAACAACCAGGTGCGGGTCCTGACGCAGCGCATCCCGTACAACGGCGGCGGCGCGGTGCAGGGGCCGGTCACGGTCTCGAACAGCGTGGTCAGCGTGGCCAACAACAACGTCGCCGTGACCCTGCCGTACGGCAACCAGACCGACACCTACACCGTCACCCTGCTGCCGCCCGCGGACACCGGCTTCCAGTCGGTGGCGGTGGCCCAGCACTCCCAGCAGTGCCTGGACAACACCGGGCTGGGCGTCGCCGACGGCAACCTCCAGCAGCAGTACTACTGCGAGGGCGGGGACCAGCAGCTGTGGAACTTCCGCCCGGTCGACGGGGTGGCGAACACGTACACCGTGGTCAACCAGGGCAGCGGCAAGTGCCTCGACGTCAGCGGAGTCTCCACCGCCGACGGCGCGGCCGTGCACCAGTGGACCTGCCAGAACGGGCTCAACCAGCAGTTCACCCTCCGCAAGGTGACCTACTCCGGCAACGACTCCCACGACTACCAGCTCGTCGCCCGGCACAGCGGCAAGTGCGTCGACGTCAGCGGGGTCTCCACCGCCGCGCAGGCACGGGTCCACCAGTGGACCTGCAACCCGGTCGGCCAGGGCAGCCCGTTGAACCAGACGTGGCGGATCTGGGGACGGTAGCCCTCGCGGGGCCGGCCGTCCGCCGGGCGGCCGGCCCCCGACCACGACCGGCGCCACCCGCGGCGTGTCCGCCACCCCGCCCGCCCCCACCCACAGAGAAGGAGCCATTCCGTGCGAATCCCGTCCCGCAGCGGGCCAGGAGCGGCCCGCGAACCCGTCCCGAGGCGGCGTCGACCGCGCCGCCTCGGCGTCCTGGCCGGCGCGCTGCTCGGCCTCCTCGTCGTCGGCGTCGCCGCGCCCGGCGTCCTGTTCCCGGCCGCCGAGGCGGCGTCGGCGGCGGCCATCGAGCCGGGGCAGAGCGCCCCGATCGTGGGCGTGCAGTCCGGCCGCTGCCTCGAGGTCCCCAACTCCAGCACCGTCAACGGCACCCAGACGCAGCTGTGGGACTGCGGGAGCAGCGCCAACCAGACCTGGACCTGGACCTCGGGCCGGCAACTCGTGGTGTACGGCAACAAGTGCCTGGACGCCTCCGGCCAGGGCACCGCCAACGGCACGCCGGCCATCATCTGGGACTGCAACGGCCAGACCAACCAGCAGTGGAACGTCAACGCCAACGGCACCATCACCGGGGTGCAGTCCGGGCTGTGCCTCGACGCCAGCGGCAACGGCACCGCCAACGGCACCAAGGTGGCCCTCTGGGCCTGTCACGGCGGCGCCAACCAGCAGTGGACGTCGCCGTCCACCCCGCCGACGACCCCGCCGCCGACCAGCCCGCCGCCGGCCGGCGGGCGTCCCTGCGACATCTACGCCTCCGGGGGGACCCCGTGCGTGGCGGCGCACAGCACGACCCGGGCGCTCTACGCGGCGTACAACGGCAACCTCTACCAGGTCCGGCGCTCGTCGGACAACACGACCCGCAACATCGGCCTGTCGGGCGCGGGCGGCACCGCCAACGCGGCGACGCAGGACTCGTTCTGCGCCGGCACGACCTGCGTGGTCACGGTCGTCTACGACCAGTCCGGGCGGGGCAACGACCTGTGGTACCAGGGGTCGAGCGTGGTGCCGGGCTCGCCGCAGAGCAAGCCGGCGATCGCCACCTCGGAGTCGCTCACGGTGGGCGGCGCCAAGGCGTACTCGCTCTACATCAACCCCGGCAACAGCTACTGGCGCGACGGCCACCTGACCGGCGTCCCGACCGGCGCCGCCCCGGAGGGCATGTACATGGTGACCAGCGGCACCCACGTCAACAACGGCTGCTGCTTCGACTACGGCAACAGCGAGACGACGAGGAAGGCCGACGCCGCCGGGGCGATGGACGCCATCAACTTCGGCACGCAGTGCTGGTTCGGCGGCTGCTCCGGCACCGGCCCCTGGGTGCAGGCGGACCTCGAATGGGGCCTGTTCCCCGGTGGCAGCAGCTCCTGGAACCCCAACCAGCGGGCGTTCACCAGCAAGTTCGTCACCGCGACGCTGAAGAACAACGGCACCACGCGCTTCGCGATCAAGGGCAGCAACGCCCAGTCGGGCAGCCTCTACACGCTCTGGGACGGCGCGCTCCCGCCGGGCTACAGCCCGATGAAGAAGCAGGGCGCCATCATCCTGGGCAGCGGCGGGGACTGCTGCAAGCCCGACGGCGGCGCGAACCTGAGCGCCGGCACCTTCTACGAGGGGGCCATGGTCGCCGGCTACCCGTCCGACGCGACGGAGAACGCGGTGCAGGCCAACGTGGTGGCCGCCGGCTACCGCTGACCCGCCGGCGGGGCCCGGGAGACCCGCCGGGCCCCGCCGCGCCGGGCTCAGCCGGTCCGCGCCCGGCGGGCGGCCAGCTCGGTGCGGTTGCGCACGCCGAGCTTGCGGAAGATGTTGCCCAGGTGGAACTCGATCGTCTTGACCGAGACGAACAGCCGTTGGGCCGCCTCCCGGTTGCTGAGCCCGTCGGCGATCACGGCGGCGACCCGGGCCTCGGCGTCGGTCAGCGCCGGCTGCCCGTCCCAGCGCACGAACGCCGCCACCGCGCCGCCGGCCGGGGGCTCGTCCGAGGGGGCGGGGTCGACGGCGCGGGACGCGGGCGCCGGGGCGGGGCCGGCGGACGAGGCGGGGCCGCCGGAGGCGGCGGAGGGTGCGGCGTCGGCGTGGGCAGCGCCGCCCGGCCGGTCGCCGAGCAGCCGCAGGTCGGTCAGCACCAGGGCGAGCAGCCCGGCGGCGCCGGTGCGGGCGTACCCGGCACACGCCTGCTCCAGCAGCCGGGCCGCCTCGCCGCGCCGGCCGGCCCGCCCGTGGTGCGCGCCGAGCAGCCAGGCGATGCGGGCCGCCAGGAGCTGCTCGACGGGCCGGGTCAGCCCGCCGAGCGAGGCCGCGAGGTCCGCCATGGCCGACGGCGAATCCGGGGCGAGGATCCAGGCCCGCCACGCCGGCAGCGCCGGCCCGCCCGGCCAGGAGGCGGGCGGGTCGTCGACCCCGGCGAGCACGTCGGCGGCCACCGCCGCCCGGCCGGCCAGGGCGTGGTGGGTGGCCAGCTCCCAGCGGTGCTCGTGCTGCAGGCCGGCGGTCACGCCGGTGTCCGTGGCCACCACGAGTTCGAGCAACCCGGCCCACGCGTCCCAGTCGCCCCTGGCGAACGCGAGCGCCGCCGTGCACTCGGGGAGGTGGCGGGCCACCCAGGCCGAACCGACCCGCGCGGCCAGCTCCCGGGCCTGGTCGAGGTGGGCCGCCGCCAGGTCCAGGTCGCCGCGCAGCGCGTCGCACTTGGCCAGCCACGACGTCGCCTCGGCCTGCACGTCGAGACTGTCGCAGAGCGCGGCGAGCCGCGCCGCCTCCCGCAGCTCGGCCTGCCCCCGCACCAGGTTCCCGGCCCACGCGTCGCCGACGCCGACCAACGCGGTCAGCCGCGCCCGGTCCGCCGGCACGAGGTCCAGGGCGTCGACCAGCGGGGCGAGCCGCCGCGCCTGCTGCGGGCGCATCAGCGTCAACACGGCCGTCAGCGCGCACTCGACCAGCACCGGATCGGTGCCGAAGGCGTTCTCGTCGAAGATCCGTACGGCGGTGTCGAGATGCTCCGGGCCGTCGGCGCGGCCGGCCCGGGTGGCGGCGATCCCCGTGAGCGTGTGGTGGATCAGCGCCGTCCGGGTCGAGCGGCTCGCGTGGTGCGCCTCCCGCGCGCGGGACACCAGCGGGAGCAACTGGTGAGCGTCGGCGGTGCGCGACAACGCGACGAACGCCCGGAAGGTCAGTCGGGCGGCCTGATCCGGGTCGGCGCTGTCGGCCGCCGACAGGAGGCGCTCGGCCGCGATCTCGCTAGACACGCCGGTGAGCGTAGAACCGGGGTCCAAGCCCGGGATTTCCCTGGTGTCCACCGACCCCCGCCGGCACACACTGCTTTCCACCCGCCGCCCTTGCGGCGGCGTAGCGAGAGGTAGGACCATGCTGCCCCGGGACCGGACGGCGTCGCCCCGATGATCGGCCGGCGGCGGGTGCCGGTGGTGCTCCAGGTCGCCGCCACCGACTGCGGCCCCAGCGCGCTGGCCATGCTGCTGGCCGCGTCGGGCCGGGCGGTGCCCGTGGCGAGGCTGCGGGCCCACCTCGACGTCGGCCGGGACGGGCTGAGCCTGCGCGACCTGCGGGACGCGGCGCACGACTTCGGGCTGCGTTGCCGGGCGATCGCGCTGCCGGCCCTGCGCCAGGACGCGGCCCGCCTGCGGGAACTGCCGCTGCCCCTGGTGGCGCACTGGAACGGCGACCACTACGTGGTGGTCGAACGCATCGGCCGGCGCGGTGTCGACGTCGTCGACCCGGCCGTCGGACGGCGGCGGCTGACGCCCGCGCAGTTCTGCGCCGGCTCGACCGGAGTGGTGCTGCTGGCCGAACCCGCCGGCCCCGCGCCGCCGGTCACCCCCACCCCCGGGCCGGTGCGTCAGCTGCTCGCGCCGGTGCTGCGCCGGCACACCGGGCTGCTCGCCGTGCTCGCGGCGGCGTCGCTGCTGATCACCGTGGCGGGGTTGGCCGTGCCGTGGGCGACGGCGGCCATCATCGACGCCGCGACGCCCCCGCAGGCGTCGTGGCTCGCCGCCGTCGCCGCACTGGCGTTGGTCACCGGGACGCTGTCGCTGGCGCGGGGCCTGGCCGTCACCGCCCTGCAACGCCGGATCGGCGCGCGGCTCGGCGTCGACACGGTCGGCCGGCTCTTCGAGGTGGTCTACCGGTACTTCCAGCGCCGCTCGGCCGGCGACCTGATCGACCGGGTGCGCGCGGTCGGCTCCGTGCGGGACCTGCTGGCATCGTCGCTGGTGGCCACGGCGCTCGACGCGCTGTTGGTCGTCGGCTACCTGACCGTGGTGACGGTGCTGGCGCCGGCGTTGGGCCTGGTGGCCGCCGGCGTCATCGCCGTGCAGGTCGGCACGGCGGCGTGGCTCGGCAGCCGCGCCAGCGCCCTGCAACGGGAGGAGCTGCTGGCCTCGGGCGAGGAGGCGGCCCGACTGACCGACGCGTTGCAGGGCATGGCGGCGATCCGGGTGGCCGGGGCGCAACGGCGGGTGCTGCGGCTGTGGCAGGAGTCGTTCGACCGGGGCGTCGACGCGGCGTACCGGCTGGCCCGGCTGGCGGCGACCGGGGAGGCGCTGCTCGCCGCGTGGTCGGTGGCCAGCCCGGTGCTCATGCTCCTGGTGGCGGCCCGGCTGGCCGACTCGCCCGGGCGGGCGGCCGGGCTCGCCGCGCTCGCGGTCGCCGCGATCAACCCGGCGGTGGCGCTGGCACAGCGGCTGCCGTCGTTCACGCTGCTGACGCCCACGGTGGACCGGCTGGCCGACATCGCGCAGGCACCCGTCGAACAGCCCGCGCCGGGGCGGCCCGCGCCCGCGCTGATCGGCCTGGTCACCCTGACCGGGGTGGGCTTCCGGTACGACCGGCGCTCCCCCTGGGCGCTGCGGGGGGTGACCGCCGTGTTCCGGCCGGGGGAGAAGGTCGCGGTGGTCGGCGGCTCCGGCAGCGGCAAGAGCACCCTGGTCGGTCTGCTGACCGGGCTGTACGCGCCGACGGAGGGGCAGATCCGGTTCGACGGCGTCGACCTGGCCACGCTGGAGCTGTCCTCGGTGCGCCGGCAGATCGGCGTGGTCCTGCAGGAGACGTACGTCGGGGCGGGCACCCTGCGCGAGGCGCTGACCCTGTCCCGTCCCGACGCCTCCGACGCCGCGATCGCCCGCGCGATCCGGCTGGCCGCGCTGCACGACGACGTGGCGGCCCTGCCGATGGGATTGCAGACCCGCATCGGCGACGGCGGGGCCGGCCTGTCCGGCGGGCAACGGCAGCGGGTCGCGCTGGCCCGGGCCCTGCTGGCCGATCCCGCCCTGCTGATCCTGGACGAGGCGACGAGCGCGCTGGACACGCTGACCGAGGCGGCGGTCGAGGCGGGCCTGCGCGCGCTGCCCATGACCCGGGTGGTGATCGCGCACCGGCTCTCCACGGTCGCCGACGCCGACCTGGTGCTGGTGCTCGACGGGGGTCGGCTGGTGGAGTGCGGGCCGCCCGGCGTGCTGCTGGCCGCCGGCGGCCCGTTCGCCCGACTGGCCGGCGCCACAGCCGCTCCCGACGCCACAGCCGCTCCCAGTGCGCCCGACGCCACCCGGGCGTGGTCCGGCACCACTCCCTGACCGACTCCAGCGATCTTGTCGGTCGCTACTGTTAGCCTCCGTGCGTCGTCGATCATGACGGATTCCTTGTGGAATCTGGTGATTTCGCCATTGCGGAGGGTATTCCTGATGGGCTGGTTAGCGGTGGGAGACTCGTACGAGATCTCCCTCGTGGACGGAAAGGTGGCGGCCCGGTCGGCCGGCCCACGGGCCACCGGGCGTCCACTGAAGACCCTTCCCAAGGCGCTGCGGGACGACCCGGAGGTGGACCGGCTGCGCCAGCTCGCCCAGTGGCTGGACCGGCACGCCGCCGAGTGCCTGGCCCGGGTCGACGCCTGGGTGGTGTCGTCGCTGCCGGTGCCGACCGCGCTGCTGGCCCGGGTGTGGCCGGACCCGGCCTGGCGGGACGCGCTGCGCGACCTCGTGGTGCTCGGCGACGACCCCGCCGCGCCGGGCTTCCTCCGCGACGTCACCGACGGCGGCGACCTGCGGATGGTCGACCTCGACGGGGAGACCGTCCGGCTGTCGCCGACCAGCGCCCGGCTGCCCCATCCGGCGCACCTGCCCGCCCTGGCCGACCTGCGCGAGTTCGCCGACGAGCTCGACATCACCCAGCGCGTCGAGCAACTGCACCGGGGCACCTGGTCCCGGCCCGCGACCCTGACCGACCGGGATACCGCCGTCACCGACTTCCGGGGCACGAAGGTGCCCAACCGGTTGGCCGTCCGGGCCGCGACGTTCGGCTTCCGGGTCTCCGGCTCGCAGGTCAGGTGCCGCGTCTGGGAGGACGGCCGCACGGTCGAGGCCGCCCTGGGCTTCGACGAGGACTACTGGGACTCCGAGGCGACGCTGGGCGGCCTCTCCTGGTCGGTCGTGGACGGGCCGACCCTGCGGCTGGCCGAGGTGGGGCCGGTCGCCTGGTCGGAGGGAATGCGCATGGCGACGGCCCTGTCCGGGGCCGCGACCACCACGGGGAGGGCGGCATGACCGGGACCACCACCACCGCGGCCCCGCCGTCGGCGGAGAGCCTGCTGGCCGCCGGGGCGGTGCTGCCGGCCGGCGCCGCCGGAGCCGGCGACCGGGCGGTGCCGCTGACCGCCCGCAGCTACCGGCACCCGGTCCTCGACGACCGGCCGGTGGTACGGCTGGTCGACGCCGCCCTCGGCGAGGGCGAGGACGCCGCCGTCGACTTCCTCGGCCTGACCCCGGCCGCCGAGCCGGCCGTCGTCGGGCTCGGCCCCCGCCGTCCGTTGGCGTTCCCCGAGTGGGTGCTGGTCCACCACCCGGCCGACGGCCGGCACGTCCTGGCGGTGGTGCCGGAGCTGAGCAAGCTCGCCCGGCAGGCCCGGTCCCGGCCCAAGGCCGCCCTGGACGGGCACCTCGCCATCGCCGAGCGGTTCGCCCGCACGCTGCCGCACGTGCTGCCGACGTTCTTCGAGCAGGCGGCCCGGGTGTTCCTGGCCGCCGGGCAGGACACCTACGCGACGCAGTTGTTCAACAAGGCGCGCCGGGCGGAGGCGCAGCACGGCCTGCCGATCGACCTGAACCGGCTCGACGAGGTCTACCTGGAGTTCGCGTCCGCCAAGGTGGTGTCCGGCGCCGCGCTGGCCGGCTACGCGAAGGAACTGTCCGCCCAGTTGCCGGCCGCCGAGGCCCTGGACCGGTTCTGCCGGCTGGCCCTGCGGGCGGCCACCGCCGGCGTGGTGCCGTCCACCCAGTCCGCCACCGCCGTCAACCGGCTGGCCCGGGCCGCCGGCAGGGCCGACGCCGGCGCCGCCGACCGGGTGGCCGCCTACCTGACCGAGCTGCTCCGGCTGCCCGCCGTCGCCGGGGCGCCGGCCGGCTGGTGGCGGGCGCACCTGCCGACGGTGACGGCCCTGGCCGGCCGGGACCCGGCGGTGCGCGGCAGCCTGCTCGACCTGATGCCCACCGACCGGGACGACCTGGTCTCCTGGCTGGTCCTGCTGACCGAGACCGGCGCCCTCGCCGGGCTGTCCGACCCCGACGTGCCGGACGCGGCCCGCCCCCGCGACGGCGCCGCCGGGTGGCTGCGCCGCTTCCTCGACCGGGCCACCTCCGGCTACCGTCCCCCTCGGCTCCCGGCGCTGTATCCGCTGGTCGAGCGGATGGCCGACCGGTTGCGCGCCGAGCTGGCCGACAGCGGCGAGACCCTCGCCATCGGCGACGACCTGGACCTGCTCGACCTGCTGCTCGCCCTCGACCTGCCGGTCGCCGCGCCGCGGCAGCGCGAGACCCTGGACCTGGCGCAGTGGGCCAGGACCGGGGGAGAACGGGACCTGCGCGCGCTGGCCGGCGACGACCGGTTCGCCGAGCCCCT
Source organism: Micromonospora sp. NPDC002575 (assembly GCF_042889525.1). NCBI lineage: Bacteria > Bacillati > Actinomycetota > Actinomycetes > Micromonosporales > Micromonosporaceae > Micromonospora > Micromonospora sp. NPDC002575. The sequence goes on along the minus strand of NZ_JBIARA010000017.1, from coordinate 3,744 downwards.
GCGCCGGGGGCTGGCCCGGCTCGACACCGAGTCGGAGACGCTGCGCCGGCTGGCCGACACGCCGGGCCTTCGGCCGCTGCTGGCCGACTGGCTGCGGGGCCGCGTCCGCGACCGGTTCACCGCCGGGCTGCCGTACCTGCAGGAGTCGGTGGGCTGGCTGGGCGGGCTGCCGGCCGAGGCGCTGCGGCTGGTCACCGACGACGCCGACGGGCCCGACGGCCCTGGCGGCGACCTCGGGTGGGCCCTCGGCGTCGACCTCGCCGAGCAGGTCGCCGCCAGCCTGCGCGGCGGCATCTTCGACGAGCTGGGCTGGCCGGAGTGGGAGACGGCCTGGCAGGAGGTGACCGGCGGCGACCACCGGGTCGAAACGACCTGGCAGGAGGCGTGGCCCTACGCGATCCTCGGCGGCCCCACCACCGTCCGCGTCATCGGCGCCGAGGGCATCGTGCTCCGCCACGACCTGCGCATCCCCGCCGACGACAGGTGGGGCCAGGCCGGCTACCACTACGTCGACGGACGCCTGCTGGTCTTCTGGCGCTCCCAGGAGCTCGACTACAACCTGCGCGGCTACTGGCACACGGCCCCCGACGAGCCGCAGCCCCTCCAGGGTCGCACCCGTGGCAGCCAGCCGCGACGCAACACGATCACCCTGCCCCTGGCCGGCGGCGGGCGGACCACCGGCGACGGCGTGCTGCACGCCGGGGACACCGCCGTCCCCGACGAGCTGCCGGTCATCACCGACGGCACCACCCACTGGGTCTACCGCAGGGGCGACGACGGCGACCGCGGCTGGCGCGAGTACGACCCGGCCAGCGGCGCCCACGGCCGGCGTAGCCTGCCCCGGTTCCTGGCCGACCTGCCCGCCGGGGAGCACCTCACGGAGCGGACGAGCTGGCTGCGGCCCGCCCTGTCACCGCGGGCCACCCCGGCCGCCGCGCCGGTGGACGGCCTGCTCGGCTGGCGGGTCGTCACCCGGCCCGACGGCTCCGTACGCGGCGAGGACCTGGCCGGCCGCGCCGTCACCGTGCCGGCGGGACAGGAGCCGATCGCCGCGCTGGTGCTGCCCGGCGACGACCGGCCCCGCGCCGTGCTCGACAACCTCGCGCTGCTCGATCCGGACGGCGTCGCGTCGGCCGTGGCCGGGGAGTCCGGCCGGGACTACACCCCCGGCGCGGTGCCGCTGCCCGGCCCGGACTTCCTCGGCAACCTGCTGCCCCGGGACCCGGCCGGCTCGGCCGCCCTGCGCCGGATCGACCGGGACGCCGTCGCCGACCTGCTCACGGCCGCCGTCGACGAACGGCGCGCCCAGCTGGCCGACGCGGCGGCGAACCGGACCGGCGCGGGCCGCCCCGGCTCGGTTGCGCCGGCGTCGACCGGCGGGCAGGCCGCACCCACCCCCGACCCGCTGGTCGCGCTGATCCGGTCGGCGGTGCCGGCGATCAGCCACGACGCGCTGCTCGCCGGGGTCGCCGGGGTGCTGCGGCTGGCCGCCCGCGTCCGCACCGACCTGGACGCGACGACCGGGCGGCTCACCCGGGCGCTGTCCGCCCCGGCGCAGGGCCCGGCGGCCACCGCCGCCGGCCCCACCGACCGTCGGCTCGGCGCGGCGCTCGACGGGCTGCGCGGCACGGGCTACGGGGAGGCCGACCTGGCCCACGCCTTCACCCAGTTCGAGGCGCTGGACGCCCAGCGCTCCGCGACCGGCGGCGTTGACCCCGCCGTGCGGTTGCACATCGACGGGCCGGTGCTGCCCGGAGCCCTGCACTGGTGGTCGGTGCTCGACGGCGTCGGGGCGGTCGCCTACCGGGCCGTCGCGGCGGTCACCCCCGACGAGCAGCGGGAGGACCTGGCAGCCCTCCTCACGGAACTCGACCGGCTCGACCTGACCACCGCCACCGAACCCGCCCGGTGGCGTCGGCTGCGGCTGCACCTGCTCGACGACGACCTGAACGACGCACAGGGCAAGCGTCGCCGTCCCCAGCCGGGCATCCTGCCGCTGCCCGGCGGGGCGTTCCTCGCCGTCCTGTCCGCCAGCGGCACCCGCACCGGCTACCACTTCGACGCGTTGTACCACGACCCGGCCGGCGTGTTCGCCGTGCCCGAGCCGTACACGGTGGACTCCGCGACCCCGGTCGGCGAGGCCCGGCCGGCCGGCTGGCTGGCCGGCTTCCGCACCGAGTGGGCCGCGCGCGGCCCGCTGCCGTGGCGGCCGGAGGCGGCCGAACGGTTCGCCGAGCTGACCGGCGTCACCCCCACCGCCGCGAAGCTGGTGCTGGCCGGCGTGCCGCACGCGGACTCGGCGACCCCCGTGCCGGTCGAGGTGCGCCGGGCGCTCGGCATCCGGCAGGTCGGCGAGGTCAAGCTGGCCTTCGGCGTGCTCAACGAGGCCGGCGCGCCGCTGCGCCGGGCCGTGGTCGCGGCGCTGCTGCCCGCCGACCCGGCCCGGCTGTGGACCGACGGGCCGGACGTCGACGCGGCGGCGGCGGTCTGGAACGCGGCCCTCGGCCGCCGGGTCGTGGTGCCCGAGCACCTGCTCGCTGCGGCGGTGCGGGCGGTCCGCGTCGCCTGGAGCCCCGCCCAGGCGCTGCCGGCGCTGCTGGACCCGGCCCGTTCGGTCGAGCTGAGCACCGACCTGGCCTTCCGGATCAGCGGCGACCAAGCCCGGCCCGTCGACGACCGGGCCACCGGCTTCACCGGCGCGGTGCTGACCTCGGCGGTCGCCCTGGCCGCCTGGGTCGCCCACCACACGCCGGCCCGCGACACGTGCCGGGCCGCGCTGCCGGCCGCCCTGGCCGCGATCCGGGACCGGCTGGCCAACCCCGAGCTGCTGCTCGACCTCGACCGGTACGTCTCCCTGCCCGACTTCCGCCAGGTGGCGGGCACCCCGTCGGAGACCGGGCCAGGCTGGGAACGCTACGGCGCCATCGTGCTGGCCACCCACGACGACCAGCCCTCGCCCGCGCTGCGACCGGACCTGCTCGACGCCGACGGCACGGACCCGTACCTGCCGGCGCTGCGCTACGACGCGGCCCGGCCGTACCCGATGGAGGTGGCCCTGCGGCTGGTCCGCGACCCGCGGTTCGCGGCGCTGCTCGCCGACCCGGGCGACCCGGCCGGCGGCGACCGGGCCGCCGACGGGACGTGGTGGCCGCAGGACCCCACCCGGTCCGTGCCCGACCTGGTCGCCGAGGCGGCCGCGGCACACGGCCTGGGCGCGGACGCGGCGGCGGTGTACCTGATGCTGCTCGCCATGCCGGACCCGACCGACCGCAACACGGCGACGTGGACCGGCTGGAAGCCGGCCCGGCTCAAGGCCGCCCGCGCCGAGCTGGCCGGCACCGACCTGGTCGTCGCCGCCAGCCGGCCCCGGGCCGGCCGGTCGCTGTTCCTGCCCGGCCCGTGGCTGGCGCGCGGCGGCGGGCAGGCTCCCCTCGAAGGCTGGAAGGCCACCCTGTTCGACCTGGCCCCCGACGGCACGGCCGCGCTCGGCGTCACCGTGCCCGGCGAGCCGGTCGCCGACCTCTACCGGCGGGCCTGGCGGCGGCTGTGCGACGGCGACCGGCCCCGCCTCGACGCCCCGCCCACCCGCGCCCCGCGCTGATCCCCGCGTCGGGGGGGGGGGGGGCGGGCCCCCCCCCCCCCCCCCCCCCCCCCCCCCCCCCCCGCGGGGGGGGGGGGGGGCCCCCCCGGCCGGGGGGGGGGGGGGGGGGGGGGGCCGCGATTGAACAGGTCAGAGAGAGAACG